>CACXIM010000073.1 GCA_902767725.1 uncultured Bacteroidia bacterium | reverse complement strand
GATTTTTAATGAATTAACTAAAACCTACCCGAGGTTTCGGCTGCAAAAGTACAACTTTTTATCGGACTGGCAATCAGGTCGGAACAAATTTTTCTTTTTTCCCGTTTCGGAAATCGCCCGACAATGCCTAATTTTGCGGCCGTTTTCAGAAGCTAGGCCCCTGAGCCCTGCGCCCGTCGAAGGGTCGAAGGGCCGGCTTGAGAATAATTAAAATGCAAAAAAAGAATACACTTCATTGGGGCTATCTCGCGGGCATCGTCTCGGGCATCACCTACGGCATGAACCCGCTCTTTGGCGTGCCAGTCATCAACAAGGGCTTGGACGTCAACTCTTTATTGTTCTACCGCTATGGTGTGGCCACATTGTTGATGCTGGCCTATATGCTCGTCGCGAAACGTCAGATTCGCATTACCTGGAAGCAGTTCGGACTAATGACCATTTTGGGCGTTTTGTTCACCGGATGCAGCATCACCTTGTTTGAAGCCTACAAATACATCCCTTCTGGCATCGCCACGAGCATCCTCTATGTCTATCCCATCATGGTCGCACTCATCATGATGTTTTTCGGGCAGTTCCCGAGTTGGAAAACTTGGATTTCCATCTTTGCGGGTGTGGCGGGCGCCATCTTGCTCTCGCTCAAGGGCGGTGGCGGCTTCATCGACTGGCGTGGCATCGCCCTCGTGGTGGCCTCGGGACTGTGCTATACCTTATTTATTGTTATCGTCAACCTGAGCGAGCAAGTCAAGGCCATTCCTAACCTCACTTTGACTTTCTATTGCTTCTTGATTGGCTCGGTGATGCTGTTTGCCTTGTCGGGTTTCGGCGTGCATCTCAATGCTGTTCCCGATGCCATCAGTTGGCTGAATGTGTTGGGCTTGGCGGTTCTTCCTACCGCCATTGCCACCATCACCTTGGCGGCTTCAAGCAAGGCTGTCGGTGCTACCAAGACCTCCATCCTTGGCATTCTTGAGCCTTTGACAGCCATCGTCATTGGCACGTTGGTCTTTCACGAGGCTTTCACCCTCAATGTCGCCCTCGGTGTCGCATTGATTCTTTTCGCAATCCTGTTTATGATCTTGACGGAAAAGAAAGAAGGATGAAGTGTGGTAATTTAGGATTCGCTTTTTTAGCTTTAAGCGTTCCTGTCCTGTCCCTTAAAGGCGGATTTCATCCGCCCCTTGCCCAGCCACAAGCAACCTCCCCATCTCATTGAGCGCAACAAAACGATAGCGCAACGAATCGGTTGCAACAGGCATGTATTCGAAATGCTTGGCCTCGGCCTTGCGGCGAAGCGTTTCCTCGACAGATTGACGGATGAAAGGCGCACTGAATGCCTCTTCCGTTGGCTCCAAAAGCAAAAGCTTTCCTTGGGAACACGCCTCAAAATAAACACCACCCGGCTTGTAAAACCGCTCGTGCGGTGATCCTTCCTCGGGAAAGCCTTCATTGAGAAGCACAACTAAAGGAAAGCCTTGCGTCCGAAGTGTCCGTGCGATGAGTTGCTCACCCTTGCTGATGGAAGCCGTATAGGTTACTGCTCCATTTTGTGCAGACCGCAACACCGCTTTCAGCCTTTCTTGGACTTGCTCTTCCGTGGCATTACGCGACATTTCTACCAATTGGCGGTCGGGCCAGTCGAGGAGGAAATGATTGCCCATAGAAGTGAAAAGCATGCCGCAAGCCTCTGTTCTACGGTACATTCGGAAAAGGTCAGGGTTTTGTTTACGTTGCCATGACCGTTCTGGGTTAGCGTAAACATAGTTTATCATCGCTTGAAGTTGTCCTTTATGGGTAAGCACACGGTAATATGGCGGCGAGTCGTACAGGTTCCCTTCAAAGCCAAGTTTTCTGGCTTCAGCCTTGCAGCCCTGCATATAGCCCCGCACCACCTCTTTGATGCTGCGCTGCATAGTGCGTCTAACCTGCAAAACGATATGGTGAAGGGCAAAGTTCAAGCATCCGTTGCTGTTGGTTGATTAATGCCCAGCCTATGGCTGTCTTTTCCACCTCGGCATGAATGCCATTGTGGGTGAGTTTGCCAAAAATGGGCTCTCGTCCTTTGGCCACCATGGTCACATGCACGATGCACGGTTTGCGCCAGGTGCCTGGCTCCTGCCAAGTGGAGGTTTCGTTGGGTATGTTGGTGTTGGTGGGCATTCTTATTTGGGGCTTTTGCGGCGGGAATGGAATTCCCGCGGAAGGGACGGAACCCTGGCGCAAAAGTAAGAATTATTTAGGCGTTTTTTTTTGTGTGAAAAGGAATAATTGTATTTTTGCAAGTGTATTTTGAATGATCAGAGTCGCTTACAAATTTGAAAAATCAGAGTGTTGTTGAATAATGCCTTTGAATTTTTGGTTTTTAGATTTATAAGACAGTTAGATTCTATGATTTCAAACTTTTAGATGACACAAATGTATAATTGTATGAATAATACTGAAAGATTAGAAAAATCCGCCAAAGTAAATGGCCTTTACAAGTTTTTTAAGGATAATATATTCCTTGTCTCTAAAGACGTTCAATTAAAGCCCAATTATGCAAAAGGGAAAGAATCACCTTGGTCATTGTCATTCTCTGGTCATTGTCTAAAAGAGGTATTTGGTATTAATAACCCGGTCTTTTGTTCTAAGTATGCAGAAGCCATTAGCGGTGATGGTCAAGAAGCGGCAAAAATTATGACCCTTCATTCTTCATCATTAGCATCCTTGCTTGTGTTCTTTTCTGTGAGCAATGATAACCCTATCTATTTTCCGATTAATGGAAAACCAAAAAAATTCACGAATGTGAGATTTGAAGTTAAAAACGAGGTAAACAAGGGAAGTAATAATTTTTCAAACATAGATGTCGTATTATTTGGTGATTATTATTTGTTGTTTCTTGAATCCAAGTTTTCCGAATATTTGGGCTCTGGTCCTGTCGAGGTGAAGAAAGTGGATTATTACGATAAAGTTTATAAAGATTTGCGTGGCGCACTTTCGGATGCGGGTGTTTCATTACAGGATATTAAAGGTAAAAGATGTTTGGCTACTAAAGATCGAAGTCCTTTCTATTGTGAAGGAATAAAACAAATGATTTCTCATTATCTTGGTGTAGCAACAGAACTGCAAAAAGGTAGTATAGATGGTAATAATAAGACGGTTGTTCTTGGTGAAATCTTATTTGATTTTGGTGATAAGGTTAGCAACGCTCCCCAAAAATTAAATGCATATAAAACAGCATATACTATGTTGAAGAATGGTCTTGAGTCATACACAATAAATAATGCACAAGGAATTGTCATTAACAATCTTACCACATATCAGGAGGTGTTAGAGCTGAAAGAAAACGATACTTTCCTTCAAAACATGCCTGAAAAGATCCGCCGTTTCTATCGCTACAATATTATCAATATAGACAAAACGGGAATGGAAGATGGGTTTTGAAATGGATTACTTATTTCGGGCTGATTGAAATCCACCTTTTTTCTTTGCCCATCAGCTTTTCGGATAGGTGGATGGCTTACCGCCCAAACACCTCTTCATATTTAACCGTTTCAAAATGAATAGTAGGATACATTGCTCCCTCTACTTTTTTTGACTCAAACTCTGAAACGGGTACGGCAATACATTCGCCTCTTCCAAACAATTCTTGAAGAATCTTAAACTTGCCTCCGGCAGGGTATAGGTGTTTGGCATCGCAAATATACCGATAATTCTTGTCCGAGTGGTTGTAGTGATAATACAAAGAATATGGGTTGGAAGTTGTCTCGGAGAGGCCATCCAAACAGCGTTCTACTATATCCTTTGGGAGAGCGACATCAAGACCGCATGCATCACTGATGGCATTCCTCATTATGGTTTTCGTTAGAGCCTTCTCATTACCGGCAAGATGTTGCTCGATGCAAGTCACAACTTGGCCGATGCGCTTGATATAGAAGTTGATGTCATCGGCTGTTTGCCTTTTTTGGTTGTGAAATTCGGGTTTCACTAGGCATTTCTTTTCGTCCCAATATGTTTCCATGACGGAAAACCCAATGGTGGTTTGATAACGCCGTCCGCCAAAACTCCATGAGAGTCTGATGGGACACTCGCCATACTTGTTGGATCGTTTTTCCAAGGTAAATCTTACTGGCATATTTATGAGTGTTTGGGATGCAAAGATAGAAAAATACTATTTACGCACAAATTTACGCACATATTTTTCCTCTTTTTACATTCCTGTTTTATAACGAATTACGAAGGATCTTCTTTCATTGTTATAGAGCCAATCGTATTAATACCTGTTAAAATCAAAAAAGTACAATTAATATTAGTATTATGAACGCTTACAAAGTTGAATACGGCTGTGTCCGTTCGAATGGCCAAATTGATGGCAACAGGTATCAGATTTATCTTGATTTGGAAGCCCCTACCGAATCAGTTGCACACGCCAGACTATTATCAAGAAGGGAAGTTTGGCAGACCAGCTCGGATTTTGTAGATGTAGTCATTTATAAGGTACATCTCAATTGACGGTTGGCCGAAACGGTTACAAAAGGACTCTATTGCTGCTTTTACGCACGGTTTTACGCACATATTTTTAATATTTTTATTTTTCTGGTTTTTAGTGTTTTACGACTTACTTAAATTCATTGCCTTTTGGTCAATCGTATTAATTGGGCAAAATTTAAAAAAACAAACCACTATGAGTACTAAAAAAACCCACAAAGAACAAGAGAGAAAGAGAAAACAGCAACTGGAAGCCCGCGCCAACATCGATGCCTTCCGCACCCAACTTGAAATGAAAATCCGTAACCGATTCCCGGAACTGGGCACCGACCACCCCGCCGTGGTCGCCGAAATGGACGCCATCTGTGCCACCGGCCTTGCCGAAGGCATGATCGTCCTGGGAAAGATGGTGACCGGCATCCGCACTGAAATGGGAGTGAATCCCGAAGCCGACAAAGGCTCGCTCATCGGAGCCATCGTGCCCTACGTGCTCGGCATCACCATGGAGAACCCGATCGAGAACGGCCAATTGGACAGCACCCTTGCCAACGCTGCCGAAATCAAGACCCCGCTGCAAGTCAGACTCTATTTCGACAACGAAGTCCGCAACCAAGTGGTGGAATGGGTGAAGGCTCACTACCCCAACGTGACCACGCGCCTTGGCCAGCCCATCGTGAAATTGCCCAATGTGGTCGCAGAGTTCAAAAAAGTGGTCAAAGACCCAGAGTATCAACACCTCCTTGAACAGTAAAAACACAAGCCCTATGAATATAAGAATAGCCCAACAAAAAGATGGAGCCCTTATTTCTATAGAAACCGATTTCGACAAATTGATCGCCGATAATTTCGGCGACATTTGTCGGGCGCTTGTGAAGCATTTGCGCATCCTGATCGAACTTGAAAAACTGCAACGAAGCAATGATAGCATCAAGGTGGATGAACTCATCGCCGTCGTCAGACGCAGTGATGAAAAAAACGCACAAAGCAGTCTTGTGAAAGAGTTCAATATTAGCCCAGACACGGCAAATTACATCCTTTTCACCTCAATCACTGAATTGCATTGGATACTTGATGCAAAAAGACTGCGGAATATGATTGACCATTACCTAAAAGACATCCGAGAACTCTTGAAATTTGATTTGAAAACGGCTTTGTATCAAGCAATTAGTGATACAAGCAGCAAACAATGAGGTTGAGAATTGGAAAAATGCCTATTTTTAGATTTTGATGGTGTAGAGTATTTAGTTCAGGCGGATGATAATGATGGCTTGGCCTTGAAGAAGTCTCAATTAACGATTGAGGTTTTAAATAATAAGAAACAAGCATTTTGAAGATGTTTTTCTTTTCGGTCTTCTTGCGCTGTTTCCGATATTTTCTTATCTTTGAACGCTGAAAAAAAGAGCTGGAATTCCCTAAACTCTAAACTCTAAACTCTAAACTTTCAACTGATTATGTTTTTAGTCTTCGATACAGAGACCACTGGTCTTCCCAAAATTGAAAACGCTCCGCTGACCGACTTCGACAACTGGCCACGCATGGTGCAACTGGCTTGGCAGATCCATGACGAGAAAGGTCGCTTCGTGGAGAATCACAACTATCTCGTTCAGCCTGACGGCTTTGTCATCCCCATCGATGCCAAGATGGTGCACGGCATCTCCACCGAACACGCCATGAAATACGGCAAGCCGCTCAACGAGGTGCTCGACTTGTTTATGATTTCCGCCGCCAAAGCGAAATACTTGGTCGGTCACAATATCAATTTCGACCTCAATGTGTTGGGCTGCGAATTCCTGCGCTGCGGCCGCGAGAATCCTTTGCCCCGTTGGCAAATCATCGACACCTGCACGGAGAAGACGGCCGAGTTCTGCCAGTTCCCTGGCGGCAAGGGCGGCAAGTTCAAGCTGCCACGCTTGGGCGAGTTCCATCACCTGCTGTTTGGCGAGTATTTCGACTCGGCCCACAACGCCTCCGCCGATGTGGAGGCCACGGCCCGCGTCTTCCTCGAACTGATCCGTCGTGGTGTGCTGGATGAGACCGACCTTCACGTCGACGCTCAATTCATCGACGATTTCAAGGCTGCCAATCCCGATGTGATCCAACCTGCTGGCATCAAGGTGGAGGCGAACTTTGACGAGGAGGAAAAAGTGGAGGAAGAACCGGAAGAGGGAAACTATATCCCGCAGCACTTCACCCACTTGCACGTCCACTCGCACTATTCCATGCTCGATGGCATGTCGAAGGTGCCCGACCTGGTGGCCAAATGCAAGAAAAACGGCATGTATAGCCTCGCCCTCACCGACCATGGCAATATGTTCGGCATCAAGGACTTCGCCGACACGGTGAACAAGGAAAACGGCAAGGTGAAGGATGCCATCAAGGAGCAACAAGCCATTATAGGGAAGCCTGAGTCCACCGAGGAAGAAAAGATTGCCGCTCAAGAGCAAATCGAAAAGCTGAACAAGCAGTTCTTCAAGCCTATTTTCGGTATGGAAGCCTATTGCGCTCCAGAAAGCATCGAACACCGAATTGACTATCGTTGGCATCTTATTCTTTTGGCCAAGAACAAAGCTGGTTATCACAGTCTTTGTAAACTTAGCTCCATCGCTTATACAGAAGGATTTTATTATAAACCGCGTATTGATCATGCACTATTAGAAAAATACCATGAGGGACTTGTGGCATGTTCGGCATGTCTTGCAGGTGAGGTGCCACAAAAAATACTGAAAGGCGACATTGCAGGGGCAGAAGAGAGTGTCAAATGGTTCAAAAATGTTTTTGGTGATGATTATTACATTGAGGTCCAACGGCATAAAACAGATAAACCTGGGGGTAATACTGAAACATATGAACAACAAAAGGATGTGAACAAAATTTTGTTCGATTTGGCAAAAAAATATGATGTCAAGGTTGTAGCCACTAATGATGTTCATTTTGTGGAAGAAGAACACGGAGAAGCACACGACCGCCTTATCTGCTTGAGCACAGGCAGAGACTTGGACGATCCTAGGCGAATGCGTTATACTAAGCAGGAATGGCTGAAGACGCCCGAAGAGATGGGCCGAATCTTTTCCGACCATCCCGAGGTACTGGAGAACACGCAGGAGATTGTTGACAAGGTGGAGACCTACAGCATCGATTCCGACCCAATTATGCCCAAGTTCCCCATCCCGGAGGACTTCGGCACGGAGGAGGAGTATCGCAAGAAGTTCACCGAGGAAGACCTCTTCAACGAGTTTACTCGCGACGAGCACGGCAACGTGGTGATGTCGCATGAAGAGGGCGAGAAGAAGGTCAAGAAACTGGGCGGTTACGACCGTCTGTACCGTATCAAACTCGAGGCTGACTACCTCGCCAAATTGACATGGGAAGGCGCCAAAGAGCGTTATGGCGAAAACCTCACTGAAGACCAGATTGAGCGTATCAAGTTTGAGTTGCACGTGATGAAGACCATGGGCTTCCCGGGCTACTTCCTCATCGTCAGCGACTATATCCGTGCAGCGCGCGAAGAGCTGGGTGTCTCGGTCGGTCCGGGCCGTGGCTCTGCCGCTGGCTCTGTGGTGGCCTATTGCTTGAAGATCACCGACCTCGACCCGTTGAAATACGACTTGCTGTTTGAGCGTTTCCTCAACCCCGACCGTATCTCCCTGCCTGATATCGACGTCGACTTCGACGATGACGGGCGTGAGCGTGTGCTCGACTGGGTGACCAAGAAATACGGCAAGGAGAAAGTGGCACATATCATCACCTATGGCACCATGGCGGCCAAGTCGGCCATCCAAGACGTGGGTCGTGTGCAGAAGGTGCCGCTGCCCGAGGTAGCCAAGATCAAGAGCTTTATCCCTGACCGCAACTTCGACGAGTCTGCGGTGAAAGCCGTGGAAGGCGAGGTGCCCAAGAAGATGCCTAAGGTCAACCTGAAGAACTGCTACAAATACGTGCCCGAGCTGAAAGAGATGCTCAATGGCGACGACAAAAATATCTCTTCCATGCTGACCTACGCCGAGGAGCTGGAGGACACCAACCGCCAAATCGGCATCCATGCCTGTGGCGTCATCATCGGTGCCGACGACTTGACTAATGTGGCA
Organism: uncultured Bacteroidia bacterium; assembly: GCA_902767725.1. Taxonomy (GTDB): domain Bacteria; phylum Bacteroidota; class Bacteroidia; order Bacteroidales; family F082; genus Limimorpha. Next base: position 3,407 of record CACXIM010000073.1, on the reverse strand, counting down.
CCCGTGTGTACCGTCAGGGATAAGGATACCAAAGAGGATGTCGTGGTAACTCAATATGATGGCCATGTCATTGAAACGGTTGGCCTCATCAAGATGGACTTCCTTGGCCTAAAGACCTTGACCTTGATCAAGGATGCCTTAAAGAACATCAAGAAGACCCGTGGCATCGACATCGACATCGACCACATCCCGATTGACGACGAAGAAACTTATAAATTGTATTCGGCAGGCAACACCATCGGCACGTTCCAATTTGAATCTCCGGGCATGCAGAAATACCTGCGCGAGCTTCAGCCTTCCGTCATCGGTGATATCATCGCTATGAACGCTCTCTATCGTCCCGGCCCGATGGATAACATCCCAGATTTCATCGCGCGCAAGCAGGGTAGGCAGGAAATCAAATACGACTTCGACTGCATGGAGAAATATTTGAAGGACACCTACGGCATTTGCGTGTATCAGGAGCAGGTGATGTTGCTCTCGCGCGAGTTGGCCGACTTCACCAGAGGTGAGTCCGACACCCTGCGTAAGGCCATGGGTAAGAAGCAGCTGGCAAAGATGGAGGAGCTCTATGGCAAGTTCATGAAACAAGGTGTGGCCAAGTTAACCAGGACAGAGAACTTGCCCGAAGAAGAGGTGAAGAAACGCTTGGAGAAAATCTGGGAAGAATGGAAGAAGTTCGCTTCCTACGCGTTCAACAAGTCGCACGCGGCATGCTACAGCTGGGTTTCCTACCAGACGGCTTACCTCAAGGCACACTATCCGGCAGAGTTCATGGCTGCGGTGCTCAACAATGAGCTGGGCGACATCAAGCAGGTCAACTTCATGACGGAGGAGTGCAAGCGCATGAAAATCAATGTTCTTGGTCCCGATGTCAACGAGTCGGAATACGAGTTCTCGGTCAACGAAAAGGGTGAGATCCGTTACGGCATGGGTGGCATCAAGAACGTGGGCGAGGCGGCTGTGGCCGGTATCGTGGCCGAGCGCGAAGCCAACGGTAAGTTCAAGGACTTTGGCGACTTCGTGATGCGTGTGGCGGACAAAGGCCTCAACGTCAGGGCCTTGGAGAGCATGGGTATGGCTGGCTGCTTCGACAGCTTCAAGGGCTTCCATCGCGCCATGTTGTTCTATATCGCCCCCAATGATTCGGTGTCGTTCTCCGAACGCGCCATGCGTATGGTGGCCTCTTTCAACGAACGTAAGAACTCTTCGCAGATGGACCTCTTCGGCTTTGGTGACGAGGGCGGGGCAGAGGAGACCTTCAACATGCCTTTGCCACAGTGCGAACCATGGTCGAAGATGAAGGAGCTGGAGATGGAGAAGGAGGCTTTGGGCTTCTATATCTCATCGCATCCCATGCAGGTCTATCATCTCCCCATCAAGTACTTCTGTAACTGCGATGTGGAAGGACTGAAAGCCGCGCTGAACGATGTGGAGAAAAACCTGAAGCGTCCTGTACGCCTGGGAGGCCAAATTACGCGTGCTGAGGAGTTTACGGCGAAAAACGGCAATCCTTACGGTCGTTTCACCATCGAAGACCAAAGCGGTGCCTTACAATTTGCGCTGTTCAAAGAGAACTATCTGAACTGTAGAAACCTGCTGACTGTCAATTCATTCGTAATGCTTTCTGGCATCATGGACCGACCGTTCCCTAGGGCAGGACAAGACCCGAATGTCGTGTTGCAGACGCTTGAAGTAAGGTTTACGGAAGCGCGTCTGTTGGATTCGCTTTTGGAATCCACTTCGAAGACGGTTTACATCAAGTTGAATGTGGCCGAGATGAATAAGGAAAGCATGGATGAGTTCATCAAAGTCATGAAGGAGAATCCTGGTAAACAGCATTATAAATTGCATCTCTTTGACCCCTTGGGCAAGAAGTCCTGCAATCTCACTCCGGCAAAAGGCGCCATCAACGCTCAGGAGGTGTTGCCGCTGTTGGAAAAGATGCCTTTTGTGGAATTTGATTTGCGATAAAAAAGAATATTTGTATCTTTGCAGACCGAAAATGAGTAGTAACAAATCTATAAACTAAACAGACTAAAGACTATGGCAGTAATTCAAATGACTGACGACCGTTTTGAAGAAGTCGTCCTGAAATCGGAACTCCCTGTGATGGTGGACTTTGGGGCCACATGGTGCGGTCCTTGCAAGAAGGTGGAACCCATTATCGAGGAACTCTCGGAAGAATATGAAGGCAAAGTGGTTGCCGTGAAGTGCGACGTCGAGGAATGCCCCGGCACAGCCGCCAAGTTCGGCATCATGAACATCCCCACCGTCCTCTATTTCAAGGATGGACAGCCTGTCGACAAGAATGTCGGCGCCGCTCCCAAGAAGGTGTTCGTGGAGAAACTGGAGAAGCTGTTCTGACTATGACTAGTGACTATGACTATGACCGCTTTTACCCTAAGTTGAAGCGGTCATTGTCATTGTCATAAGTCATCGTCAATAATTAAACAATTCAACAATCAACAGTTCAACAACTTTGGACTTTTCAATCGATAGGAACCGGCTGACGCAATTCGGCAGTTTGGAGTTCTTGGCACGTCAAATCGTGGAGGGATTCATCACAGGTTTACACAAGAGTCCCTTCCACGGTTTTTCAGTTGAGTTTGCCGAACATCGCCTCTACAACACGGGCGAGCCCATCCGCCATATCGACTGGAAACTCTATGGCCGCACGGAGAAACTCTTCGTCAAGCGCTACGAGGAGGAGACCAACCTGCGTTGCCAACTGGTCATCGACCAAAGCTCGAGCATGTGCTTCCCCGTGAGGCAGAAAGTCGACTTCGAGCATCCCAACAAACTCTTTTTCTCCATCTATGCTGCCGCCTCGCTCATGGAACTGATGCGCCGCCAACGCGATGCCGTTGGCCTCGACTTGTTTGATGAGACGATTGCGTTCCACGAACCCGCCAAATCGTCCAATGTGCATAACAAGTTGATCTATACTGAACTGGAGAAACTGATTGACACTTACGACAAAAACAACCGAAAGATCACTTCGACGCCGCAGTGCCTGCACCAGATTGCGGAGATGACGCACCGCCGTAGCTTGGTGGTGATTTTTACCGACATGCTCGATGGCCTTGATGACTACAAGCCGATGTTCGAGGCGTTGGAGCATCTGAAATACAACAAACACGAAGTCATCCTGTTCCATGTCTTCGACAACAATTTGGAGCAGAATCTGGACTTTGAGAACCGCCCGTACCGTTTTGTTGATTTGGAGTCGGGCGATGTGCTGAAACTCAATCCCGTTGAGGTTCAGGAGGCATACAAGAAGATTATGACTGAGCGCAAGGAAGCTCTGCTGCGCCATTGCTACCAGTACCAAATCGACTACGTTGAGGCCGATATTAATAAGGACTACAACCAGGTCTTGACGAGCTACTTAATCAAAAGAACAA
>CACXIM010000072.1 GCA_902767725.1 uncultured Bacteroidia bacterium | reverse complement strand
ACTGCATCAACAAAGTTGAGGTATAAAAAGAAAACCGCACTCTACATTACCTCCTGTTTTACTCAATTGGAATGTGTACGGTTTGTGTTCGTCGGAGTTATAAAGGGCTTGGCAGTCGCCATTTCCCGTCCGACGGTTGTATTGATCGACCAAGTTTCACAGTACCTCACAATGGGTTTGGACCATCCATGGTCGGATTATTCTACCAGCCATGTAATCCGTTACCGCACAAAAGTTTGTAACGCTGCCCCTGACTGGATTTTCTGCCTGCAAAATTACAGTTTTTTTCGATGCCGCAACCCTTTTTCTGCAATAAAATTATTAAATAGGAGTTATTCAACCTGAATAACGACTATTTTTGCACGCTTTTTGACGCAGGCTGCGCGAAATGAAAAAGTGACTTGTTGGCAGGGTTTTTGTCCCGTGTCCCGCGTCCCGAAGTCCCGCGTCAACCAACAATTAAACGATTAAACAATCAACAATTCAACATAAAATGATCGAAACTGACATTCGTGAACTGAACGAAAAAATCCAACGTGAGAGTCAATTCCTCGACCTCATCAACCTCGAAATGAACAAGGTCATCGTCGGACAGAAACAGATGACCGAACGCCTCTTGATCGGCCTGTTGGCCAACGGACACATTCTTCTCGAAGGTGTGCCAGGTCTGGCCAAGACCTTGGCCATCAAGTCCATGGCTAGCGCCATCGATGCCAACTTCGCCCGTATCCAATTCACTCCTGACCTGCTGCCCGCCGACCTCATCGGTACGCTGATCTACAGCCAGAAGAAGGAGGAGTTTGTGGTGCGTCGCGGCCCCATCTTTGCCAATTTCGTGTTGGCAGATGAAATCAACCGTTCTCCTGCCAAGGTGCAGAGTGCTTTGCTCGAAGCCATGCAAGAGCATCAAGTGACCATTGGTGACGAGACCTTCAAATTGCCGGATCCTTTCTTGGTCATGGCTACCCAAAACCCCATCGAGCAGGAAGGCACCTATCCGCTGCCCGAAGCCCAGGTAGACCGTTTCATGCTGAAGGTGGTCATCAACTACCCCAAAAAGGAAGAGGAGAAACTGATTCTGCGTCAGCAGATTGCCAGCACTGGAGCGAAAATCAACGCCGTAGTGAAGCCTGAGGATATCATCCGCGCCCGCGAGGTGTGCCGCGAAATCTATCTCGATGAAAAGATTGAAAACTATATCACTGACATTGTCTTCGCCTCACGTTATCCTTCTGACTACAAACTGAAGAAGTTCGCCAATATGATCAGCTACGGCGGATCGCCTCGTGCCACCATCAACCTGGCATTGGCAGCCAAGGCCTACGCTTTTATCAAGCACCGTGGCTACGTCATCCCCGAGGACATCCGTGCCGTGGCTCCCGACGTATTGCGCCACCGTATCGGTTTGACCTACGAGGCTGAAGCTGAAAACATCACAACAGAAGAGATTATTAATGAAATCCTAAATACCATCGAAGTGCCGTAAAACCAAGTCCCGTAGGGACGACAGCAGTGTAGGCAGGCGGTGTAAACCCCTGCCGACAAACGGCGAACGGGGTGTAAACCCCATGCCGAAAAAAGAAAAAATGATGGTTTAAAATATGGAATCAACAGAAATATTCAAGAAAGTCCGCAAGATCGAGATCAAGACGCGAGGCCTCTCGAACCACATCTTCTCGGGACAGTACCACAGTGCCTTCAAGGGGCGTGGTATGACCTTCAGCGAGGTGCGTGAGTACGAATATGGCGATGACATCCGCAACATCGACTGGAACGTCACCGCCCGCTTCAACAAGCCTTTCGTCAAGATCTTCGAGGAAGAGCGTGAGATGACGGTCATGCTGCTCATCGACGTGTCGGGTTCCAATGATTTCGGCTCGCAGAGCCAGTCGAAGCGTGACCTGACTGCCGAATTGGCAGCCGTCTTGGCGTTTTCTGCCATCCAGAACAACGACAAGGTGGGCGTGATTTTCTTCAGCAGCAAGATTGAGAAGTTCATCCCGCCCAAGAAAGGTAGCTCACATATCCTGCGCATCATCCGCGAGATTGTCGACTTCAAGCCGACGGAACGCGGCACCGACATCGGTGAGGGCCTGCGCTTCCTGACCTCGGCCATCAAGCGCCGCACCACAGCCTTCCTCATCTCCGACTTCATGACGGACAAGAGCTTCGAGAAGGAGATGCAGATCTGTGCCAACAAGCACGACCTCGTCGCCTTGCGCATCACCGACCGCCGCGAGATGGACATCCCGAAGGTAGGCTTGGTGAAATTCCGCGACTCGGAGACAGGCAAGGAACGCTGGGTCGACACCTCAAGTCGCGCATGGAACCGTGCCTACCAGCAGATGATCCAATACAAATCAGCGGAACTGAATCGCGAGTTTACCAAACATGGTATCGACAACTCGCTGATTTACACCGATGAAGACTATGTGAAACCTTTGATGCAACTCTTTAAGAAAAGGGAGGCAAGAAGATGAAGAAAACCATAATGTTTTTGATGGCGACATTCGCCCTGCTCGGTGGCCTCAAGGCGCAGAACGTGGAGGTGGAAGGCAAGGTCGAAAGCACGGATGTGCAGGTGGGCAAGCCTTTCACGCTCGACCTGAGTCTCAAGGTGCCTTACGGCTGGTTTGTGGAATGGAACGATTTCGCCACTGACACGCTGTCGGAACAGCTCGACATCATCAAGCGCAGCGAGGTGGAACGCACCGCCGATGCCGACAGTAATGTCATCGTGAAGCAGCAGCTGACGCTGATGACGTTCGACACGGGACAAGTGCAGGTGCCGCCTATTGCATTGAAATATGCACGTTCGTTCGACGACCCAAACCGTTTGAATGCCTATACCGCCCCCATCCGTCTTTATTCGACGACCATGACGGTCGACACCACCATGGCTTACAAGCCCATTGTGGAGCCCATTGCCGCGCCTGTGAAGTTCAAAGAGGTGTTTCCCTGGATCCTCGGTGCTTTGCTGTTGGCCTTACTTGTCATTGGCATTTGGTATTGGAGGAAGCACCGCAAACCCAAGGTGGATGCCGATGGCAACATCGTCCGTGGTCCTGTCATTCCGCCTTACGACAAGGCAGTGGGTGACTTGGAGAATCTGCGTCAGCAGAAACTCTGGCAATCGGGCAAGGTGAAGGAATATTTCTCCTCGCTGACCGACATCGCACGTGAATACATCGAAGGCCAGTTTGGCGTGAATGCCGTCGAGATGACCACCGATGACATTTTGGAGGAAGTCAAACCGCTGCATTTCTCGCAAGAGACCTACAACAAGCTGAAGGATACCATGGAAGTCGCCGATTTGGTGAAGTTCGCCAAATATTCGAGCTCCAATCTGGAAAGCGAGAATGCCATGACGAGTATGACGGAGTTCGTCAACGAGAGTTATGCGCAATACAAGCAGCGCAAAGCAGAGGAAGAAGCGCGACTCGCCGAGATGAAAAAGCAGAAGCAGGAAGAGCCTGCAGTAAAGGAGGAGGTGAAAGATGTTTGAGAACATTGAATTTGCGAATCCCAAGTTGCTGTGGCTTTTGCTCTTGGTGCCGCTGGCTATCATTTGGTATATCCTGCGCCACAAGAAACAAGAGGCGGCCGTGACCTTCTCCGACCTGAAAGGTATGGTCAAGTTGCCGAGGACATGGAAGGCATGGTTCCGTCACCTGCTCTTTGCCTTGAAGATGGCTGCCTTGGCACTGCTCATCGTGGCCTTGGCCCGTCCGCAGAGTTCGTCGACCAACTCGACCTCCAACATCGAAGGTATCGACATCGTTATGGCCATGGACGTCTCCGGTTCCATGCTGGCCCGTGACCTCAAGCCCGACCGTTTGACCGCAGCCAAACAGGTAGCCTCCGACTTCGTGAAAGACCGTCCCGGCGACCGTATGGGATTGGTCATCTTCTCTGGAGAAACCTTCACACAGGTGCCTCTGACCACCGACCATGGTGTGATGCTCAACATGTTGGCCGAAATGAAGAACGGCCTCATCGATGACGGCACTGCCATCGGCGATGGGTTGGCCACGGCCATCAGCCGACTCAAAGATAGCGAGGCTGTCTCCAAGGTAGTTATCTTGCTGACCGATGGTATGAACAACGCCGGCTCAGTCGACCCTTATACAGCAGCTGAAATCGCCAAGCTGTATGGCATCCGCGTCTACACCATCGGTGTGGGCACATACGGCACTGCACCTTATCCCGTGCAGGATTTCTTCGGCAGAACGGTCATGCAACAGATGAAGGTTGAAATTGATGAGAAGCTGCTGACCACCATCGCTACCTCGACAGGTGGCAAGTACTTCCGTGCCAACAATAACAAGAAGTTGGACGAGATCTATCAGGAAATCGACAAATTGGAGCGCTCAAAGATCGAGGTGACGGAGTTCCGCCGCCTCCACGAGGAGTTCTATCCATTGGTGGCTTGGGCCATCGCCCTGTTGCTGCTCGAGTTCTTACTGCGTAAAACTATTTTCAGAACTTTAACGGATTAAAGCTATGGAAAACGTATTGCGATTCGAACATCCCGAATACCTCTACTGGTTGTTGATTGTCCCAGTATTGGTCATCATTTATATCCTGTTCCGCCTCGGGCAGAAGCGGCGTTTTCAGCGTTTTGCACATATCGAGATGCGCAAACAATTGGTGCCGAGTTATTCTTCGCGTCGTGCAACGCTCAAGTTCATCATTTTCCTTCTTATCATTGTTTGTTCTATCTTTGCTTTGGCTAACTTGCAGAGTGGTAGTAAGATGGAGGAGGTGAAGCGCGAAGGCATCGATCTTTACATCGCTGTCGACGTATCGAACTCAATGAATGCCGAGGACATCGTTCCCAGCCGTCTGGAACGCTCTAAACAGGCTATCAACAAGCTCATTAGCGATATGCGCGGTGACCGCCTCGGCATCATTGTTTTTGCCGACAAGGCTTTCGTGCAGTTGCCCATCACCACTGACTATTCGGCGGCGAAGATGTTTCTTTCGACCATCAACACAAAACTTGTGGCGTCGCAGGGTACGGCCGTCGCTGAGGCCATCAATCTGGCTCTGAAGTCGTTCCCCGATGAGACACACAGTCGCGCCATCGTCATCATCTCTGACGGTGAAGACCATGAGAACGATGCCGCTGTGAAGGCTGCACAAGAAGCGGCCAAACAAGGTGTGCATATCTATACCATTGGTATGGGCCTGCCTGATGGTGCCCCGATTCCAGAGTACAACCAGTACGGTCATCAGACAGGCTACCGTAAGGATAGAAACGGCACGACCATCATCACTCGCCTCGATGAACAGATGTTGCAGAAGATTGCCTCTGCAGGTAACGGCATATATGTCCGTGCCAGCAATTCCAACGTGGGCTTAAGTAAAATTTACGACGACATCAGCAAACTTGACAAGACGGAGATCGAGGCTAAGGTCTTCACTGACTATGAGGACCAGTTCCAATGGTTTGTGGGTGCTGCCATCGTCCTCCTGCTCATTGAGATATTTATCTCGGCGGGCAAAAGAGGCTGGGAGAGGAAGTTTAATATTTTTGAGAAGAAAGATGAATAAGCTTGTTAAATATCTGACAATCATAATTTTTCTATCTTCTGCGCTGACGGTTTCGGCACAGAATGATGAAAAGGTCATCCGAAAAGGCAACCGTCAATACAAAAAGGCGAATTATGCTGAGGCCATCACCAAATACAAGGAAGTCATAGAGGCAAGCCCTAACAACACTAAGGCTATTTTCAACCTAGGTGACGCCTACTACGGCATGCAGCAGTACGACAGCGCTTACAACACTTTTGAGAAGGTGGTGGAGATGTCGCCCGATGCCAAACTGAAGTCGGATGCGGTGTTCAACATGGGCAACTGCCTGCTGGCGCGGGACAAGTATTACGACGCCTTTAATATATATAAGGTGTCGCTGAAGCTGAACCCTGAGAATGCGAATGCTTTGTACAACCTCGAGTATTGCCGCGCCCATCTGGTGAAGAGCAAGATTCAAGTGGTGCAGCCCGAACATGGTAGGGTGGAGGTGAAGGAAAAAGAGGCCTTCAATGGTCAGCGTATCACGCTGAAATCTCAGCCCGACAAGGATTACGCCTTGTCGCAGTATATCGTAGTGCGAGCCGATAACCAACAAGTCACGGTGGATGTGAGCGGTAGCAGCTTCGTCATGCCCAAGTTCGACGTGTTGGTGACGGCTGAGTTCAAGCAGGCACATAAGATTGAAATCGACAAGAACATCAAAAACGGTGCGGTGAAGGCCGACCGCAGCAAGGCCGTCGAAGGCCAGCAGGTCACTTTGGAAGCCCAAGGCGAGAACGACTTTGTGCTTGACAAGTTCATCGTATACCGCACGGGCAAACGCAACGACACAGTGCCGGTCAATAAGAACAACTTCAAGATGCCCAACTTCGACGTGACGGTGACGGCCACCTTCCGTAGTGCCTTGAAAGTTAGCATCGACAGTGTGGCCAACGGCACCATCTCGGTGACAGACAGCCTCGTCAAGCCAGGCGACAACGTCGGTATCATTGTGCGTCCCGACAAAGGCTACCAGCTGGGCGACCTTCGAGTGGTCAGCGACAGGGATGCCACTGATTCGGCGCCTGTGTCGGACGACAACATGTTCCAGATGCTCGACAACGACGTGACGGTTAAGGCCACTTTTGTTGAAGCCACCGATTATTACAAGGTGGAAGCCGACACGACCATCGAAGGTGGTCACGTGCTTCTTGACCAGACCGAGGCCACACGCCGCGAGACGGTGAAGCTCGACAATGCTCCCGAGCCTGGTTATAAGTTCAAGGAATATGTCATCCATCAGGTGGGTGACACCGCCGTGAAGGTGCAGCCGTTGGGCAACTTCTTCACCATGCCCGACTTCGATGTGGAGGTCACCGCCATCTTTGAAAAGAGTGAAGGCGACAACCAGCAGCAGGATCAACAACAACAGGACCAGCAGCAAGACCAACAAGACCAAGAGCAACAGCAGGACCAACAGCAGAACCAAGACCAGCAACAGCAGCAACAACAGCAGCAGCAAAACCAGCAGATGTCGAAAGACGATGCCCAACGCATGCTGGATGCCCTTGAAAACCAAGAAAAGAAGACCATGGAAAAGGTCAACGAACAGAAGGTCCGTCAACAACCCAAAAAGAAATCCGATAAAGACTGGTAATTAGGTCACGCCTAGCCCCGTAGGGGCGACAGATTGTAGGCAGGCCGGTGTAACTCCTGCCGATAATAGAGTGGCAAACGGGGTGTAAACCCCTGCCGATGGAAAAACGAAAAAATGTAATTTTGCAACCGAAAGAACAAAGAAAATAATGAAGAGCGTATTCAGATTATTTGTAATCCTCGGATGTTTATTGCCCATGGCCCTTTGGGCCCAGGACACCCCGACCCTGACAGTTTCCGCCAAGAAACAGGTGGTGGTGGGCGAACGTTTCCAAGTGGTGTTTGAAGCCAATGCGGAAGGACGTAATTTCCAGGCCCCTTCGTTTGAGGGCTTCAATGTGGTGGGCGGTCCTTTTACATCCACAAGCTCGAGCATCCAATTGATCAATGGCACGGTGACGCGCTCCACACGCAATTCCTATACCTATGCGATACAGGCTACCCGAGAGGGTACCTTCCAAATCGGAGCAGCATCACTAACCGTTGATGGCAACAAGGTTAGCAGCGAGCCTTTTGAGGTCAAGGTGCTGCCCGACGACGGTAGCTATGCCGCCTCGGGTGGAGGAGGAGCATCGTCCAATCAAGGACAAGCGCAGCAAAACACCAACGACCCGCAAGTCAGTGGCAAGGACTTGTTCCTCAGGTGTATCCCTTCCAAGAAGTCGGTATATTTGGGCGACCAGGTCGTGCTGACCTATAAGTTTTACACCAAGGTGCCTGTGTCGTCGGTGTCTGTCTCCAAAATGCCGTCATATGCTGGCTTCTGGACAAAAGACATCTCCGACAACAGCGGCAAGCTGAAGCAGTCGAGCGAATATGTCAATGGTATTGAATACACGACCGCCGAAATCCAAAAGGTGATCATCGTGCCTCAGCGCTCTGGTAAGTTAGCTATTGACCCTATGTCGATGGAGTGCATTGCACAGATTCGTACCCAACGGAGCCAACGCCGTAGCATGGATCCCTTTGAGGCTTTCTTCAACGACCCCTTCTTCAACAACAATATCACCAATGTGCAGAAGGAACTTTCATCGCAGTCGCTTAGTATCGACGTAAAGGCGCTCCCCGAAAACGGCAAGCCCGATTCGTTTGCTGGTGCTGTGGGAAATTATAAATTCACCTCGTCGATTGACAAGTCGGAACTGAGCACTAACGAGGCGGTTACGTTAACCTTAACCGTATCTGGTTCGGGTAACGTGGAGCTGTTGCAGATGCCCGAGCCGGTTTTCCCGCCTGATTTCGAGGTGTACGACCCTAAAATCACCACTTCGACAGATGTCGGTGCTCAAGGTCTGACGGGTACAAAAAAAGCTGAGTATTTGGCCATCCCACGTCGTGCCGGCACTTTCTCTATCCAACCTGTGGAGTTTACTTTCTTCAACCCCAATACGGAAACCTACCAAACACTGCTTTCTGAGCCATACGAACTCTCGGTGAAGAAAGGTAAGGATAGCGAAGGCGATGGTGGTGGAGTGTATGCTTCCAATCAGGAAGACATCAAGTATCTGGGCAACGATGTGCGCCATATTATGAATGACGGTTCTCATTTAAAGCCCAAACATTCCAGCTTCTTTGCCTCGTCGGTTTATTTTGCCATCCTGTTGGGTATATTAGTGGTCTTCTTCGTTTTGCTGTTCGTCCTGAAGAAGCGCGCTGATCTGGCAAAGGACACAGCCGCCAACCGCAACCGCAAGGCCGACAAGGTGGCACGTGGCCGCTTGAAGAATGCTTATCAACACTTAAAAGCCAAAGACCAGGAGAAGTTCTATGAGGAAATGTCGCAGGCCTTATGGGGTTATATCGCAGATAAGCTTGGCATAGAGCGCTCTAAGTTGTCGATGGAGACGGTGAGTGAGACCATGAAGGGCAAGGATGTGCCCGATGAGTTGACACAACAGTTTGTGGACACACTTAACAGCTGCGAGTTTGCCCGTTTCGCTCCTGGTAGTGCCGAGGAGAAGATGGACGATCTTTATCAACGTGGCATCGACGTCATTTCGAAAGCGGAAAAAGTCATCTGAACAATGAAAGGAATAACAAAATGAAAAGATACACCTTATTAATATATATGTTGGTAATGATGGGTTGGACCTTTGCCCAGAGCCCTGTCGACGAATGGTTTAACCAAGCCAATGCAGCCTATAACTCTGGTAACTACGACAACGCCGTGGAGCTCTATCAGAAGATTCTCAACACAGAAATGGAGTCGGTGCCAGTCTATTACAACATGGGCAATGCCTACTACAAGATGCGCAACTATCCCATGGCCATCTACTATTATGAGAAAGCTTTGAAGCTTGATCCGTCGAACGAGGATGTTCAAACCAATCTTCAAATTGCTAATCTTGCCATTGTTGACAAGATTGAGCCGGTGCCTCAGTCATTCATCGAACGTTGGTGGCACAGCTTGAGGACGTCCTATTCGAGTGATCGTTGGGCATGGTGGTCGGTAGCTGCTTTTGCTCTACTTCTTGTTTGTGCCTTCCTGTTTTTCCGTTCTCGTCGTATCGGATTGCGCAAGTTGGGCTTTTTTATGGGCATTCTTTTCCTCGCAGTTTTTGCACTTTCGGTGGTTTTTGCTGCACAGCTTAAATATAACAGCACAACACAAGACCAGGCCATCATTATGTCGCCTACGGTGACAGTGAAAAGCTCTCCAGCCGAAGTCAGTGTCGATCTTTTCGTTTTGCACGAAGGAACTAAAGTGACCATTTTGGAGTCGTCAAACGGCTGGAATAAGGTTCGAATCGCCAATGGTAGCATTGGATGGCTTGAAGCGGATAAAATGCTTTCTTTCTGACCTTTTAAGGGTACTGAAACAATTTTTTTGAGAAAAAAATGAATTTTTTTTCCTCAAAATGTATTTTCTCACGTGTAAAAGAAAGAATTAATTAAAATTTCGTGATATGAAAAAGAGATTTTTACCTTTCAGTTTACTTCTGGTAATCATGATCTTAGGTCAGTCAGTAATCGCTGACCAAGGAGGGCACTATGTCCCGCGCAAGCAAACCAACAATGCGGAAAGCTTTATGGGCAGTCTCCGCGCTAACCAACAGACGGGCTTGATTGACCCGGCCGACGTGCTTAAGGCCATGCAGACGCCGGCAACAAGAAACGCCTCCGATGACCCGTTATATTGGATTAACATGGGTCCCGACAACATGGGCGGCCAAACTTCTGCTGTATTGTACGACAACAGGCTGGAAAATGGCCACACCAATGGCATTGTTTACATCGGCTCTAAAGGTGGTGGTGTCTTCAAGACTTACAACCATGGTGTCACATGGCACCAAGTGGGAGGTCTCAATTTAATGGTCAGCTGCATGGCGCAGGATGCCAATGGCGTCATCTATGTTGGCACAGGTGATGGTAGCAATGCTGCTGCTTATAATGGTCTCGACCAACAAAACTACGACAACAGCTTCATCGGCACGGGTCTCTATACTCTCACCGATGATGTGTTTGAACAAGTCGTGGCCCCCTCTGGTGATTCATGGCTGTTTGTCAATGACCTCGCTATTGCCGATGGTAAAGTTTTGGCTGCTACCAACGAAGGTTTGATGTATTCGAGTGATGGCGGCCAGAATTGGACTACTGCCATTGAAGGCAATGCTGTCTCTGTGAAGGTCGGTAGCGACAACACCATCGTTGCTGCTGTTGATGGTCAGGTCTATGTCGGTCGTAAGATTGAGCGCATGGTGAATCACTCAGGTACCACCAGCAATCTTGAAGGCGACAGCCTCCTTCCTCAAGCCGCTGCTGATGGCATGGTTGACCTCGCCATTGCTCCCTCGGATGTTAATGTTATCTATGCCAGTTTTATCAATAATAGTGGTACTCACACTGGCATTTATGTCTCAAACGACAAGGGCGAAACTTGGCGTACTGCACTTCCTGCAGTAACTGCTAATGTGGGTCACAACGTCTATGGTGACCGTGGATTATACAACCACGGCATTGTGGTCGATCCTGAAAATGCTGAGCTTGTCTACGTGCTTGGCTACAATCTTTGGTCTCTTACTGCTACTTCAAGTAATGGTTATTATATCGCCAACCAGTTGACCAACCAATCTGTCTATTATATGCCAGACTATATTCACGTTGGCATCCATACTATGGTCTTTAACCCCAACAACTCACAAGAATGCTATGTGGGTACTGATGGCGGCGTTTATAAGGCCACGGGCAGATTCACTTTCAGCAACTGCAACCGTAATTACACCACTTCCCGTATGTTTAGTGTAGCTCCCTCTGGTAAAGATACCCGCGTCTTGGCTGGTGGTCTCGACCATGGTACGGTTTATATTCCTGGCAATGCAGAAGGCAATACCCTTGAAACGGGTTATTGGATTAATCCTTCGGGCGACAACATGGGCATGTTCTCTGACGCTTCCAACGCTGGGTCCTGCGCTATCTCGGCAATGAACCCCAACACCTTCTTCGTGACTTATAAGGAAGGTGGTTTGGCTCGTACCCAAACCGCAGGCGAAGACTGGGTTTCCACCAACTTCACCGCAGCCTTCTCCGACACATCCTCTTATTTACCAACTACTACCTCTTTCCGTATGCCTGTCCTTCTCTATGAGAATTACAATAACCAGTTGAATCCTGAAACCGCTTGGTACTTCAACGAAACAGGACACCATCAGGATGCAGGTACTACCGTTCAGGTAATGAGTAGAAACAACTATCCCTTCAATTATAAGTTGACCGCTCCTCTTGCCGCTGGCGACTCCATTGAAGTTCACGACCCCATCACTTCTTATTTCTTCGTGGCTTCGACCGAGACCTTCCTTATGACTCGTACACCCCTTCAGTTTGACAAGCGTGCCAATTGGTACAAGTTGGCCGATAAGAATCACTCTGGCTTCAAGGGTACGCCTCTCAGCATGGATATCACTCCCGACGGCGATGCTATGTTTGTCGGCTTCAAGGATGGTAAGTTCTTCCGTATCTCTGGCCTGAATAGCGTCATCGATAGAGCTACTGGTCTTATTACTAGCGATCAGTATGCTGCTGTCGTCACTCAAATCACATTGCCCATCGACGGCCAGTGCGTGACTTCCGTCAGTGTCGACCCGCGCGACGGCAACAAGGTCCTTATCACCTGCGGTAATTATGGTAATGAAGACTATGTGTTCTATACCACCGACGCTATGGCTGACGAACCCACCTTCGTCTCCAAACAAGGCAATCTGCCCAAGATGCCTGTCTATTCTTCATTAATTGACATGACCACGGGCGATGTAATTATCGGTACAGAACGCGGTATCTACAGATCCAAGAATCTCAGCACCTGGACATACGATGGCGATGCTATGGGCGAAATTCCTGTTATGGAACTCAAACAACAACGCCACTATGTTGAGGATGTCACTACGGTGAATCACACCAGCGAAGGCGACTTTGTCACAGAATATCCTGGTGTGAAGAACACGGGCATCATCTATGCCGCCACCTACGGCCGTGGCGTGTTCCGCTGCGAGAACTATAAGAAAGATTTCGCCAGCGTGCCTGAGACCCCAAGCGTCGACAATGTTGTCAACGTGAACATCTATCCCAACCCGGTTCGCAGCCAAGCTACCGTTAGCTTCGACCTCATGGAAAGCTGCGATGTCAACTATCAAGTGTTCGACATGGCTGGCCGCATGGTGATGAATCAAAACATGGGCCGCTTGAGCGAAGGCATGCATCAAATCAACATCAACGCCGAGAGCCTCAGTGCTGGTTCTTATATCCTGCGTCTCAGCCAGGGTGCCAAGAACGAGACCGTGAAGTTCATGGTTTATTGATGAAACTGTAGAGACGTTTCCTGAAACGTCTTCTGAAACGTCTCCACAATTCACCAGCAAAAAAGGAAAGACAATCTTTATTGGTTGTCTTTCTTTTTGTATTTTTGCGCTATCATTCCCGACCTCCATGAACAGCAAAAGAATTAATAAGGTTTTAGTTGCCAACCGTGGCGAAATAGCAGTTCGCATTATCAAGACGTTGCGTAAGTTGCACATTGTTTCCGTTGCCATCTTCGCTGACAACGATGCCAATGCACTTCATCGCCGCATGGCCGATGAGGCTTACCCTCTTGGCAACGGCTCCTTAAAGGATACTTACCTAAACGTCCGAAAAATTATCGACGCGGCTCTTGACTCGGGTGCAGATGCCATACACCCTGGTTACGGCTTTCTTTCTGAGAGTCCCGAACTGGCCGAAGCCTGCCAAGCTAATAATCTCATCTTCATCGGTCCCGAAGCCAATACCATGCGGTTGATGGGCAACAAAATTGAAGCACGAAAGATTGCCGTTGAGCATGGTATCCCTGTTACTTTTGGTATGATGGGTAGTCATGACGACATCCTGCAAGCTGCCGACACTTTGCCTTATCCTGTTTTAATAAAGGCTGCTGCAGGAGGAGGGGGTAAAGGCATGCACATTGTCTGGGAAAAGAATGACCTCCAGCACGAGCTGGAACGCGCCTCTCGTGAGGCGGAGAAATACTTTGGCGACGGTACCGTCTTTATCGAACAATACATCGAAAACCCGCGCCATATCGAGGTGCAGGTGCTTGCCGACCATTTCGGCAACGTCATTCATCTCCATGAACGAGAATGCACCATACAACGCCGTTACCAAAAGATCATCGAAGAGTCGCCCTCGCCAACGTTGACAGAGGAAAAACGCCAACAGATTTGCGACACCGCTGTCCAATTGTGCAAAGCCATTGGCTACTGCAATGCTGGAACGGTGGAGTTTCTCGTCGACAAGGACCTGAATTTCTATTTCCTTGAGATGAACACCCGCATTCAGGTCGAACATCCTGTCACGGAGATGCGCACAGGCATTGACATCGTGGAGGAACAGATTCGCATTGCGAGGGGAAAGGAAATGGGCTGGACGCAAGAATCCATTCAACCTCAAGGCCACGCCATAGAGTTGCGTATCTACGCCGAAGACCCCAACAATGGTTTCCTGCCTACGCCGGGCAAGGTGACTGCCTACCATGAGCCACAGGTACGTGGAGCACGCGTCGACAGCAGTATTGATGGCACATGCACAATCACAGAGGCTTACGACCCAATGATCGCTAAACTCACCTGTCATTCCAAGGACCGTTTGAGCGCTATCGAAACCGCCCGTCGTGCCTTGAAGGAGTTCATCATTCAAGGCCTCACCACCAACAAGGCTTACCTTTGGGAAGTAATCAAAAACGAAGACTTCGTCGATAATAAGATTGATACGGGCTTCTGTGCCACCCACCAAGAGGCATTGGTTAAGGCTTTGGAGGATAGTCACAACGCGCAGAACGTCAATGATATAGTAGCTGCTTTCCTGATGTATGATTTCTGTAAGAAGCAGGTGGAGCAGCATCCTGAGAATGTGTGGGAGGAGATAGGCTATTGGCGTTATCACATGCAGATTACCGTTGACGTGGAAGGGCGTAAGGTCCCTGTTAGTATCTGTGCAGCCGAATCGGGCAAAATCAAAGGAACGGTAGGGGAGACGCCTTTTGCGGTAGAGTTTATCCAATATGACAATCGTCAGCTGAAAGTCATGCTTAATGGCCGCACCGAAACGGTCTACTGTTCCGTCAACGACGAGCAGAAGACCATCGTCAATTTCCACGGCCTTAACTTCACCTGTTTCCGCACAGATCAACTCAACGATAACCTTGATTATGCCTGCAAGGAGCAGGTCAACGACAAGTCGCGTTTGGTCTCACCTATGCCTGGCAAAGTGGTGAAAATCAATGTCAAGGAAGGTGACGAGGTGAAGGAAGGAACCATCATGATGGTTGTGGAAGCCATGAAGATGGAAAACAATATCGTGGCTACTGGGACCGCCAAAGTGAAGCACGTTTTGGTCAGGGAAAACCAAATGGTAGACAATAAAATGCAGTTAATCGAGTTAGAATAAATAGCTTTTGGCAACTGACAACTGGCCTCTGGCAGCATCGTTTGGGCGGCCAGAAGCCAGCGGCCAAAAACCAGTAGCACATAAGAATAAACCTGAAATCTCACCAAAATGAATTTCGACCTCACACAAGAACAGGAAGCCCTACGCCAGCGTGTGCGCGACTTCGCCGAACAGGAAGTGAAACCCGTCGCCCGCGAAAATGACGAAGAGCAACATTTCGATGTAGGCTTGACCCTAAAAATGGCCGAACTAGGCCTTTTGGGAATGACCGTTCCGAAAGAATATGGTGGTCAAGGCCTTGACAACTTGAGCTATATAATTGCTGTTGAGGAGCTTGCCCGCGTTGACGGTTCCACCGCGGCCACTATTGCCGCCGACAACTCTTTGGGCATAGGTCCCATCAAGGACTATGGTACGGAAGAGCAAAAGCGCAAATACCTGCCACAACTTTGCAAAGACCGTCTTTGGGGCTTCGGCCTCACCGAGGAAGACGCTGGCAGCGACTCGCGTGGCACCAAGACAACCGCCAAGTTTGACGGCACATTATGGCACCTCAATGGTTCCAAGATATTTATCACTAACAGCGCTACCCCAATTAGTTTGGGAACCACCGTGCAAGCGATTTCTGGTGAAAAGGACGGCAAGCCTGAGTTCACCGCCTTGTTGGTGGAGAACAAGAAGGAAGGCTTCACCCAAACACCCATGCACGACAAGATGATGTGGCGTGCTTCCAACACGGGCAAACTCGTATTCAACGATGTCCGTTTATCCGAAGATTGCATTTTAGGCAAGCCTGGCGAAGGTTCCCACATCATGCTCGCCACCCTCGATTCGGGCCGTCTTTCCATCGCCGCCATGGGATTGGGCTGTGCACAAGGCGCCTACGAGATGGCCTTATCCTACTCGAAGAAACGCGTGCAGTTTGGCAAGCCGGTCTGCAAATTCCAGGCTGTCAGCTTCAAGTTGGCTGACATGGCCATGAAGATTGAGGCCGCGAGGAATCTGCTCTACCACGCCTGTTGGCTCAAGGATCAGCACCGCCCCTTCGGCAAGGAAGCCGCTATGGCCAAGCTCTATTGTTCG
Organism: uncultured Bacteroidia bacterium; assembly: GCA_902767725.1. GTDB lineage: Bacteria > Bacteroidota > Bacteroidia > Bacteroidales > F082 > Limimorpha. Next base: position 19,950 of record CACXIM010000072.1, on the reverse strand, counting down.
GAGGTGGCTGCAGAGGTTTGCGACAATGCCGTACAGGTGATGGGCGGTCACGGCCTGCTCAAGGAGTTCGACATGGAGCGTTTCTATCGCGACCAACGCATCCTCCAAATCGGTGAAGGCACCTCCGAAATCCTCCGCTTGGTGATTTCGAGAGCCATTGGATGCTGATCCTGCTGCAACCGTCATCGTGGACTTGATCCGCGATCTCCTACGCTATGGGGATTCCTCTTTGCTCAGGAGATGGCGGATGTTCCTCCGCCATGACGGCTGAATGATTGTATTGACCATTGTATTATAATTAAACATAGAATCGTATGAAAATCAAACTTTTACCATTAATGGCAATCGTGGCTCTCATCGCCACTGCCTGCGACACACCCAAGCCTGAGCCGACTCCTGAGCCCGTTCAGCAAACCAAAAAGCTCTCTGACAAATACGCAGAGTACACTCTCACCACCAACATCGACCATCTCAGCGACAACGAGCGCGAGATGCTCGGACTGCTCTTCGAAGCTGCCGACATCATGGACAACCTCTTTTGGATGGAGAACTACGGTGACAAGGAAGAACTTATGACCCGCATTGGCGACAACGCCGACATCAAGAAATTAGCCGCCATCGCCTACGGCCCTTGGGATGGCCTAGATGGCAACAAACCCTTTGTTGAAGGCATTGGTGACAAACCCGCTGGCGCCCGCTTCTATCCTGCAGACATGACTGAGGAGGAATGGAATGCCTTTGACGACCCGAACAAGACTAGTCAATACACCATGATCGTTCGCGACGAAAATGGCGCATTGAAATGTGTGTGGTATCACGACTACTTCGAGCAGCAGATCAAGAAGGCTGCCTCGTTGCTTGACGATGCTTCTGAATTGGCTGGCGATGAAGAGTTTGCTGAATATCTCCGCCTTCGTGCCAAGGCCCTCCGTACCGATGACTACCTTGAGAGTGACATGCAGTCTTCATCCTCATCAAAGACCAAGAATGGACCAAGCAGTTGGCCCGCTATGCAGCTTTCGTGCCTGAACTTCAGAAGCAGCTTCCCGTGCCTGCTGAATATAAGAAGGAAGTGCCTGGAAGCGATGTCGACTTGGCTGCCTATGATGTTGTTTACTACGCTGGCGATTGCAACGCCAACAGCAAGACCATTGCCATCAACCTGCCTAACGACGAGCGCGTACAACTGCAACGCGGCACCCGCAAGCTCCAACTCAAGAATGCCATGCAGGCCAAGTTCGACAAGATCCTTGAGCCTATTTCCAAAGAGTTGATGACCCCTGAATCAATGGAACACATCAAGTTTGACGCCTTCTTTGCCAACGTGATGTTCCACGAGACTGCCCACGGCATGGGTATCAAGAATACCATCACGGGTAAGGGCACCGTGCGCGAGGCTTTGAGTAACCAGTACAATGCCCTCGAAGAGGCTAAGGCAGATGTGCTGGGTCTCTACCTTGTCACCAAGTTGGCCGAGATGGGCGAGTACACCAATACCACCATGGAAGACAACTACACCACTTTTATGGCCGGCATCTTCCGATCAGTGCGTTTCGGCGCTGCCAGTGCTCATGGTAAAGCCAATATGCTTACCTTCAATTATTTCCAAAATGAAGGCGCTTTTGTCCGCAATGCCGATGGTCGTTATGCCATCGACTTCGAGAAGATGAAAGTGGCAGTGGAGAAGCTGGCGGGTGACATTCTCAAGCACCAAGGCGATGGCGACTATGAAGCCACCAAAACTTGGATGGGTGAGATGAGCGTTATCAAACCCGAGCTTCAAGCTGATCTCGACCGTGTGAATGCCGCAGGCATCCCTGTCGACATCTACTACAACATGGGCCCTCAAGTGTTGCTGAAGTGATGTTCCCTGCCTGGTAGGGCATCAATCAATTTTTTGGTATAAGCGTTAAGCGGATGTTCGAAGAGAGCATCCGCTTCGTTTATTTCTACAGGCTTACCGTTATACATCACCACGACGCGGTCGCTCATGAAACGAACCACACTGAGGTCGTGTGAGATGAATATGTAAGTCAGTCCACGCTCTTCCTTCAATCGATTGAGCAAATTGAGAACCTGCGCTTGTACCGACACGTCCAAGGCCGACACCGACTCGTCGCAGATGACTAACCTTGGGTTGACCGCCAAGGCGCGCGCGATGCAGATGCGTTGTCGCTGTCCGCCAGAGAACTCATGCGGATAACGGTCGTAATGCTCAGCCTTCAGTCCCACTTGCTCCAATAACTCACATACTGCGTTCCTGAGGGTGCTTGAGCCCGTCAAAGGCCCTACAGTCTCACAATGATGCACCCGCATGGGCTCAGCGATAGCCTCACCGATGGTGATGCGTGGGTTGAGGCTTGAGTAAGGGTCTTGAAACACGATTTGCGCCTGCTTGCGGAAGTCGCGCAGGGCTTGTCCCTTTAGCGCAGTCACTTCCACGCCGTCAAACCAAATCTTGCCGCCTGTAGGATCGGCTAGGCGTAGAATGCTGCGCCCTAAAGTGGTCTTGCCACAGCCCGACTCGCCCACGAGACCGAGGGTCTCGCCTTCGTAGACGTCGAGCGTGACGTCGTCGACGGCCTTCACGTGGTCATAGACACGGCTGAACACGCCCTTGCGCAGGGGGTACCAGGTTTTCAGTTGTTCCACCTTCAGCAGGGGCTGCTTGCTATAGAGCCGTTCGAGGTGTGCCTTGCGTTCCGCCTTGGTGATCTGAAGGTCGTGCAGAATCTGCGCCTTGCCGCCTTGCCACTGTCCGTCGAGAAACTCCTTGACGATAGGAAGGCGCTTGAGGCGCACGTCCATGGGCGGACGACAGGCGAGGAGACCTTGTGTGTAAGGATGTTTGGGGTGGCTCATTATCTCGCCGACCGTGCCGCGTTCGAGGATTTCGCCGTTGTGCATCACCGCGACGTCATCGGCGATCTCGGCCACCACACCGAGGTCGTGGGTGATAAAGATCATGCCCATGCCCGTCTCGGCCTGTAGCTTGCGCAGCAGTTTCAGGATTTCCAACTGCACGGTGACGTCCAAGGCCGTTGTCGGCTCATCGGCGATGAGCAGCTGTGGATGGCAGGCGATGGCCATAGCGATCATCACGCGCTGCTTCTGTCCGCCCGAGAGCTCGTGCGGATAGCTGTCGTAGATGGCCTCAGGCCGTGGTAGCATCACCTGCTTGAAGAGCTCGATGACGCGCTCCTTGGCTGCCTTCTTGCTGACAGAATTAGGACCCTGAGCCTGTCGAAGGGCCGATTTCCCCTCATGTTGCAATATCATCTCACTAACCTGATACCCGCATTTATACACCGGATTCAACGATGTCATGGGCTCCTGGAAGATCATGGCGATGCGCTTGCCGCGCACCTCGGCCATCTGGCTCTCGGTGAAGTCTTTGATTTCCTCGCCTTCGATGCAGATGCTGTCGGCCTCGATGCGGCTCACCCGCTCGTTGAGCAGGCGCATCACCGCCAACGAGCTCACCGACTTGCCTGATCCCGACTCGCCAACGAGGCCCAAGGTTCGACCCGCCATCACGTCGAGGTCGATGCCGTGGACGGCTTCCACCCATTGGTTTTCGTGCTTGAAGGCGACTTTGAGGTTCCTTATGGAGAGTAAGGGTTCGGTCATTTTGTGGTATTTCGTGCAAAAATAGTCTTTTTTTATCGGTTTATTGGTTTTTTAGTATTTTTGTAGAATCAAACACATTAAAACATCACGCCATGAAACACATTTACCTTGCCTTATCCTTGGCATTTCTTCTCTTTGCCTCATGTGGCACAAACAACCAACCTGTAGATGAAGATACGACGGAGCTGTCGCAGGATTACGTCACCATATCTGACGACCAGCCCGCCATCTCGGGTGAAATCAAAGATGGTGGTATGTGGCTCACCTTCCACAAGGACCAGATCCTGCCTACTGGCATCGTCGACGACGACTCGTATCGTTTGCCTGATGAGCCTGTCAAAGTGGAAGGGCTGAAAGGTGCACCGAAAAACTTCATCATTGCCGACATGGGTCAGGACTATAACCCCATCCTCTGCGTGCTCACTGAAGAGGGCAAGGTGCAGATGCTAAGCCTTTGGAACACCGTTTCAACGGGCGATTTGGAAGCTACTGAGATACCCATGGACAACATTGTAGGCTTCACAGATGGTCCTGGAGGTCCTTGGGAGGACGAGGACGGTACCGTGTTCTACGATTATGTCACCATCTATGGACTGGATGAGGAGGGCAATGAATACGAAGTGGTTGAGTACACATTATACAACTGGTTGAAGCATTATGTTTACGGCGACGACCCGGAGTGGCCCACGACCCTTTACACCTTGAACCTCTCATCCGATTGGAAGATGAGATTTGTTGAGGAACGTTTACAGGAAGAGGCTGTTGTGGAGAAGCAAGGCCGTTTTTGGCCCATCGCGATGGATTGGGATGGGATGGTGTTCCGTTATGGCTACGAGCTGACCCGACTGATTGACGCCTCCGACCTCAGTACTGACCCGAAAACTTCGGAAATCTCTGAAAAAGGCGTGTTTGAGTTGAGTTATTGCGACGATCCCTCCAAGTTTGTCGTCAATCCTATCGAGGGTCTCGACTTGTCAGGACAAGGATTCAACCAACCCGTGGAGTTCCAAGCCAGTGTAGGCTATTAATTCATAAGTAGATGGGCAAAATTAGTTTACATAAAAGGCAAGAGAATTTGGCCGTCAGCAGTCAGCCATGGTGCTACCAAGCTGAAAGCTGACGGCTGATTGCTTACAGCTAAAAAGCTTATATTATTGCAGTTTGATTTTGAATAGTTACTTATGACCTTATGAAAAGAAGAAAGTACAATTTAGCCATAACAGCATTAGCCTTGCTGTTTATCGGCTACGGCTGTTTTGGCGACAAGAAGGAAAAGAAAGACGACACACCCGTGGAGGCGCCAAGAGTCGACGACAAGGGCATCGCCTTCGAGATCTTCGAACGCATCCCTAAGGGGGACTTGGAGGAAAGGTTTCAAACCATGACCTTCACCTGCCCTGACTCCTGCCGCCGCCATTTCGGCTTCAGTGAAGGCAAAGACAGTAGCCCGGAACTGTATATGGAAGGAGGCAACTTCTTGTTCAACGTCGACTGCTTCCCGCTCAACAACGGCGGCTGGATGGCCATGCTGGTCAACGAGGGCTGCTTCGACGGCTGCGACCAGACTGTGAAGACCTACATCTACAAGGATGACGCCTTGAATCCTGTGACAGGCATGTTGCCCATGCCTACCATGGAAGAGATGGTGCCCTATCCCTTCCTCCTGTATGGCATCGGTGACGACGAAATCAACGAATTCAAGTTGGAGTGGAACGACCGCCTGCTCTACGGAGTCAAAGGCGATACGCTGCTCGTGAATGTGGAGAGCCTCAACTATGACGATAGGTTCTTGTCCGTGCTGTCCGAAAGGAGATATGTGTGGAACGGCGAAAGCTTTGTCCCGATCCTCAACAATGAGGAGCGAACCTATGACCTTATCGATCGAGATGGTTTGGGCGGCCTCCATCTGAACGACAGCATGCCCGAAGAGTTGCCTGGACTCAGCAAGCGCTACGAAGGCGAGGTGCTCGTCTTCAACCGCGATGGAGAGCCTTTCCTCAAACTTCATCCCGATGGGGCAGGCAAGATTCAGGCCATCGACGTCTTTGCCAAGGACTTGACCTATTACCGCGGTAAGATAGGCGACACGCTCAACAGACTGCTCTACAAAGGTGCACTCGAAAACAAGGCATACTATAAGGAGGGCGAATTTGTCGTGACCGAAGAAAGTGAATACACAGAAAATCGCATCGATTATGTGGGCCCGAAAGATGCCATCGACGGCAGCTTCGTGGATGGCGAGATCGCGAATCCTAAGTTCAGGCACGATGCCACGGTGCAGTATATCCGTATCTACAAGCCCCACCATTGGGAGAGTGACACCTGCGACATGCAAGCACTCAAGGCAGCCATGGATGAAGCCAGTCTGTTCGATGGTTATCCCGATTGCGGGAAAGCTTATTACGACATCAACTCGCTCTATTATTTCAGGGAGCTGTATAACCGCAGTTGTGACGGCTACTGCGATGTCTTCCAATACTATTTGCATTGTTATCCTCTGAAGGCTGGTGGCTTCAAGGTGTATGTGACTACAGATTGGCAACCCGGAGATGAGGGCGACGAAGTGGATGCAGGCTATTCGCCTATCGAGACCTATGTGTTCAAGGATGGGAAAGTGACCGGGGCTGAGGTTGAGCCAGGCATGAATGACTATGAGACTAATGCGGGTGGATTCCGCTTTGTCAAGGTCGTTGGTGTCAATTTCAGGGACGATGCCATGGAGATTGTCCACAGAGACGAAAGCAACGAGAAAAGCCGCGTCGAATACACCTGGGACGGCATCTCGATGCGCAAGACCAACGAAGGATTTTTTGAGAATGAGTTTTAACACTAAAAACAAAAAAACATGAGAAAACTAGTTGCCATGGCGTTGTTGCTATGCTTCGCCTTGCCGATGATGGCACAAAACAAAAAAGAGGAGGCTCGCGTTCAGCTGGCCCGTGAGAAATACGCCGAAGGATTGGCTAATATCGCGGCCGTGAAGCAATACGAGGCTGATGAAATTCCTGCTGTCAACTACACCACAGTGGTGCGCAAGCAAAACTGGGCTGGGGCAGGGCAGATGGTCGACAAGATGGAGTTCTATTACTCCGAGATTGAGGATGACATGGAACCTTATCCTATCGGCTACACCCTAGTCATGGTGCGCCGCACATATAATGTTGGATCTACCGACCATTTTGAAGAATTTGTCTATGACAACGACGGTAAGCCTTTGTTCTGGTTTACGCGTTACGGCTATGCCAAGGACGAGATGGTAGAGTTGCGTGGCTATTATGATGCCAATGGGAAACTCATTCGCACCATCTGCAAACGAGCCGACAAGAACGGCGAAATGAAGACTTGCGAACTTGATGAAGAGCTGGAATCGGCTTATTCCATGGTTTTCGATCATTTCATCGCTTTGAACGCCGCCTTCCAAGCCATCTATTCTGTTAATCCTTAAACACAACAAACCATAAATAGCAACAAATTATGAAGAAACATGGTCTTTTACTGGCTGCCTGCGCGATGCTCCTCGTTTTCGGCGCGTGCGACAACAACGGCCAAAAGCAAGCAACAAAGGAAGACGTTAAGCCAACCGTGCAAGAAACGACGGTGACCACTTCGCCCGACTTGGTCTTCTTTGACCTGCAAGGTCCGGTGAAAAGCTGCGACCTTGTGGAATTCGACCGTAATGGCAAAATCATTTCGGTGGACGGCCAAGACCCATTCGCCCTTGAAGAGCCACGACGTGAGATGAATGACGATGGCGAGGTGGTGGACTATTGCCGTTGGACTCGTGATGCCCAAGGCCAAATCGACTCTATCCTCTGCTATGAATACATGGATGAATACAGATGGCATGATGGGCGAGTGACCCAAGTCTTGTCGGGCTATGAAGGGCAACTTTGGTTGACCGACCGTGAATATGATGCCGACGGACGATTGGTGAAGACAATGCAGTATGAAGTTGTCGAGACCGATGGGCCCGAAGAGGTGAACCTAATGTGGGTTACCGAATACACTTACCTTGAATTCGACGATCATGGCAATTGGACACGTAGAAAGCAGACGGACACGGATCAGGTTGTCGAATACGTCAACGAAACGGAAGTGTCAAGAGAGATTGAGTATTATTGATTCGACCTATGGAGCAAAAAAAAGCCCTGCTGTGAGGCAGGGCTTTTTTGTTTGCTTTTAAAATGTCGGGAGGATCCAGATGGACGACACCTTGGCGTCAGGTTTGAAAGTGGGATTCTCGACGGGTGCAGGGATGTCGAACGGCACTTCCGGCAGTGGGCCATCGTAGTCATCGCTACTGATGAGATAAGTGATGCCGCCGTCATAGATGCGGAAATACTGGTCGTCATCGAAAGCGACCTTCAGGTCGGGGTTGTTTTTAAGGATGTCGTTGACGTTGCTCCCAACACCTATGCCGTTGTGGGTGAACTGGTCAGACACCACCATGATGCCCCCAATTTCGTTCGACTGGGCGTCGGTCTCATCGATATAGGCGGGGAAGATGGTAAACTGCACCACGCCGTCCTTGCTGAACTCAACGGAGCGCCAAGCTGGAACTCGCCAAGACCGTCATCGGTGATAATGTCTTTTTTGGGGAGATTGTCATTTGTCGCCTGGATGGCTGTCGATTCGGGCTCTATGGCCTTTTGGTCCTGTGGATTGCCGTTGTTGCAGGCCGCCAATGCCACGGCCATCGCGAAGAATAATGCTTTTGTCTTCATAATTAGGTGTTTTTTGCTTGGCAAAGATACGGATTTCTTGAAAAATGCCTACTTTTGCGTAATGTTAACCATTAAAATAGTCTAATGATGAAAAAACAAGCACTTCTTATGGTATTGTTGATGTGTCTGTCGCTACCCATACTGGCACAAAACAACAAGAAAGTAGACGATCGCATCAAACTCGCTCGAGAGAAATATTCAGAGGGTTTGGCACTAATTGCCGAAAATTCCGCAGATCAATATCCTTTAAACTATACCATTGTCGTCAGAAATCAAAACTGGGCGGCCGTAGGCATGAGATCTGATTCGATTTGGTTTTACTATAACGAGCTCCGGGATGATGAGGAAGAACCCTATCCCGATGGCTATGCCCTTCGCATGGTGCACCGCACCTATAATGTGGCCGCTCGTGACTATTTGGAAGAATACCTATTTGATGACAACGGAAAACCATTGTTCTTTTTCACGCATTTTACGGAGATGCTCAATTCTATAGATGATACATTTGAGTTTGAGGTTCGCTATTACTATGATGAAAACGGCAAAATCATCCGTTCCATCTTCAAGCTGATGGACGAAAACGGAAAGATGAAGGAAATCACCTCAAAGAGCCATCCCGAAGTTGTGAAAGAACTCGACAATTATGCAATTCCAGATTTCGATTATGTCAAGGTGATTTTTGACGCCATTTACAAGAATTAACCAACGATGAAGAAAAGACTGCTATTCCTTTTCGCCCTGCTGCCAATGATGGCCTTGGCCCAGTTTGACCAGTATTTCACCGAGTCGTCGCTGCGAGTTGACTATGTCTTGACGGGCAACAACAAGACGACCACCTTCTCGCTCAAGGAACTCATCCATGAGCCTTATTGGAGCGGATCGAAGACCAACCTCATCGATGACCTGGAGTTTGGCAACTACATCGTCAAGGTGTTTGAGGCGGGCACTGACCATCTCCTGTTTTCCAAGGGCTACCAGAACCTTTACGGCGAGTGGACCACCACGCCCGAGGCCTTGAAACTGACCAAGAGTTTTGAGGAGTCGGTCGTCGTGCCTTTCCCCAAGGTGAAGATCGACATCACCTTGTACCGAAAGACTTGGGAAGGTGAACTGGTCGAAGGGATGCGTCTCACCGTCAACCCCAGCGACTATTTCATCCGCGACTACGACAAGCTCGACCTACCCGTCTACGACGCTTGGATTGGCAACAAGGACATCACCCATGCTGTTGACATCGTCATCCTGCCCGAAGGCTATACACAGGCTGAGATGGGCAAGTTCATCAAGGACTGCGACTTCTTCGTGAAAAGCCTTTTCGATTATGCGCCTTACGACCGCTACCGTGAGAGCTTCAACGTGCGTGGCCTTATGGTGCCTTCAGAAGAGAGCGGCTGTACCATGCCTGGTGACAACATCTACAAGAACACGGCCATGCGTTTCAGCTTCTGGACTTTCGACTCGGAACGCTACTGCATGAGCACTGACAACCGCGATATCCGTGACCTGGCGGGTCAGGTGCCCTACGACCAGATCTATATCCTTGTAAATACTGACAAATACGGGGGAGGCGGCATCTATAACTTCTATTGCTCCAGCGCGAGCAGCAACAGCTTCTCGGGCGATGTCATCATCCACGAGTTCGGTCACGGCTTCGCTGGCCTCGCCGACGAATACTATAACGACGAGACGGGCTACGACCACATGTACAACCTCGCCGTCGAGCCATGGGAACCCAACATCACATCGTTGGTGGATTTCAGCAACAAATGGGGCGACATGCTCGACAAGAAGACGCCTGTGCCTACGCCTCGTGAGAAAAAATACGAACAGACCATAGGTGTGTTCGAGGGTGGCGGCTATGAACCCAAAGGCATGTACAGCCCCCACATGGACTGCCTGATGAAAACCTTCAAAGGCCATGAATTCTGCCCCGTTTGCCAACGCGCCATCGAACGGATGATACTTTATTATAGTAAATAGTTAGCAGTTTGCAGTTTGCAGTTTGCAGTTGGAAGTTGGGAGTTGTTCAGTTGTTCAGTTAATAGATAACAGTTAAAATAAAGAATACTATGGAAAATTTTGGTGATTATATTAGAGAAAAATGTTTGGATTTTGCCGTTGACGTTGTAAACACATACAAACACCTGTGCGAGGACAAAAAAGAATATGTTTTGTCAAAGCAACTGCTTCGCAGTGGTACAAGTATTGGGGCAAATCTTGTTGAAGCTCAAAACGGCATCAGCCATAGGGATTTTGTAGCAAAAATCTATATATCGCTAAAAGAATGCGCAGAAACAAACTATTGGCTTAAGCTTCTATACAGAACAGATTATCTTACCCAAGACGAATACGACGACATCAACGAAAAATGTCAGGAGCTAAACAAAATATTCAACAGCATAACCAAAAACTCTGGCAACAAAAACTGAACAACTGAATAACTGAATAACTGAATAACTGAACAACTTGTGAACTACCTAGACATAATAATAGCAATCATCCTCCTCGTCTTCGGATTCAAGGGGCTTCGCAAGGGGCTCATTATCGAGGTGGTCACCCTGCTGGCTTTTGGCGTGGGCATCTATGGCGCCATGCACTTCTCCGACTTCACCGCTGGGCATCTGCAGGACTTCATGGAAATCAACCCGAAATACCTCAATACCATCGCCTTCGTTTTGACCTTCATTATTCTGGTGGTGTTGGTCAACCTGATAGGACGCTTGGTCTCGAGGGTTATCAAGTCCTTGAATTTAGGCTTCTTCGACAAGTTGGGTGGATTCCTTTTTGGCATTCTGAAAGGCGTGCTGTTGTGCAGCACCTTTGTGCTGGTGTTCAATAACTTGCAGTGGACGGGCATCATCAAGGAAGAGGTGAGGCAGAAATCCTTCCTATATCCTTACGTTGAAAAGACCGTGCCGTATCTTTACAAGGGCTTCGACTTGGTGAAAGGCTATGCCCAAGAGATGCTGCCCGAACAGGAGGACAGCTCAGCCCCACCAAAGTCCAACACAGTATCTTTCTAAACACAAAGAGAGAGGCGCATTTTGCGCCTCTCTCCGTGTATATCCGTGTTCGAAAACACTCTGTGTTCTATATCACCCCACGTTCCATCAGTGTCATAATCGTCTCGATCTCGTCGTCTTCGGGGTTGTTGTGCGGATCATATTCTGTCTTGAGGTTGTAGCCCCATAGGCGGGCGAAACCTTGGTAGAAGAAGGCGCGTACCTTGCCGCGCAGTTCTTTAACAACTTGATAACTGGTGCGCGATGTCTCTCGGTCGATGAGACGGACGAGGATAAGTCCCTGCGAGAAGGTGAGGTTCTTCAACTCCTCGGTGTATTGTTCAGTGATTTCATCTTCGGCTTGTTTCATCAAGCGTTTGCGCTCCGACTTGTCGTTGATGTTGGCCAGGATGGAGTCGTATTCTTGCATTTTAGCGCCAGCGAGTTTGGCGTAGGGATACACCTTCTTCACGTTGTTGGCCAAACGGCGGCCTTGACGAGTGTCAGTGATTTGCAGATAGCGTTGCATCAGATCGATGTCCACCTCGGGAAGGTAGACGATGAGGGTGGTGTCGCCATTCTCATCAATGCGGCCGTAGACCACGCTACCGCTAATGGGCTCGGCAGGATTGGAGAAGTCGACCACCGCCGACTGTGGTTTTGGCGCTTCTTGTCTTTTGACGATCTTGACTTTTTTCTTTGCGGGGTCGCCTTTGGCTATCATTTGTGCAAATCCGGTCATGCTCATCAAGGCTATCAGTGCGACTAAGGCTATTCTTTTCATAGTGCTTTCTCTTTTTGAATGTTTAACGCCCAGACTAATGCAACTATTGTGCCAAAATAAAAAAAACGGCATCAACTCGATGCCGTTTTTAGTGCTCCATGGGCCTTATGTCAATCACCCACATGCAGTTTCTGCAATCCCGATTTCTCCAGTTTTGCTTCTGCGTATGCGCGGTCGATCACCAATTCGGTGGCGTTGATGTCGGAAGGCATCTCAAACATGGCGTCGTTGAGGATGGCTTCCATGATGGAACGCAGTCCGCGCGCGCCCACCTTAAATTCGATGGCTTTCTCCACTACGAAGTCGAGCACCTCTTCCTTGATGACCAAGTTGATCTTGTCCATGGCGAAGAGCTTCTGGAATTGCTTCACCAGTGCGTTCTTAGGCTCGGTGAGGATGCGTTTCAGTGCATCGGCATCCAAGGGATTGAGGTGGGTGATGATGGGCAGACGACCGACGATCTCGGGAATCAAACCGAATTTCTTTAGGTCGGCAGGGGAGAGGTATTGCAGCATGTTGTCCTTGTCCAAGGCCTCGTTGCCTCCCGTGCCGTAGCCGATGACGTTGGTGCGCTTGCGGGCGGCGATGAGACGCTCGATGCCGTCGAAGGCGCCGCCGGCGATGAAGAGGATGTCTTTCGTGTTGACGGCGATCATCTTCTGCTCGGGGTGCTTGCGTCCGCCTTGTGGCGGCACGTTGACGACGGAGCCTTCCAAGAGTTTCAGCATGGCCTGTTGCACGCCCTCGCCCGACACGTCGCGGGTGATGCTGGGGTTGTCGCTCTTGCGTGCGATCTTGTCGATCTCGTCGATGAAGACTATGCCGCGCTCGGTGGCAGCCACGTCGTAGTCGGCGGCTTGCAGAAGCTTGACGAGGATGTTCTCCACGTCTTCGCCCACATAGCCCGCCTCGGTGAGCACGGTGGCGTCGGCGATGGCACGTTGAGCATCTTGGCGATGGTGCGGGCCAGCAGGGTCTTGCCCGTGCCGGTCTCACCCACGAGGATGATGTTCGACTTCTCGATCTCCACCTCGTCGGCCTGCACTTTCTGGCTGATGCGCTTATAGTGGTTGTAGACGGCCACGGCCAAGGTGCGCTTGGCTTCGTCTTGCCCAATGACATACTCGTCAAGGAACTTCTTGATCTCGGCGGGCTTCTTCAAGGCCAAACCCGAAGGGGTATAGCTCTTGTCGTTGCTGCCAAACTGTTCCTTGACGATGAGATGAGCCTGCTCGGCGCAGCTGTCGCAAATCTCGGCATCTATGCCTTGGATGAGCAGCCGTACTTCGGAGGCTTTCCTGCCACAAAACGCGCAAACGCCTGACTTCTTTGCCATGAATTATGCCTGTTTGTTCTTGATGAGCACCTCGTCGATCATACCGTATTCCTTGGCTTCGGCAGCGGTCATCCAATAGTCGCGGTCGCTGTCGGCCCACACCTTGTCGTAGGTCTGGCCCGAGTGCTTGGCGATGATTTCGTACAGTTCCTTCTTCAGCTTTTGGATCTCGCGTGCCGTGATCTCTATCTCGGTGGCTTGACCTTCCACACCGCCCATAGGCTGGTGGATCATGATGCGCGAATGAGGCAGGGCGGAACGCTTGCCCTTAGTGCCGGCACACATCAGCACGGCAGCCATCGAAGCGGCCATGCCAGTGCAGATGGTGGCAACGTCGGGCATGATGAACTGCATGGTGTCGTAGATGCCCAAGCCAGCATAGACGCTGCCGCCAGGCGAGTTGAGGTAGACCTGTATGTCGCGCTTCGAGTCGGTCGACTCAAGGAAAAGCAGCTGGGCTTGGATGACGTTGGCTACATAGTCGTCGATGGCGGTGCCGAGGAAGATGATGCGATCCATCATCAGGCGGCTGAACACGTCCATCTGGGCCACGTTGAGTTGACGCTCTTCGATGACGGTAGGCGAGATGTAGCTCGTGTTGTTAATCTTAGAGATGTATTGTTCAAGACCTAAGGTATTCATCCCCAGGTGCTTGGTAGCATACTTGAAGAATTCGTTGTTCAGAATTCGTTGTTCATTTTGTTAGAATAGTTTTTGAGTTAAAGAGTTCTTTTAGTTGCCTATGGCTTATGGCAAATGGCCTATGGCACAATTCGACGAAATTGAAATGAGCCATAGGCCATAGTCATAAGCCATAGTTTATTTGGTTTTCTGTTCCTCTTCCAGTTTCTTCATGAAGTCGGCGGCGGTGGTCTCGGCGAAGTTGATGTTCATCTTACCTTTCAAGAACTGCGTCATCTTGATGTCGGCGAGTTGGTTCTTGATGCCGTTCACTTGTTGCTCATCCTTGAGGTAGTTGGCGGCAATCTTGTCGAGGTTGGCCTTCATGTCGTCTTCGAGGGTGGCGTAGTCGATGCCGGGGAAGATTTGTCTCAGCACGAAGTTCTTCACCTCTTCGTCATTGATGATGAGTTCGGGGTTGGCCTTCACGATGCTGTCTTCGATGAGCTGCCAGCGCAGACCCTTCACGTAGTCTTTTTCGTAGTTCTTCTCGGCATCCTCTGCGGTGATCTTGCCTTGGCTGTTCTCCACAATCCAACGTTTCATGAATGCGTCGGGCAGATCGAAATGCACTGCAGCCACCAATTCGTCAATCATCTTGTTAAAGAGGATGGGGTCGGTTTCGACCTCATGCTGCTTCTCCATCTCGGCTTTGACGGCAACCTTGAAGGCGTCGAGGTCCTTGATTTCCTTGTCGGGGAAAATCTTCTTGAAGAAGTCCTCGTTGAGCTCGGGTTTCTCGTTGCGGATGGCGTCGTCGATGATGATGTTGAAGTCACCGGCCACGGGGGCGTCGTTGCCCAAAACCTTGGCAGCTTCCTCTTCCGAGCCGAATACCTTAGCGAAGTTGACGACAAACTCGGAACCCACTTCCTTGTCAATGAATTTCTTGCGTTGGGTCTTGTTCTTGATTTGGCTCATGTTGAAGAAGACACCGTCTTTCTCGTAACCACCTTCCACTTCCTTACCGTTCTTGGCTTCGCGAATCTTGATTTCGAGGCGGTCGTCCTCGCCTACGGTCTCGGGATGGCTCGTATCGGGGTTGCGCTGTTGGAGGTCTTCAACGACTTTGTCCACTTCCTCGTCGGTGGGGACGATATGATAGAAGTCGACCATCGTGTTGGTGAAGTCGACATTGATTTCGGGACGCAGGGCGGCTTCGAAATAGAAGTCGATGCTGTCATCTTTTTCAAGGTCGGTGGGCTGTTGCTGCTCAGTGTCGTTGAGCGGATAACCCAGGAGGTCGAGCTTGTTGTCGACGATATGTTTGTTGAGACTATCGGAAACGATCGTGTTCAGAGCTTCCATCTTGGCGCTGGCACCATACATCTTCTTGATCATGCCCATGGGCACCATGCCGGGACGGAAACCAGGCACGTTGGCTTTTTGGCGCATCTGCTTCAGCGTCTTTTCGACCATTCCTTCGTAGTCGGCTTTTTCAACATTGATTTTAATGGAGACCAAATTATCTCCTTTCGAGCTTTGTGTGATGTTCATTTCTTGTATACTATTGATTATCTTAAACTTGTGCGGATGAAGGGACTCGAACCCTTACTTCGTGAGAAACTAGATCCTAAGTCTAGCGCGTCTACCAATTCCGCCACACCCGCAAGTAAGATGCGTTTTTGAGGGCGCAAAGATACAACTTTTTTGGGAATATCTTCACCTTTTATTAATGTGCTTTTCATTTTGGGACAAACTTCTCCTTTACCCTCATTGCGGGCTTGACCCGCAATCTCCTAGGCATAAGGAAACATCCTTAGGCTAAGGAGATGGCGGATGTGCCTCCGCCATGAGGGTAAAAGAAGAAGGAGGTTAATCAGTTCTTCACATCAAGAGCCTCTCTTAACGCATTGCCGATAAGCATAAACGCCAAAACTAAAAGCATGATGGCAATACCAGGCAGGATGGCCAGATAGGCCGCGTCGAGGATGATGAAGGCGTAGTTTTCCTTGATCATGCTGCCCCATGATGGCATGGGGGGCTGCACGCCGATACCCAAGAAACTCAAACCCGCCTCAAGTAGGATGGCCGATGCGAAATTGGCCGCCGACACCACGATGATGGGGTTGAGGATGTTGGGCAGGATGTGCCTAAAGATAATACGTAAGTCCTTGAATCCCAAAGCACGACCTGCCTCTACGAAGGTAGTCTCGCGGATGGAGAGAATCTGTCCGCGCACGATACGTGCCACCTCCACCCACATGGTCAGGCCGACAGCGATGAAGACTTGTGCGATGCCCTTGCCCAAGGCGAAGGTGATGGCGATGACCAAGAGCAGGGTAGGGATGGACCACACCACGTTGATGAACCACACCACAGCATCGTCGACCTTGCCACGGAAGAAGCCGCCCAAGCTACCCATCACGATGCCGATCATTAAGCTGAGCAGCACTGCGATGAAACCCACAGTGAGACTGATGCGGCTGCCCAACACCAGTCGGCTGAGGAAGTCTCGTCCAAATTGGTCAGTGCCAAGTAGGAACTTACGATGCTTCACGCAGTGGCTCCTGATATAACTTTCAGCCTCCTCTTTAGAAGAAAAACAGGTCCCTGAGCCCGTCGAAGGGCCGTTATTATTGGCCAAAAGTTCTGTGTTATCAACAATCTCGGTCCTAACACTTGATGCCCCTTCGGCCTGATAGAGATAAACCGTCGTCGTTTCCTTATTAATATGTAGACTGTCGAAAGGCAAATAAATGCAGTCGTCAGGCCGGCCGTTGAGCAGGAAGTCGAGGAAAGACGTCTTGACTGGTGGCGTCTCCTTAGGCACCATCAGCATGTCGACTTCAAAGCCTGGTTTCTTGGTACTTATTTCAAGGATTTGGCGGTTGGCGTTGGGAGTCTTGTCGGGGATGATGACATAGGCAAAAATGGCTAGCAAAGCCCATAGGATGACGAAGCCGAGAGAAACCATTCCGAGCTTGTTGCTGCGGAACCGTTTCCACGCCAGTGCCTTGGGCGATTGGTTTTGTTGTGGCTTGCCGTCCATGATGTGCCTTGTTTTGCGCCGTCAAAAATACGGAATTCGCCCCTGTTTTTAAGCCAAAAATGAAAAAAATGAAATTTTTGGCGGATTTTGATGGCCATTTTGGAAAAAAGTAGTATTTTTGCAGCCGCAAACACAGATGGTGGGTGTAGCTCAGCTGGTTAGAGTACCGGATTGTGGTTCCGAGGGTCGTGGGTTCGAATCCCATCTCCCACCCAAAGCAAGAGAGGCTCGATAGAGCCTCTTTTTTTTGTTGGTTTCCGCAATTTGCGGAAAAATGTGTACTTTTGCACCTCAATTTGAAGGATATGGCACGAATCATGGCAATCGACCTTGGACGCAAACGCAGCGGCATCGCCGTCACCGACCCTTTGCAGATCATCGCGAACGGGCTGACTACGGTGGAGTCGCACAAGCTTGTTGACTTTGTGCTGAATTACGTGAAGACGGAGGAGGTGGAGCAAATCGTCATCGGTGAGCCCAAGGACATGAAGAACAACCCTTCTGATTGTTCCAAGTACATTGAGCCTATTGTCAACCGTTTGAAGAAGCTCCTGCCCGACATGAAAATCGTGCGTTACGACGAGCGTTTCACCTCGGTGATGGCGCACCAGACCATGATTGACGCAGGCCTTAGCAAATCGAAACGTCAGGACAAGGAACTCGTTGACACCATTGCCGCCACCATCATCCTGCAGTCCTATATGGAATCCATAAAAAACCAATCTCTAGATCGTTTCGTGCCTCGTGATGACGCGGAGCGACCACTGAATAACTGAACAACTGATAACTGAATATGATATTACCAATAGTAGCATACGGTCATCCCACGCTGAAAGCCATCGCCCAACCTATCACGCCCGACTATCCTGAATTGGACACCCTTTTGAAGGACATGTGGGAGACGCTGGCCCATTCCGAAGGTGTCGGTTTGGCAGCGCCCCAAGTCAACAAGTCCATCCGCCTGTTCGTCGTTGACGGTAACCCCTTCTATCCCGACTATCCGGAAGGCAAGGGCTTCAAGCAGGTTTTCATTAATGCCCAACTCCTTGAGACCTTTGGCGAGATGGTGCCGTTCAAGGAAGGCTGTCTCAGCCTGCCCAACATTTACGAAGAGGTGATGCGTCCCGAAAAGATACGAATCAAGTATCTCGACGAGAACTTCCAGGAACACGAGGATGTGTTTGAAGGCATCCGTGCCCGTATCATCCAACACGAGTATGACCATCTGGAAGGTCATGTCCATGTCGATCGCATTGCCCCGATACGTAAGACTTTGCTTCAAAGCAAGTTGCGCGCTATTTCAGAAGGTAAGTGTGATGTGGACTACCGCATGATTTTCCCACACAAGAAGAAACATAGATAACCGAATAAGATGAAAAAGACTTTGAAATTGATGGCTTTCGCCCTGCTGACCGTTGGCCTGTTGGCTTGTGGCGAAACGGAAAAGAAATTGACATACTATGATTTGAAAGATGCCGAAAAGACTTTGTTCAATGCCGACCAATCGCTGAACGAAGTAGTGGCTCCAGATGTGGCGGAGAAGTACTGCCAATTTGTTGATGAGAAC
Organism: uncultured Bacteroidia bacterium; assembly: GCA_902767725.1. Classification (GTDB taxonomy): domain Bacteria; phylum Bacteroidota; class Bacteroidia; order Bacteroidales; family F082; genus Limimorpha. The sequence goes on along the minus strand of CACXIM010000072.1, from coordinate 1,234 downwards.
CCGAAGGACAGCTTAGCTGACGAATGGCTGTATCACGCTTTGGAGATCAACGTGATGTTGAAGGATGCTCAGAAAAGCGAGGAACTTTGTGACCAGTTGCTTAAAAAGTATCCCCAATCGCATTGGGCACCTATAAGCTTGTTTCTCATGGGGAACTACGTTTATGATGAGCAACTCAATGACACGGCCAAGGCACATGCCGCTTACCAAAGGCTGATCGACGAGTATCCTGATGACAAGCTTGTTGACGATGCCCAACAAGCCATTGGGTTCCTAGGCTGGACCCCAGAGCAAATCATGAATCACTTTTTGATGTCACAGTTTGAAGAAGAATAAAGGTAACAAAAAAAGCCAGCATATATCTGCTGGCTTTTTTGTTGATTAGCAGTTGAAAGCTTTCTTCATTTTTTCAACCAAGTCAAGTTTCTCCCAAGCGAAGAACTCCACGTTCTTGAAGATTTGTTCGCCTTCGCGGAAGGTGTCCTTGTCCTCGTAGTAGACCTCCACTTTGCGTGTTTCGGGTTGGCGACCGAAGTGGCCGTAGGAAGCCGTTTCCTCGAAGATGGGGTTGGTGAGGCCGAAGCGCTTCACGATGAAATAAGGTCTCAGGTCGATGAGCTCTTTAACCTTGAGTGCAATCTCAGCGTCACTCATCTTGACGTGTGAGGTGCCATCGGTGTTGATGTAGAAGCCCACAGGCTCAGCCTTGCCGATGGCGTAGGCGATCTGCACCAAGGCTTGGTCGCAGACACCAGCGGCCACGAGGTTCTTGGCGATGTGGCGAGCGGCATAGGCAGCCGAGCGGTCAACTTTCGAGCTGTCCTTGCCCGAGAAGGCACCGCCACCGTGGGCACCGCGACCACCATAGGTGTCGACAATGATTTTACGGCCCGTCACGCCTGTGTCGCCGTGAGGCCCACCGATGACGAACTTGCCCGTCGGGTTCACGTAGAGCTTCATGTCGTCGCCGAAGAGTTTCTTCACGCGGGCAGGCAGTTGCTTCTTCACCCTTGGGATGAGGATGTCGCGTACGTCGGCCTCGATTTTTTCGACCATGCGTACGTCTGCCTCATGCTGGGCTTTCTTGCTGTTGTCGGCAGGTTTGATGAAGTCGTCATGCTGTGTGCTGATGACGATGGTGTCGATGCGGAGGGGATTCCAGCCTTCGCCGTATTCCACCGTCACCTGCGACTTGGCGTCGGGACGGAGGTAGGTCATCTTCTTGCCTTCGCGG
>CACXIM010000071.1 GCA_902767725.1 uncultured Bacteroidia bacterium | reverse complement strand
AGTGGCGGACAACTACTCCTGCCGTGTGACCCTCGATGAGAACCTTTTCGAGTGGGTCGACATCTATCTGAAAGGTGATTGCTTGAGGGTCGAGATGGTTAAGACGTTTCAGCAATCCGACGTGAAGCCGACGAAGTTCCTCATCGAGCTCACCGCCCCGACCTTGGAGGAAATTAGTATAGTGGGCAGCGGCGACTTTAATATCGTTACGCCGTATGAAGCCAAAGAGTTGAAAATCAAATTGACGGGTTCAGGCGATGTGGTTTTCGAGAAAACAGCAAACATCCATGATTTTGATGTGGATGTTGCAGGCTCGGGAAATGTGTTGAGTAAAGAGTTCCATGCTGACTACATGGATATAAGCATCGCTGGATCGGGGAAGATGGTTTGTGAGCACCTCCAAGCCGAACGCCTGCATTCAAGTGTCGCTGGCTCAGGCGATGTCATTATCAAGGATGGAAAGGTGAAAAAAGCGAACCTTACTGTGGCGGGTTCGGGCTCCATTGAGGCACGCTGTCAGATGGAATCGATGGACTACAGCGTTGCTGGCACGGGTAGTATCTCTTACCCAGGCGATGTCAAGGCGGTAGGCACCGTAGTAGGCGGCAAGATCAATAAAATCTGGGGAACAGAAAACTGCAAGAAATAAAGTAGTGATGAAAAACCGAAAAAGGAGAGACTCTTCAAATTATTCGGAATTATCAAGTAAAATCTTTAAAATCATAATATTATGACAAAGAAATCATTACTAACCGCACTATTCGTTTGCATTGCGGTACTTTGCGCGAAGGCGCAAAACATCAGTGGTCGCGTGGTGGATGAAACCGACGCGCCCATTCCTTACGCTACCGTCGTAGCGATGCAACTGCCCGACAGCACTTTCCTCGGTGGTGTGACCACCGACAACGAAGGCCGATTCACGCTCGAAATGACTTGCGACCTGCTGAAAATCAGTTTCGTGGGCTATGAAACGAAGTTCGTCAGCCAACCGAAAGGCGCGTTGGGAACGCTGAAAATGAATGTCGCGGCCTCGCAATTGCAAGAGGTGACCGTTGCGGCCAAGCGGCCCGAAATCACCAACCTGCCCGACAGGACGGTGGTCGGGGTGGAAAGCACCCTGCTCTCGTCGAGCGCGGACGGCATCGACATGCTGCGCAAAACACCAGGTCTGTTGGTAGATGGACAGAACAACCTCTCCGTTATAGGGCAAGGGTCGCCCATCGTTTACATCAACAACCGGCGCGTGTATTCGATGGACGAGGTCTATAACCTGAACCCGCAAAACATCAAGTCCATCGAAATTATCCACAATCCTTCTTCACAATACGAGGCGAGCGAGCGTGCCTTTGCCGATGTCACCTTCTCGAAAAACAAGTTTTCGGCCAACCTCTATTACGGATTCAACGGAAGGAAAACACATACCTTCAACAACGAGGACGTGATGGGCTACTCGATGATTGAGCACCGCGCCTACAACCTCTCGGAAAACCAAGGCCACAACGCGAAACTGATGCTGGAATACGCCCTGAACCCGAAAATGACTATCGGCTTGCAGAGCAACAACAACTTAAGCAACGGGACGAGCCTGCGCGAGCAAAAGACCCATTTTGAGGGACTCAACCACACGGATTTCAAGACCGTGACCAACACCAACGACAAGAGCCTGCGTAGCAACAACACACTGTTTTTCAACTATGACATCGACAGCCTTGGCCAGAACCTCAACGTGACCTTGGACTACACCTACAACCGCTATGATGACGAGGACGCTTTCCGCAACATCGTTGACGGAAGCGAGAGCCAAGGCATCTTGAACCTCAACAAAGGCTACGGCAACACGGGCATCTATGTGGGCAAGGCCGACTACACATTGCCTTTCAGAAACGGCAAAACTACATTTTCGGTGGGAGCGAAATATTCCTTGATTCAAACCGACAACCATGTTGACTTGAGCGGAAACAACACCCTCTTGCAGCACTATCATTCCGACGAGTCTAACGCTGCCGCCTACGCCAGCGTTGCGCACAATTTCTCCGACAAATGGTCGGCCACCGCCGGACTGCGGTTTGAATATGTGGACCGCCATAACTACTTGAACGGTGAACCCCAAGTGGACTACACGAAGCCCGGACTTTTCCCGAACGCCACTGTGCAGTACAAGCCCGCTGAGGGCTATGCGATGGGCGCATCTTATTCGAAGCGCATCGTCCGCCCTTCGTTGGATGCCTTGAACCCCAGCATGTACATTGATTCCTTGGTCAATACGATGGGCAACCCCAACCTCATCAACACCCACATCCATGCGGCGCAGGTGTTCTTCAGTTTCCCAATTTCGCTCTCGGTGCGCTTCGGCTACAACTATGAAATCAATCCCATTTATTGGGAGCATTATCAGAGTACTGATAATCTTGATTTTGGAGAAGTGCGATACAGAAATGGTGACCATACGCAAAGTTTGTTCGGCTACATTGCGTGGAACGGGAATGTCACCAAGTGGTGGTATCTCTATAGTTCCGTCTATTTCGGCAGAAACTATTACGAGAAGGAGGAGGATGGCATCATGAAACAAAACAACGGAAACTATGGTATCCTTAACATTGGCAATATGCTGACTTTGCCTTACAACGTGAAGCTCAATCTGAATTTCTATTACATGTCATCTTACCCATCTAACTGCATCATGCAGAAGGAAATGTGGCAGCTCTCTGCTAGTTTGGAGAAGGATTTCTTGGACAACAACTTGACCGTACGGCTAAGCGCCAATGACATCTTCAACACCATGGTCTCATGGCAGCAGAACATTTTACGGGGCAATTCGTTGGTCTTCTATGACGGCGACAATAGAAATATCATGCTGAATGTTACCTATAAGTTCGGCAAATCGAAGGTAAGGCTCAATTCAAGGTCGGTGAGTGAGGAGGAGAGAAATAGGTTATAAGAAATAATAATGCCGAGATGAAAAGCTGCAATAATCTGAAAATCAACCAAGTGCTTTTCGAAAAGTTGGTAAAGTTCTTCGGACTTGAAAAAGCGGAGAAAATATACAAAAGACTTGATCGTTTAAATAATAACTCAACGACTTATGGCTCGAATCTATAAAAAAGGCAAGACCTCCCTCGTGTCTTCCATCCTGAACATCTTGGGCTTGACGGCTGCCTTCGCCGCGCTCTACATCATCCTCGTGCAGGTGCACCACGACCTCACCTACAACAAGGCACTCAAAGACAGCGACCAGATTTATGTCCTTACAAAGAAAGAAATCAATCAAAGTGAATACTCCTCTTATATGAACCGTCCTATGGGAGAGTATGTGCTTAATGCTTCCCCTGACATTGAAGCCGGCGGCTGCGGTAAAATCATGGGCAATCCCATTGCGGTTCGGGTAAGCGATGATCAATCCCCTGTGTCCATCTCGATATCTGCCATGAACAAAGGCGCTCGCGATGTGTTCGGTTTCGAACTGGTGGCTGGCAACTGGGATGATCTGACAGGCACTGGCTTCGCCCTTTCGGAATCAGCGGCAAAACGCCTTGGAGTCCAAGTGGGTGATGTGATGAAGTATTATGATGGGTCAGGGTGGCAGGGAATATCCATCGTGGCCATCTATAAAGACATGCCGAAGCACAGCGACCTTTCCTCTTTCGAAATGCTTGCCGATATGGGTGATAATAGCCTCGACGACTGGAAGGAGTTTTCGTTCAACTATTTTATGAAACTTCGTAAAGGTGCTGACCCCAAGGCGATTACCGAAGTGGCAATGCCGGTGGTCAAACAGTTTTTCAGCGAGATGAAAGGTGGCATTGAGGTTACGGACGATGAGGTCAAGTTCGGGCTTTACCCCGTGCGGCTGACCGATATGTATTTTGACAAAAACTCGTACTATGCGCCAGGTCAATCGGGCAACAGAACTACAACAATCACTTTGCTCGTCATCGCCATTTTTGTAGTACTCATCGCCTTCATCAACTATATCAACTTTTTCTTCGCCATGGTGCCGTTGCGCCTGCGGAGCATCAATACACGCAAGATATTGGGCAGCAGTCGTTTCCAGTTGGTGATGTCGTCGGTGGGCGAATCGGTGCTGATGGTGGTCATTGCCTTGGGTTTGGCGGTGGCTGTAGTCACCTTGTTCAGGCAATCCACCTTGGCCTCGATGATTGACACTTCTCTCGATTTCGGCCAAAACTGGGGTGTCGTGGCTTTGACCATTGGTTTGGCGTTGCTTATCTCGGTGGTCGCCAGCCTCTATCCAGCCTTGTTCGCCACCTCGTTCAACCCCGCTTTTGCCTTGAAAGGCACCCTCGGCACTACACAGAAGGGCAAGGCATTCCGCATCTGCTTGATTGGCTTGCAGTTCATCGTTTCCATCGTCCTGATTATCTGTGCGATATTCGTCTCCGAGCAACGTCGTTTTATGATGAATCACGAAATGGGCTTCAACCAAGAATGTCTTTTGCAATCGCAGGTATCGTGGGATCTTGCCACTAACCGCCAAGTCGTTGAGAGTCAGTTGTTGGCCGATGCGGCTATCAAGGACATCGCATGGGGTGATGGGCCTTTCGTAAATGATTATCGCATGCAATGGGGACGCACAGTGCGTGGCGAGGATGCCGGTTGGGATGTCTATCCCGTTTCGTGGAACTTCCTGCGTTTCATGGGTATTGACATCGTGGAAGGGCGCGATTTTACGGAAGCCGACGAGCATTCTACGGGTACTTATATCTTCAACGAAACTGCACGGGACGTATATCAAATCACCCTCGAAGACCAGATTGGAGGGCATGATAGCCAAGTCGCTGAGATTGCCGGTTTCTGTAAGGACTTCAACTTTGCTTCGTTGCGTCAAGAGATTAAACCTTTTGCATTCTATGTTTACGGCAAAGATCCGTGGCATATTTGCAATAGGTTGTATATCCGCACCGAGGCTGGCGTGGATGTCCCCACCCTGATGGAGCGCATAAGGAATACCCTCAACGACCTTGACCCCAATATGGGCAACGAAATATCATACGAGGTGTGGCCTTTCTCAGAATCGATTGAGAACCAATACAAAAAGGAGCAAAACCTTTCGAAGTTGGTCACTCTGTTCACGATTTTGGCCATCGTCATCTCGCTGATGGGTGTGTTCGGCTTGGTGATGTTCGAGACGGAGCACCGCCGTAAGGAAATCGGCATCCGTCGTGTGCATGGTGCCACGGTGCAGCAGATTTTGGCGATGTTCAATTCGCGCTTCGTAAAAGTTGTGCTGGTGTGCTTCGTCATCGCCGTGCCCGTGAGCATCGTCATCATGCGGCGTTATTTGGAGGGCTTCGCCTATCAGGTGCCATTGCATGTCTGGGTGTTTGCACTCGCGCTGTTTGCCGTCTTGGCGGTCACGATAGCGGTGGTCACCTTGCGCAGTTTGCGGGCGGCTACGATGAATCCGGTGAAATCCTTACGTAATGAATGATCTTGTAGGAACGCATAATGCGTCCCTACAATTAAACAATTCAACAATCAACAATTCAACAACACATGGCTCGAATCTATAAAAAAGGCAAGACCTCCCTCGTGTCTTCCATCCTGAATATCTTGGGCTTGACGGCTGCCTTCGCCGCGCTCTACATCATCCTCGTGCAGGTGCACCACGACCTCACCTACAACAAGGCACTTAAGGACAGCGACAGGATTTATGTCCTTACCATGCCAGACCGGTTTTCAAACAATGTTTATTCGACATACGTCAATCGTCCGATGTCGGAAGCGGTCATTGCTGCTGTCCCCAGTGTTGAGGCGGGTGGCTGCGCTGCCAATTTAGGGAGCAACGAGGTTTCCGTACGCTCGGGCGAAGGACAATCGTCGGTTGAATTGAGAGTCACCAGTTTCTCCAAGCCCGCCATCGACGTGTTCGGATTTGAACTTGTTGCCGGCAATTTGGACAATTGGATTAGCAACACGGATGCGGTTATGTCCGAGTCGGCGGCAAAACGCTTGGGCGTGCAGGTGGGCGATCATTTCCAATATGGCTACTGGAATTGGACTGATGTCACGGTAGCGGCCATCTACAAGGATATGCCTGTCAACAGCGACCTTTCCTCCATCGACTTTATTCTGAATCTCGGCGATGTGGGTATGGACGATTGGAGCCAATGGGGCTGGAATTATTTCATAAAACTCGCAAAAGGCACTGACCCAAAAGAGTTCGAGGAGATTGCACATAAAGTCGCTTTTGACCTATTTATGAAAGCATTCGACATTGACGACAGCAATATGACCGAAAAAAAAGCAGCGGATATTGAGGAATATAAAAAAATGATGTCGCCTCATCTTATGTTGTTGACCGACAACTATTTTGCCGAAAATGTCGGGCATCCAGGCAAGTCGGGCAATCGCACCACGACCATCACCTTGCTTGTCATCGCCATTTTCGTGATGCTCATCGCCTTCATCAACTACATCAACTTCTTCTTCGCGATGGTGCCGTTGCGTCTGCGGAGTATCAACACACGCAAGATATTGGGCAGCAGCCGCTTCCAGTTGGTGATGTCGTCGGTGGGCGAGTCGGTGCTGATGGTCGTTATCGCTATTGGACTGGCGGTGGCCGTGGTTACGCTGTTCAGACAATCCACCTTGGCTGCACTGATTGACACACCGTTGAACTTCGGCCAGAATTTGGGTATTGCGGCTTTGACCATCGGTATCGCCTTGCTCATTTCGGTGTTGGCCAGCCTCTATCCGGCCTTGTTCTCCACCTCGTTCAATCCCGCTTTTGCCTTGAAAGGCACACTCGGCACCACGCAGAAAGGCAAGGCTTTCCGCATCGGATTGATTGGCTTGCAGTTCACCGTGAGCATCGTGCTGATTATCTGTGCAGTTTTTGTTCATCAGCAACGCAGTTTCATGATGGAGCACGATTTAGGCTTCAATCAGGAATACCTGCTTCAGTCGCATGTGACATGGGATCTTGCCAACAACCGTGAAACTGTCGAGAGTCGGCTGAAATCCGATGCTGCCATTAAGGACATTGCCTGGGGCGATGGCCCGTTTGTGGCCAACAACCGCCATATGGCATGGAATCGTCCGTTCAAAGATGGAGATGTATCATGGCAGGTCTATCCCGTCTCGTGGAACTTCCTGCGTTTCATGGGCATCGATATTGTGGAAGGTCGCGACTTTACTCCCGCCGACGAACAATCGGAAAACGGAGTCTATATCATCAACGAGACGGCGCAGAAAACGTACGGCATCACCACTGAAGACGAAATCAAGGGCCATAAGGACGGCATGGCCGAGATTGCGGGTGTTTGCAAGGATTTCAATTTCTCTCCTTTACGCGAAAAGATTGAGCCTTTCGCTTTCTATGTGTATGGCAAGGATCCGTGGAGTCCGTGCATGAGGCTGTTCATTCGTACTGAAGCTGGTGTTGACACGCAAGCGTTGATGGACCGTTCCATTAAAACCATCAACGACCTTGATCCAACGCTGGGCGATGGTTTCTCGGTTTGGATGAGGCCGTTTGAACAAGCCATTGAGAACCAATACAAAAAGGAGCAAAACCTTTCGAAGTTGGTCACGCTGTTCACCATTTTGGCCATCGTCATCTCGCTGATGGGCGTGTTCGGCTTGGTGATGTTCGAAACGGAGCACCGCCGCAAGGAAATCGGCATCCGTCGTGTGCATGGTGCCACGGTGCAGCAAATCCTGGCGATGTTCAACTCGCGCTTCGTGAAGATTGTGCTGGTGTGCTTCGTCGTTGCCGTGCCTGTGAGCATTGTCATTATGAAGCGTTATTTGGAGGGCTTCGCCTATCAAGTGCCCTTGCACGTTTGGGTGTTTGCTCTTGCGCTGTTGGCCGTCTTGGCTGTAACGATAGCGGTGGTCACCTTACGCAGTCTGCGGGCGGCTACGATGAATCCAGTGAAATCTTTGCGGACAGAGTGATAATGAAACAAGGAGATTCCCCTGACGGGGAATGGAGGTCGGATGTGATCGTTAACCGCGGCGGCTTGTGACGCTAACGAATAGGTGGTCTGTTCTTGCCGCTGCTATATAAAAAAACGACACACTCCATTCCCGAAGGGAAATCTCAACAATTAAACAGTTAAACAATCAACAATTAAACAATAATGAGCAGTTACATCAAATTCCTCTCCCGAAATAAACTCTACAGCATCATCGAGGCCATTGGCCTGACGGTGAGCCTCGCCTTCGTGGTCATCATCTTTTGCTATGTGGCGCAGCATATCGCCGTCACGCGGGAAAACCCGCACCGGAAGGAGATTTATGGCGTGACGTTCAAGAATTTAATGAAGTTTGAGTACGGGATGAAAGAGACAATTGGAGAAAGCATTCCCGAGATTGAAGCCGTCACCGAGTTTGGATACAGCTATGGCACAGAACTGAAGGTTGACGATAGGTTAAGCCGTAAAGTGGAAGTGCTGGGTTGCGACCGTGACTTTTTCGACTTTTTTCCCGTTCAGTTTGCGGAAGGGAATCCCGACAGATTCAACGAGGCAACAACGGCTTTTGTGTCGGAAAGCCTGGCCCAAACCCTTTCGGAATCGGGCGAGGTGGTCGGGCAAACCATCCGTCTTTTTAAGCGTGACTTCACCATTGTGGGTGTGTTCACCGACTTGGGCACTTCGCTATTCTTCCATGTTCCCGATGTGATTGTCAATGTGGATATCAGTGATGGCATGCAATACTATGGCGGTCTCAATAGCCCGGGTCGTCCGGCCAACGTGTTCGAGACCGTGCAACTCTTCATAAAGACACACCCTGGAGCTGAGCGTGAAGCTGTGAGGGAGAAACTGGCTTCGACCTTGGAGGTTTTCTACAGAAAGATTTTGGGCAGTGATTACCCCATCGACCATGAAAAAGTCGGACTGGTGCGCTTGGACGAAGTGTTTTATACAGAAGCGGAAAGCAGTTTCAAGAAAGGCGACAAGGTGATGATGCGCAGCTTGTTGGCAGTGGGGCTGTTGCTGCTGATTTCTGCGTTGTTCAACTACATCAACCTCAACGTCGCCCTGACCAGCAAACGAGCCAAGGAGATGGCCACGCGGCGGTTGCATGGCGCCACCAAGGGACGCATCATCGGGAAATACCTGCTTGAGTCGTTGGCGTTCACCACGGTGTGTATGATATTAGGCATTCTGCTGGCCGAGGCGCTTGTGCCTTTGGTCAACAGGTTGCTGGCAAGTGCTGTCGATATCAGAATCCAGTTCTCGCCGTTTTATGTGGTGTCCTACCTGCTCATCGTGGTTGTGGTGGCGCTGTTGGCAGGCTTGATACCGGCCATCGTGGTATCGCGGGCCAAACCCATAGATGTGGTGACGGGCGCTTTCCGTTTTCGCAACAAGATGGTGCTCTCGAAGGTGTTCATCGTGCTTCAAAATGTCATCGCCATCGTGTTGATTGCCTTGGTGATCACGATGGAGGTGCAGATGCGCCACATGGAACGGAGGCCTGTGGGCTGTCGAACGGAAAATCTGTTTGTGATTCAGTCGGTCTTAACTGGCGACGAGGCCTTTGAAAACGACTTGATGGCCTTGCCTTGTGTGAAACGAATGGGACATTCTTACGGCCATCCTGGCGGTGCCTATATGGGTGCCAATTGGGTGCGTCTCAACGATCCTGATAATTGGATTTCAGTGAGATACTTGATGTGCGACACGGCAGCTTTCGACATGTACGGCTTTGACATCAAGGCGATGTACGGCCAGATTGAGGAAGGCAGATGGCTGCCTACCCAAGGACTGTTGGAGGAACAGATGGGAATGCCGATGGAGGATTTCAATCCCGACTCTTTAGGGACATGGTACAAACGTAATGTCGGCTATGACCTGTGCGGCGTGATAGGTGATTTCGCCACCAAGGACGCGGCGCATGTGGTGGATGAGTCTTTCGGCGCGGTGCAGATCGTGGGGAAGGAACCTATGTTCAAGTGGGTCCAGTTCAATCCTGTGCTGGAGATTGTGGGCGACCATGCCGAAGCACGCAAGGCCATTGAAGCGGTGTATGAAAAGCACATGAGTAATAAAGAAGTATATTGGGAGCCTTGGGTGATGGAATATATCGACGACCTGCTGCTGAAACATCTTGAAGGCACCAAAAACAAGATGCGTCTTGTGGATCTGTTTATGGCGGTGGCGGTGTTGCTGTCGCTGCTCGGTCTCGTGGCCATGAGCACGCATTTCGCCTCCGAACGCGAGAAAACCATCGCCGTCCGCAAGGTGTTTGGCGGCACGATGCAAAGCGAGATTCGCCGCAATTTGAAGGAATACATCATCATGATTCTCATCGCTAATATCATCGCCATTCCCATAGCGGTTTGGGTGTGCGGGCGCTATCTGGAGGACTTCGTCTACCGCATCGACTTGTATCCGTGGATCTTCGTGGTGACGGTGGTGCTGTCGTTTGTCATCGCCATCGGCTCGGTGTTGTGGCAAATCGTCTCCGTGGCTCGGGTGAACCCGGTGATGGCGTTGAAGAAGGAATGATCAGTGAAAACTACGGATTGCACGAATGGGACGGATTTCCGTCAATTTGGTTTTGTGGCTAATCTTCGATTTCGTGCAATCCTTAGTTAAACATATAAATTGATGAATTCGTCGGCATCAGCCCCAGACCGGTTTTCAACAAAATCAATCAGAGTGTTGGTGTCAATAAAAACTCGTCTCATTTGCTGTGGAGATATAAAAGTCGGTCGTCGCTATTGATTTCTTCTGGAGTAAACTCCACGACACCCCGCATCTGCTTGATGGCATCAGGGAGTCCCAATCCACGCTCTTCTTCGCTCTTTTCGGGAGCGATTTTTCCCCAATTCAGGACGATAAGTCGGAGTGCCTTGATGGCTTTTTTCATCATTTCCTCGTCAGAAACAATGATGTTCAGTTCATGGAATAAGGCCTCGTTTAATTGCAATGTCGTCATATCCAATTCGTTTTCTTGAGTGCAAAAATAACAATCTTTTTTGAAATAGGCGCTATTATGTTTCTTATTCATTATGTCTACGACGAGTTAGAAAGGCGCGTTCATTGTAAAGTTTCTTTACACCACTGTAAAGAATCTTTACACTTTTACAAAACGGTAAAATCGTATCTTATTGATTATTGCCAAGTTGCAATTTTGGCACAATCAATGCTATGGGTTACTCGTTTAATTGTAACATTATATCATGAGCAGCTATTTGAAGTTTTTAAGTAGAAACAAACTTTACACCATCATCGAGGCCATCGGCCTCATCGTTTCCATTGCCTTCGTTATCTTGATTGGCAACTATGTGTATCAACAGTATTCCGTGGCCTACGGCAATCCTTATCGAAATAGGGTTTATGCCGTTGGAAACCAAGACTATATGGCGCTATCGTGGTGGGACAAGGCCGTCTTTGAGGACAAGCTTCCCGAGGCTGAAGCCGTGTGCCGCATCTCTGGCTCCGACTATGACGGCTATATCACCTTCGGCGACGAGCAGCCTGTCAGTGCCGTCATCACCGAGGCTGACCCCGAGATTTTTGATCTTTTCCCGAGCCTGACCTTGCTCGAAGGCAGCATGGACGAGAACCGCGCCTTCAACGGCGACGCCGTCGGCAAACCGCTCAAAATCAAATATCTAACACAAGACAAAATCGAAAGCACAGTCTGCGGCGTCTTCAAGGACTCCAAAAACTCGATGATGCCTCGCACCGAGGTGATGCTTAACCCCGAGTTCGACGATATGTATGTCTCTCAACAGCCATTCAGTTCCATCGGGCAGTATATGACCTTGATGAAAGTCAGCGAAGGCACTGACCGTGAGCAGTTTGCGAAGAAAGTCGAGGAGGTTGGATTGCCCAATTATGGTGGCGGTTTTGTGAAGGCTATGCCGATTTACAACTTGCCGGAACTCTAGGTGTTGCTGCTGCTCGTCTCGGCCATTTTCAACTACATCAACCTCAACATGGCCCTTTCGGGAAAACGCGCCAAGGAGATGGCCACAAGGCGGCTTCACGGTGCCACGAAAGGCGAAATCGTGATGAAGTATATCGCTGAATTCGTGTCGTTTACGGCGGTGTGCTTCGTGCTGGCGTTTCTGCTGGCCTACGCCTTGCTCCCGATGATGAACGACCTGTTGAGAGGCGTTTCGGGCGGTACAGCCGGCTCGCTTGAGCAATTTGTGTCCATTCGTTTCGAGTGGTCGGTGGGCATTGTGGCGGCCTATGTCTTGACCGTCGTCGTTTTGGGCGTGTTGTCGGGCATCGCGCCTGCCGCCATTGCCTCGCGTTTTGAACCGATTGACGTGGTGCGCGGCACCTATCGGCTTCAAACCAAAAGGGTGTTCAGCAAGGTGTTCATTGTGTTCCAAAACACCATCACCATCGTCTTGATTGCCATGGCGATTTTGATGGAGGTGCAGATGCGTCACATGATGAACCGTCCCATCAACATGCGATCCGAGGGATTGTATGTGCTGAAAAACTGGGCAAAGGAGTATTCCGACATTGTGCCGCTCATCGACCGTTTGGAGAAGATTCCGACTGTGAACGCGGTAGGCTACGGGCATGACTATGCGGGTAAGATGGGCATGGGCACGAGCCTCACCACGCCCGAAGGCGAAAAGGTGGGCACTCAACTCATCCTTTGCGATGAGACCTATTTCAACATGCTTGACTTGCAAGTCGTTGAAGATTTCGGAATGCGCTCCAACTCGGTGTGGATGTCGAGGACTTTGGCCGAAAAACTCGCCATCAGCGACTCGACGGCCTCGTATTACGCCCGCAAATTGCACATCAACGGCAGCAATCCCGAGACCGTGGGCGGCATCTATGAGGACATCCCGACGCGGTCGGCGGCGGCATCCGAGCCCAACCAATACTCGGCAATCATCGTCGCTCGTGACGAGGACTTGATTTGGGGACTTGGCGTAATGGTT
>CACXIM010000070.1 GCA_902767725.1 uncultured Bacteroidia bacterium | reverse complement strand
CAAAAGACACTCAAGGCTTACGAGGAAATCGTGAAACTCGACATCGACAGCCTGAGACATAAGACACAAGAATTCAAGGAATACATCAAGAACAAGACCGCTACCGAGGTGGCCGAAATCGCCGAGCTGAAAGCCAAGGCCGAAGCCAACCCCGACATGGACCCCGACGAGAAGGAGAAACTCTACAACCAAATCGACAAGCTCGAAAAACAAGAGCTTGACCACATCGAGGAGGCGTTGAACGATATCCTACCCGAGGCATTCTCCGTGGTGAAGGCCGCTGCCAAGTACTTCTGCGAGCATGAGACCGTGGAGGTGACCGCCACCGACCTCGACCGCGAGCTGGCTGCCAAATACGAGCACGTCACCATCGAAGGCGACAAGGCCTACTACAAGAACAGCTGGATGGCCGGCGGCAATATGGTGACTTGGGACATGGTGCACTACGACTGCCAGATCATCGGCGGTATCGTGTTGCACCAAGGCAAGATCGCCGAGATGGCCACTGGTGAAGGTAAGACCCTCGTGGCTACCTTGCCCGTCTACCTCAACGCCTTGGCAGGCAAGGGCGTGCATGTGGTCACCGTGAACGACTACCTGGCCAAACGTGACTCCGAGTGGATGGGCGCAATGTACGAATTCCTCGGCCTCACCGTCGACTGCATCGACAAGCACGAGCCTAACTCGGCCGCACGTCGCCGTGCCTACAACTGCGACATCACCTATGGTACCAACAACGAGTTCGGTTTCGACTACCTGCGTGACAACATGACAGGCAACCCCGACGAGCTGGTGCAACGCAAACACCACTACGCCATCGTCGATGAGGTCGACTCCGTGTTGATCGACGATGCCCGTACGCCTTTGATCATCAGCGGTCCCACGCCGCGCGGCGACCAGCAGGAGTTTGACCAGCTGAAGCCTGACGTCGTGAAGCTGTATGAAGCCCAAAAGCGTTATGTGACGACGATTTTGGCCGAGGCCAAGAAGATCCTCACCGACCCCAACGCCACCGAAGACGAGAAGAAACATGGCGCCGACCAACTTTTCCGTGCCTTCCGTGGCTTGCCGAAGAACAACGCCTTGATCAAGTTCCTCAGCGAGGAAGGCATGAAGAGCCTGATGCAGAAGACCGAAGGCTTCTACATGCAGAACCGTAACGAGAACATGCACATCATCGACGACGAGCTGTATTTCGTCATCGATGAGAAACTGAATACTGTGACCCTCACCGACAAGGGTAGCGAGCAACTGGCGCAAGCCTACAACGACCCGTCGTTCTTCATCATCCCCGATGTGGGTGCTGAAGTCGCCGATTTGGAACACTCCGACCTCAGCAACGACGAGAAGGTGCTGCGCAAGGCCGAGCTGATGCGTAACTTTGCCGAGAAGTCGGAGCGTCTGCACACCGTGCAGCAGCTGCTGAAGGCATACACCCTGTTCGAGAAGGATGTCGACTACGTCATCATCGACAACAAGGTGAAGATCGTGGACGAGCAGACGGGCCGTATCATGGAAGGCCGCCGTTGGAGCGACGGTCTGCACCAAGCCGTGGAGGCCAAGGAAAACGTGAAGGTGGAAGCCGCCACGCAAACCTACGCCACCATCACCTTGCAGAACTACTTCCGCATGTACCACAAGCTGGCCGGTATGACCGGTACCGCTGAGACGGAAGCCGGCGAGTTCTGGGACATCTACAAACTCGACGTGGTCGTCATCCCGACCAACCGTCCCATCGCCCGTATCGACCAGGAGGACATGATCTACAAGACCAAGCGCGAGAAATACAACGCTGTCATCGAAGAGATCCAAGAGTTGGTCAACGCGGGGCGTCCTGTGCTGGTGGGTACCACCTCGGTGGAGGTCTCCGAGTTGCTCAGCCGCATGCTGACGCGTAAGAACATCCCGCACAACGTGTTGAACGCCAAGCTGCACTTCAAGGAAGCACAGATCGTTAAGGAAGCTGGTCAGGCAGGCACCGTGACCATCGCCACCAACATGGCTGGTCGTGGTACCGATATCAAGTTAGGACCTGGTGTGAAGGAAGCTGGAGGTCTCGCCATCATCGGCACCGAGCGTCACGAGTCGCGCCGTGTCGACCGTCAGTTGCGCGGTCGTTCCGGACGTCAAGGTGACCCGGGTAGTTCACAGTTCTACGTCTCCTTGGAAGACAACCTGATGCGTATGTTCGGCTCCGAGCGTATCGCAGGCATCATGGACCGCATGGGCTTGCAGGAAGGCGAAGTCATCCAACACCCGATGATCACCAAGCAGATCGAGAAGGCACAGAAGAAAGTCGAAGAGAACCACTTCGGCGTGCGTAAGCACTTGCTCGAATACGACGACGTGATGAACGCCCAGCGTGAGGTCATCTACAAGAAACGTCGTCACGCCTTGTTTGGCGAGCGTCTCTCCATCGACCTCAACAACATGATGTACGACTTCGGCGAAAAGATCGTCGACGAATTCCAAGACGCCAAGGACTACGAAGGCCTCAAGATGGAGTTGCTCTCCACCATGGGCATCGAGCCGCCCTTCAGCGAGGAAGAGTTCGACAGAGGCAAGACCAACGAACTGGCCGAGAAGCTCTTCGACGCCGCCCTTGAGCACTATCGCGAGAAGGCCCGTATCATCGGCGAGAAGACCTTGCCCGTCATCAAGAACGTGTACGAGAACCAGCACCACTTCGAGAACATTGCCATCCCGATTACCGACGGCAAGCGCGGCATGAACGTCATCGTCAACCTGAAGAAGGCTGTCGAAAACGGCGCCCGCGAGGTGAACCTTTGCATCGAGAAGAGTATCACCCTCGGCCTCATCGACAACGCTTGGAAGGAACACCTCCGCGAACTCGACGATCTGAAGGAATCGGTGCAAAACGCCTCCTACGAGCAGAAAGACCCGCTGGTCATCTACAAACTCGAGTCGTTCAACCTGTTCAAGGCCATGTTGGAGAACATCAACGAGGACGTCATCTCCTTCCTGATGCGTGCCGACATCCCGACACAAGACCCGAACGCCGTGCGTGAGTCGCGCGGTCCGCAAGGCATCGACAAGTCGAAGATCCGCGAACAGCGTCAAGACCTGCTGGCGCAGTCGCATAGTGACACGCAGCAGAAGCAGGTCACTCAGCCCATCCGCGTGGAGAAGAAAGTGGGCCGCAACGACCCCTGCCCCTGCGGAAGCGGCAAGAAGTACAAGAACTGCCACGGAAGAATGGAAGCGGCGGAATAATAGTATAATGATGAAAAAAGTAGGCGGGCTATGTTAATTTCGCCTACTTTTTTGTTCTAAATGACTACCAGTCCCCTGTCAGAGCAACGCCTCCTTCAACAATCGTTTTCCCATTTCTAACTATTTCAGAAGTCCGCTTAAATAGATGCGGATAATCTCTAATTACTCTATCAATTTCATTTTGATTGATGTATTTATCGTATGTCCGTAATTCATTAAGTAGTTGATCATTAGAACATTCACCATTATGGTTTCTTAGTATTACAATCATTGCTTTTAATAATTTTTCCATACTAAAACTAATTAGTTATATTAATAATCATCCTTAACAAGTCGCACACTTTGACCTTCATAGCGGGTAGTGTAATCGTTTGTGTAGAGAAATGGACCGTAGAAGTACATGTTATACGCGTATTCTCTAGAATAGTACGAAGCCGACCAATAGCTACCACCTGTACCAACAGTACTGACCGAAGTCCCAAGCCGAAGTCCTGCTGCCGGCAAGAAGACCGCTCCTGCATTCTCAAGTGTAATCCATTGCGAAGAAGATATGGTGTTGCTATCAAAGCTGGCTTCAGCACTATTAGTATTGTTTAAGTAATAAATACTACTATCCCAGTCATCGGGTAACAATAACATGCCATTCACATCACATACATTCGCCTTAGCAAAACGGATTCCCGAAGCGGTGCTTCTTGTATTGAATACATAATGCCATTCGGTCCATGTTAGGGTACGCCATTGATTAGCGATGTTACCACCATTACTTATGGGATTGTAACCCCAATCGGCTTGGCCTGATAGATTATATAGATTGTAAATCCAATTCCCATACGCATAATAATCACTGTAATATGTACTCGTGCTCCATGGTTGATAACAGACAGCTCCGTGGTTATAACCACTCGTCCCCCAGCCAAAAAGATCTCTGTCGATGGTTTGTGAAGAACCTGTTTGTGCATTGCCTATACACTGCCATTGGTTGTCGGCGAAACGCCAAGTGTTGGTAGAAGCCTTATATTGCAAATTCCCTTGAGAAAAATGTACCTGTTGCGTTTCGCTTACAGAAAACACCCCTGGTAAAACTCCATTCGGCCATGACGAAACAGCAGTAAAGTTTGCCACTAACGTTCGGTTAGCCGTCACTATAAACGTGTAGCTGGCATTGCTTGAGACCACGTTGCCGTCTTCTCTCCAATTGATGAAAGCATAACCCAGAGCAGCCGTCGCACTTACTGTACAAGACTGACCTTGTTGGTAACTGCCGCCACCATTTACCGAACCGCCTGTACTTGGGTCAGCGGAGACAATAATGGTATAAGTTGTCATCTGAGAAGTAGTAAACGACACCTCACCACCGTATGCAGTTCCCATACTATTTATCGCATAAGCACGAACATAATAAATTGTGTTTGCAGACAAACTTGTCATGTTTACCGAAAAACTACCTGTTCCCGTGCCATTACTGGCATGGCTACCATTCGTAGTCGGGTTATGGCTCGTGCTCCAACAGATGCCTCGTTCAGTCACAGTTCCACCTCCACTAGAAGTCACAGTTCCACCTCCAGTGGCTGAGGTTTGAGTAATATTGGTCACTTGACTTGTCGTTACCGTCGGCAAGGAAGCATTCTGCAATGTTGTAAAACTCACTTCGCTGCCGTATGCGGTGCCTGCGCTGTTCATCGCGTATGCACGCACATAATAAGTCGTGTTGGCAGTCAAGCCAGTCATGTTAATGGTGAAGATTCCTGTGCCGATACCGCTGTTAGCGTGGTTGCCACTCGTGGTCGGGTTATGGCTCGTACTCCAACAAATGCCTCTTTCGGTCACGTTGGAACCTCCAGTGGCAGTCACATTACCGCCACCTGTAGCTGTGGTTTGCGTGATGTTGGTCACTTGGCTAGTCGTTACCGTCGGCAAAGATGCATTCTGCAATGTTGTGAAACTCACTTCGCTGCCGTATGCAGTTCCTGCACTATTTGTCGCGTAAGCACGCACATAGTAAGTGGTGTTAGCCGTCAGACCCGTCATGTGTATCGAGTAAGAGCCTGTACCTGTGCCACTATTAGCATGGTTGCCACTTGTGGTGGGATTATGGCTCGTGCTCCAGCAGATGCCGCGTTCGGTTACCGTTCCGCCTCCATCGTTTGTCACATTGCCACCGCCTGTAGCCGTAGTTTGCGTGATGTTAGTCACTTGGCTAGTAGTCACAGTCGGAAGGGTCACACTCGGAGCAGAATTGAACACAGCCCTAACTGATCTACCGAAGTCTCGGCTCCAATCCCAGACCTCCCCAAAGCCTGACCAAAAGTAGTAATACCATGCATGGCTTGGGTCGGAGGTGCATAGCGAACTCGACCAATAGCCCCCATCAGTACCTGGGTTAACAGGTCCATTATCACCATAACCGCCAGCCGCAGGAAGGAAGAGACTATTGCCGTTTGTAGCGGTAAAGAGCCAACCATATACTCCGTTTTGCATCGTCCAAGCAGCATTCGTGTTATCTTGCAATTCTGACCATTCTTCAGAGGTGGGCATGCGCCAGTCAGCACCCCAATTTGCCGTGGCCGCATCGTCAACAGACAGTAAAGTGGTCAGGTTATCAGTGAAACCATTGTAACCATAACTTGAATTGTTACAGTATTTAGTCAAAGTAGTTCCAGTGCCATGGCAGTATACATAGGTACTCCAATTATAGACATCTTTTAATTGGGTCTCACCCCAAGCGAAATAGGCGCCATAATCCTCTGGCGAACTTGCACCTACATTGCAGGTAGCCCATAAGGTACCGCTCGGCAAGCCAAGATTAACATACTCATGGCTGCCACCTCCATTTAAGTTAAAGTTTGCAACTAAAGTCCGATTGCTTGTCACAGTGAAGGTATAACTCGCATTTGTGGAAACCTGCGTTCCATTTTCCGTCCATCTAACGAAAGTATATCCCGATGTCGCCGTTGCTGTCACAGTACAGCTTTGGCCTTGTTGGTAACTACCTCCACCACTTACCGAACCGGCCATACTTGGATTGGCAGAGACAGTAATCGTGTATGTTGGGGTTGCCTGGGAAGTGATAAACGACACTTCGCTTCCGTAGGCCGTACCAACACTATTGGTAGCATAAGCTCTCACATAATATGTGGTGTTAGCGGTTAGGCCGGTCATGTTAATCGTGTATGAACCCGTTCCTGTTCCATTGTTGGCATGGTTACCACTCGTGGTAGGGTTATGACTCGTGCTCCAACAAATGCCACGCTCAGTGACCGTGCCACCGCCATCGCTTGTTACATTGCCTCCTCCTGTAGCCGTAGTTTGGGTAATATTGGTCACTTGACTAGTAGTCACTGTGGGTAAAGACACATTCTGCAAGGTGGTAAAGTTAACTTCACTGCCGTATGCCGTGTCTGCATTATTGATGGCGTAGGCACGCACATAGTAAGTTGTGTTGGCAGATAAACCCGACATGTTTACAGAAAAACTGCCTGTACCCGAGCCGCTGTTACCGTGACTGCTACTTGTGGTCGGATTGTGGCTCGTGCTCCAACAAATACCTCGTTCAGTCACTGTTCCACCACCATCATCTGTTACATTGCCGCCACCTAAAGCACTAGTTTGTGTAATGTCGGTAACTTGACTAGTTGTCACGGTAGGAGGAAATGCTGTTGTCGTGAAAGATACTTCTTGTCCATAACTAATACCTTGGCTATTTATAGCATAAGCCCTTACATAATACGTTGTTCCTGCAGATAGTCCTGTCATGTTTACGGTATAGCTACCCAATCCCGATCCATTTGAACTATGATTGTTGTTTATAGAAGGATTATGACCAGTCCCCCAACAAATACCACGTTCTGTTACACTAGCACCGCCATCGTCAGTCACATTGCCCCCTCCTACGGCTGAGGTTTGGGTAACACTAGTCACTTGACTTGTCATGACCGTCGGAGCCGAAACATTCAGCGATGTTGTAAACTGCACCTCGTTTCCATAGCTAATTCCAACACCATTGATAGCATAAGCTCTCACATAATAAGTAGTGTTTTGGCTTAGATTATACATATTTACAGTATATGCACCTATTCCGTTTCCGTTACTACTATGATTCCCATTTATTGAAGGATTGTGCTGCGTACTCCAACAGATACCTCTCTCGACAACCGGAAGGCCTCCCGACAATGTCACTTCTCCTCCACCTAAAGCCGAAGTCTGGGTAATATTACTAACCTCAAAAGTGCTAACTTCTGGTTGAGTCACATTAAATGACAAAACAATAGTTTCGTTTTCATACTGCGCTTTTGTAATCACCTCACTAGTAAGCATATTTCCATTGTCGTATGCAACAGCCTCATATCGCATGGTATCGCCCGGCATAAAATCCCCTAAAAGATTTGCTATTCTTCCAATATGCTCATTTTTACTGGCATAATGAGACACCTCAATGCTGTTGCTATTGCTATTTCCATTCCCAACATTTAACACCTTCGCCACTTGTCGACTATTAGAAGTTGTAATTACCAAAAGCGCCAACTCTGGTTGGGACATCATAATCCGAATTTGAATTGCCCCAGCCTCAAAAAAACTGCTATACGAGGCTATCTCTTTCCCCGTAAGTTGAAACAATTGCACTTTTACATTTGATGCCGTTTCAAGCGAAAACGACGCATTCGTCCAATTTGAAAAAGGATTGGGATGCACTTCTATAGGACTTAATTCGATTCTCTCTGAAATACCAACGCTGCTTTGAAGCAGTAATGTGGTATCAGGATAAACAAGCACTTTTTCCCAATTTCTAGAAAGGTTACTAACATTCACCGCATTGAAGGGACAATAGGAGCCTATCTGAGTAGTTGAAGTGAACTTGACAGTTATTTCATCTTGCGCCTTAAGCGTTACCATTGCCAAGATCAGGCAAGTTAATAAGAAGAACTTTTTCATAGAGCTAATAGTTTTAATGCCAATTGTACAACTGCTTGAGCCATATCATCTATAAGAAACGGCTTACATGGCAGATTATCTGTTTGTGAGTAAAAATTGCTGAATCGTATTACTTCATATTCATAATCTCTCAGGTTATAAACATCCATGAATGAATAGCCTGAAGCTCTTGATGCACATACGATAACTTTTGCTTCTATTTCAACAGCTCTCATAAGATATTCATTGAAATCAGGCACGGGGTCTCCCAATGTTTCGACAACAATTATATTATTGTTTATTTGGAAGATAGCAAACTTGTCAACCTCGTTGATTTGTATTTCTTCATGATCGGCAATCAATTGCAACCTTTCAATGACTTTCAAAAGCGTTTGTGTTTTACCACAATCAGATGTAGCGGTGTCACATAAAACGTATTTGCTCATACTATTCATTTTTTGTTTCGCCCTCCAGTTCCCAAAGAAACCATGAAACAAAAAAGAAGCGTGGAACTGTATGCCACATTCGTAAGTCGAGGGTCCTGAGAATTACCCATATAATGCGAATAATGGATAGCAGCCCACGCTATACGCGTAGCCGCTATGCCCCTTGCATTATATAAAGTCAGCGAATTTCTCAGGTTCTCGACTTACAAGACAAGCATAACGCTTCTTTCAATATGTACGGACTGGCCGAAACCAATCCAATGGCAAAAATAGAAAAAAGAAGCAATTTGCAAACCATTTGAAGAAAAAAAGTTATTTTTGCCCACGTAAAACAAGCACCAAGACCATGAGTACACAAACCATGACAGAATTGATAGCGCAATACTTCAAGACGCAACCCGTTTTGAAGGCATGGTTGTTCGGATCGTTTTCGAGAGGCGAAGAAACTCCAGAAAGCGATGTTGATATCCTCGTAAGGTATGATGAAAACGCAAGGATTTCACTGCTTACCATCTCCCACATGATGGGTGTTTTGGAGAAACTCATTCACCGTCGTGTTGACCTTGTGGAAGAAGGCTGCTTGCTCCCCTTTGCCGAAGAAACCGCCAACCGAGACAAAATCCTGATTTACGAGAGGGTATGACAACCAACATCTGAAATTTTGAAATTTTGAATCTTTAAATCTTGATTTTTAAATCCCAAGAATATGAAATACAATCGCGTACTCCTAAAACTCAGTGGCGAAGCCCTGATGGGCAGCCAGCAATACGGCATCGACCCGGTGCGCCTGGGTGAATATGCCGACGAAATCATCGAAGCCGCCCAGGCGGGCGTGCAGATCGGCATCGTCATCGGTGGCGGCAACATCTACCGCGGCCTGCAAGGTGCCTCGAAGGGCATGGACCGCATCCAAGGCGACTATATGGGCATGCTCGCCACCGTCATCAACTCGATGGCTATGCAGTCGACCCTGCAGGGCAAGGGACAGAAAGCCACCCTGCTCTCCGGTCTCTACATCGACCGCATCGCCGACACGATGAGCAGCGCCAAGGCCATCCGTCTGCTTGAGGAAGGCCACATCGTGGTGATGGGCGCCGGCACCGGCAACCCCTTCTTCACCACCGACACAGGCTCTGCCCTCCGCGCCGTCGAAATCAAAGCTGACATCATCCTGAAAGGCACTCGCGTGGATGGCATCTATACCGCCGACCCAGAGAAAGACCCCACCGCCACCAAGTTCGAGCATATCACCTACGACGAGGCCTACCAACGCAACCTGAAGGTGATGGACATGACCGCCTTCACCATGTGCAAGGAGAACGACATGCCGATGTATGTGTTCGACATGAACACGCGTGGCAACTTGATGAAGGTGTTGCGCGGCGAGAACATCGGAACGCTGGTCACCAAGTAAAAACCACATTGATCACGCTTCGCGTCACTGCGAGGAATGAAGCAGTCTAGACATGTATTTAAAGATATCACTCTAGATTGCTTCGTCGTTCCTCCTCGCAATGACGTCAAGCAACAAGTAAAGATGAAGACTAGGAAAAACCATCTGCGCAAAACCCATAATGTGCCGAGCAAGAGGATGGACTACATCCTCATCGGCATCATTATCCTCGTTGCGGCCGTCCTGAGGCTTTGGAAGCTGGGACAGGTACCTTTCATGCATGACGAGTTCAGTGCCTTGCTGCGCACCCGTTTCGACAACTTTCATGACTTCATCCAACAGGGCATCATGCCCGACAGCCATCCCATCGGGGTGCAGCTGTTCCAAGCTGCCCTTCGTGCTGATGGGCATTGGCTCCATATACCTTATATATTTAATAGGACACCAGTGGTTCAACCGCAAGGTGGGTCTGTTTTCGGCCGCCTTCTTTGCCGTCAGCCAGTTTACCATCTTCTATAGCCAGCTGGCGAGGCCTTATTCGGCAGGATTGTTCTTCGTGCTGCTGATGGCTTGGTTTTGGCATAAGATCGTCTTCGAGAAGAAGAAACCCAAACTTGGCATTTACATCGGTTTCGCACTTTCGGCCTGGGCCTGTTCCGTCATCCAGTATTTCTCCATCGCGCAAGCGGGACTCATCTTCCTGACGGGTTTGTTTTTCCTGCCCAAAGAACGTCGTAAGGCCTACTGGCTCAGCGGTATAGCTGCAGTTTTGTTGTTTGCCCCCACCCTGCCCATCTTCTACCAGCAACTCTTCGTGAGCGGTAGCATTGGTGGTTGGTTGGCGGCACCCAAGTCCACCTTCCTGCTCGACTTCCTCCAATACACGATGAACTACTCGCAGCTGTTCATGTTTGCCGTGGGCATCGTCATCCTCTTGCCGCTCATCCTAGGCAAGCGTAGCAAGTTGCGCCAGCCCTTGCGTTGGGCCGGCATCGCCTGGTTTGTCATCATCTTCGCCATAGCGTTCATCTATTCCTTGAAGCGCGAGCCCATCATCCAACACAGCACGCTGATCTTCAGCTACCCCTTTGTCATCATCGTGGCTTTCTCCTTGTTTGGCACCCGCACCTTGTCGCCGTGGCAGACCGCGCTGGTTGTGGCCGCCATCCTCTTTGTCGGTACAACCTCGCTCATCATGGAGCGCCGCCACTTCGACCTGATGTACCACCAAGGCTTCGACCAGATTGCCGCAGAGATACAAAAGGACAAGAATCAATATGGCGACAAGATCCAGTTTGCCACGAGGACGGAAATAGGCGAGGCAGCGGAGTTCTATCAGGCGAAAACCGATGTCGATAACCGCATTGTCTACAATAGATACAGCAATTTGGGTGAGTTCAACGACTGGCTTGGCGAGCACCAAGACTCCCCCATGCTTGGCTTCGGTTGGACCGATTACATCAACCCCATCTGGGAAGTCACCGCAGTGGGCAACTATCCTTACCTCATCGAGAAGAATGACTGGTTCACCTCGCGTTACCTCACCTTGAGCAAGACTCCGACAGAAGGAGCACAATACCTGCTCAACGAGTTGAGTGCCGATTCCTGCCGCTACGTTGAAGGCCAGGAATGGGGCCAGGCTTGCACCTTCCCGTGCGACTCGCTACCGAAAGACATCGAGGCTTTGGGCATCGTCATCCACTTCCACAATGAGGTCGAAGCCAACCAATGCGTTGCCGTCATCGAGGTCCATGATGCTGCGACCGACTCCCTCCTTTTATGGCACAGCTCGTTGCCTGAGGATGGACATTTCAAGCCGGGCGACCATGCCGTTGCCGACGCCATCCTCTTCAGTGACGACTTCACACCCGAAGGCAAGACCGTGAAGGCTTACCTCTGGAACCAAGACAAAAAGCCACTCATCGTGACTAAGTTGAGTTATTATTACACAAAGAAGAGTCCTATTTTGACGGGTTTGTACGAGCCACTCAACTGAGTCGAGAAAAATGGCAGGATTTTTGAAGAGAAAAAGAAAAATAATTACTTTTGCACCAAAATTCATACGACTATGACTGAAGATTCTCAATTTGTATTAGACGAAGCCACTGAAAGCATGGACAACACCATCAAGCACTTGGAGCATGAGTTTCAGGGCATCAGGGCAGGCAAGGCCAGTCCGGCCATGCTGAACGGCGTTATGGTTGAATACTACGGCACGACGGTACCCATCGAACAGACCGCCAACATCGGCTGCACCGACGCCCGCATGATTGTGGTGCAACCCTTCGACAAGAGCGCCCTCAACAACATCGCCAAGGCCATCTTGAACGCCAACTTGGGCTTCAATCCCATCAATAACGGTGAGATCCTTCGTATCAGCGTGCCCGCCTTGACTGAGGAACGCCGTAGAGAGTTGGTGAAACGCACCAAGAACGCCGCCGAGGAAGCCAAAGTCGGCATCCGTGGCATCCGCCGCAACGCCAATGACGACGCCAAAAAACTGGAGAAAGACGTGATCTCGGAAGACGAGTCAAAGCTCCTGCAAGAGGAGATTCAGAAGCTCACCGACAAATACATCAAGAAGATTGACGACCTCACTGAGCTGAAGTCGAAAGACATCCTCACGGTGTGATCATTTCACGCTGAAATAATTGTTTCACGCAGAATCCGCTGAATTCGCTGAAGCCTACCGGACGTAATCATTGCGTCGCTTTGCGCTTCACATAATTCTGCGGATTCCGCGTGAGTAATAAATCACAACACGTTCTCTATTGCCATTTCAAACAGCCTTCCCAATTCCAAGCCGAAGCATTGTGCCTGCTTGGGGATGATGCTGGCTTCCGACATGCCCGGGACGATGTTGGCCTCGATGAAGAACACACCTTCGTCGCTGACGATATAGTCCATGCGGACAAAACCTTTGCATTCCAGCTTCTCGTACAGCATCGCCGTTGTGGCCTTGATTTCGATTTCGGTGTCCTCGTCCACTTGGGCGGGCGTCACCTCTTCGCATTTGCCTGCGGTGTATTTGGCCTCATAGTCGAAGAACTCGTTCTTGCTGCAGATCTCAGTCAGAGGGAAGACCATCATCTTGCCTTTAAACTCCATGGCACCGCAGCCGAACTCGCGTCCGTCGACGAATTTTTCGCACATGATCTGACGACCGGCAGCACGGGCGGTATAAATGGCAGGAACAAGATCCTCGGCCGTCTTCACCTTCGACACGCCCACGCTGGAGCCGTTGCAGGTCGGCTTGACGAACAAGGGCAATCCCAACTGCTTGATGATGGCGTCGGCATCATATTTCTCCCCTTCGTTGATGAGTACCGAGGGTGCCACTTTGACGCCGTAGGAGGCCACCAAACGCTTGCAAAAATCCTTGTGGAACGTAAGGGCGCAAGTGGTCAAAGGGGAAGAGGTGCAAGGAATACCCAAAAGTTCCAAGTAACCCGAAAGCGGTCCGTTTTCGCCCGGCTCGCCATGCACCGCGTTGAAGGCCACATCGAATTTCGTCCTGTGTCCGCCTACTGAGATGGAAAAGTCGTTCTTGTCGACGTCGACACGGGTGCCATCTTTCAAGAGTCCATACCATCCTTTTTTCGACACCACAATGATCTTCGAATTGTACTTTTCCGGATTCAGGTTTTGCTTCACCACCTGAGCACTTTTGACAGAAATTTCGAACTCACCCGAATCTCCGCCACAAATAATTGCCACGTTTTTCATATTTTTTGTAATTTTGTCGTTTTAAAATCCCGTATCAATCCCGTATCAAGTACGGGATGAGGTTCGGGATGAAGAATGAACAATAAAAATGATCAAAATTGAGTTTAAAAAACACGGCTAAATTAGTAAAAATATGGGACGCCTACACTTTCTAAAGGAAAAGAATTTTTATTTCAACCTACTCATCATACTATTGCTTTGCATCATAATACCTTGGCTAACAATCAAGTTATTAAATAGTTACACCCGTCATGACAAGGTTTACACCATGCCTGATTTTGTGGGTCAGGACTTCCAACAAGTGAAGCACGAGTACTCCAGAGACTTCAATTTCATCCTCATTGACAGTGTTTATCCCAAGGGTCAACAGCCTGGAAGCATCTACCAGCAAGACCCCTTGCCTGGCTCCAAAATCAAAAAAGGCAGAAATGTTTACGCCATCATCGTGGCTGTGACTCCTGAAAAAACCCCGATGCCCAACGTGAAAGGCATCTCTTTGCGCGAAGCCATAGGCCGTCTCGAGTCGAGCGGATTGGACGTCGACCATTTGGAGTATGTGAGCTATTCCTATAAGAACAACGTTATTGAACAATTCTATTTGGGTGCTCCCATAGCCCAAGGCACCGAGTTGGTGAAAGGCAGCAAAATCACGCTTCAGGTAGGCATCGGTGACGATAAATCCAACGTAAAAGTCCCCAACCTCATAGGAAAATCAGCAGATGAGACCAAACGTCTGCTCAACTTGGCAGGCCTCAACCTTGGCGTTGAGACCCACGAAGACAACGACAGCACCAAATACTTATGCGTCAGGAAGATGAGTCCAGGTCCTAGTTCGGGTGCCGTCAGGCCTGGCACTTACATCGACGTCTGGTACCACTCAAGCCGTACCATGGACTTCAAGAAAGAAATGGAAGAGTTGCTGCGTGAGGACTCGTTAGCCAACATGCCGCAACCCGAGATTAAGATTGATACAATTATTGAAACCATAGAGACCAACGACTATGAAGAAGATGATGAATTTGAAGACGAGTTTTAAGGCAGTTTTACTGATGATGGCCATTGGTCTCATCGCAAGCCCAGCCTTGGCCCAAGAGATATTGACCCCATTTGGCACGGTACAAGAAGCACCCTCGAGGAAAGGCGTCGCCGCAACGCGTTTCCTTCCTTTCTTCGACGATTTCGGTCACTCCAACACCTATCCCGACTCCACAAAGTGGACCGACAATAACGTGTTGGTGAACGACGGTTTCCCGGTCTGTCCACCCAACCGCAAAGGCGCGACCTTCGACGTGCTCGACGCCAACGGCAAGGTGTACAGCTATGCCATCAGCAATGCTTTTATCGCCGAATACCTCACCTCGGCGCGTATCCGACTCGATTCCTGCCCTCACCCCTGCCGATTCCATCTACCTGAGCTTCTACTACCAACCTCAAGGCAACGGCAACCCACCCGAGGCACAAGACTCGCTCGTGCTGCAATTTGGCACCACCACCGAACGACAGGAGTTCCTCTTCCTTGACTATCAAAACTACGACATCGCCGACATCTTTGCAGAGATGCAGGTCGACACCCTCTTCCCTGGTGATACCATTTGGGCTTCCGTGGGCTGCCAACCCGGCTTGTTCACCCTCGTCACCGACACGCTGACGCCCGACACGCAAGGCAGCATCGCTGTGCCCTGCGACTCGGTGTTCACCACCGTGGCCGACACCACCTGGTACCACATCTGGAGCGTCCCCGGTCAGACCCTCGAGGACTTCATGGCCGAGAACGACGGACAGTATTTCAAACAAGTGATGATTCCCATCCGCGACCTGAAATACTTCCGCGACGACTTCTATTTCCGCTTCTACAACTATGCCAGCATCGTCGGCTCATCGCTGCCCAGCAACCGCAGCAAC
>CACXIM010000069.1 GCA_902767725.1 uncultured Bacteroidia bacterium | reverse complement strand
TAATTGTAAAATGCCGAAAATGAAGACAAAGTCCGCTGCCAAGAAGCGTTTCCAAGTAACGGGTAGCGGCAAGCTGAAGAGAAAGCATGCTTATCATGGCCACATCCTGACCAAGAAGAGCCAGAAGAGAAATCAAACAAAATGACAAGATCAGTCAATGCAGTGGCTTCAAGAGCCAGAAGAAAGAAAATCCTGAAGAAGACCAAAGGTCAGTTCAGCACGAGAAAGAACGTCTGGACTGTGGCGAAGAACTCTTACGAAAAGGGTCAAACCTACGCTTATCGCGACAGAAGAAACAAGAAGCGCGAATTCCGTAGCCTGTGGATCGTGCGTATCAACGCCGCCGTGCGCGAATATGGCATGAACTACAGCCAATTCATGGACAAGCTCACGAAATCGGGTATTGAGATCAACCGCAAGGTCCTTGCCGACCTCGCCATGAACAACCCCGAAGCCTTCAAGGCCATCGTCGACCAAGTGAAGTAAGTCGCGTTATTGTTCTTAGGATAATGAAAAATCCCAGCTCCATATGGAGTTGGGATTTTTCTTTTCGTGATCCGGTTGGGATTCGAACCCAAGACCCACAGCTTAGAAGGCTGTTGCTCTATCCAGCTGAGCTACCAGACCATCGCTTCCGATTTCTCGGAAAGACGCTGCAAAGATACGGAATTATTTTCACGTGTAGGTCGACTTGCAAGAAAAAAAATGCAATTCAACCGTGTTATTCCTCGGTTTTAGGTATGTAAGGATGGTGCGGGCGTTTCGGGCGAGCAGACTTCTCCGGCTTGGGAGCAGCGGCGGCTTGCGGACGTGACTTCTTGACTTGCAGCTCATTGCCCATGAAAACGGTCTCGTCCGTCTCCACGATGGCCTTGTAGGCTTCATCATCGTTGGGCATTTCCACAAAACCATAACACTTTGAGCGTCCAGTTTCATGATCCATAATGACCTTGCAAGATTCCACCGTGCCGAATTGCTCGAATAATGCTCTTAAATCTTCAGTAGTGGTCTTGAATGCTAGTTTGGCGACAAAAATCTTCATAAGATGCGAATTTGTAGTGCAAAGATATACAATTATTTTAATGCAGTGAAAAAAAAAGAAGTTTTTTTGTTTTCTGCCAAAAGGACATAAAAAAAGCGAAGCCTGAACTTCGCCTTGATGTGGGGGAGGGTGGACTCGAACCACCGAACGGATACCCGGACAGATTTACAGTCTGTTGCAATTGCCACTATGCGACTCCCCCAAGAATGAAAGAACAATTGTCTTTGTTTGACGGTGCAAAAGTACATCTTTTTTCTGTACCTACGGCGAATCACCACGAAATTTTTCGCAACTTTGCAGCAATTTTATAGACTCGAGGCTTCGAGACGATGGGACTACGAGTCGGCTCTTCGACCTTTCGTTCCGAAGTCTCGTAGTCACGAAATCAAAAACAACGATCAAACAATGAAATACGATTTTGATAAGATCATTAACCGTGCAGATACCAACTGCGTTAAGTATGATATGCGCCAACAGGTGTTTGGCAATCCCGACGTGCTTCCCATGTGGGTGGCCGACATGGACTTTGAGACTCCTGACTTCGTTCGCAAGGCAGTCATCGAACGGGCAGAACATCCTGTGTATGGCTATCACTTTAAAGACGAGGCCTATTACCAATCCATTATGGGCTGGCTGAAACGCCGTCACCAGTGGGAAGTGAAACAGGAGTGGCTGTCGTTTACCCCTGGCGTGGTGTGTGGCTTCAATTTGGCCGTGATGGCCTTCACACAACCTGGCGACGAGATTATCATTCAACCGCCTGTTTATCCGCCTTTCCATCATGCTGTTTTGAGCCACGGCAGAAAACTTATCTATAACACTTTGGTTGACCGAGGAGAAGGCTATGAAATAAACTTCGACCAATTGGCCGAACAAGCCAAAACTGCCAAGATGCTGATACTCTGCAACCCTCATAACCCTGTAGGTCGCTGCTGGACCCGTAACGAGCTGCTGCTGTTGGGCGAGATTTGTCTGAAAAATAATGTGCTGGTGATCTCTGATGAAATCCACTGCGATTTGGTCCTGCCTGGCAACAAACACATACCTTTTGCCACTTTGGGCCATCAGTATGCCATGAACTGCATCACTTTCCATGCGGCATCCAAAACCTTCAACCTGGCGGGTTTGGCTACTTCCACGGCCATCATCCCCAACGAGGCGTTGCGTAAAATTTACGTTTCTTACGTTGAGGACATGGAGGCGCATCTCGGCAATATCTTCGGCAAAGTCTCCACGCAAGCCGCCATGACCTACGGCGATGAATGGCTTGGCCAACTCCTTGATTATGTGCAAGGCGACATCGACTATGTCTCTGACTTCCTCACCACGAATCTGCCCAAGGTAAAATTCCACAAGCCGCAGGCCACCTACATGATGTGGCTCGACTTCAACGGTTATGGCTTTTCTGAAGAGGAACTATGGCACAAGATGACCCAAGAGGCGAATCTTGGCTTCAACCGGGGTAAAGATTTTGGTGAGGCTGGAAGCGGATTTTTCCGCATTAATTTGGCATGCCCGAAAGCAACCGTGGAGGAAGCCATGCGGCGGTTGACAGCAGTGTTTGGATAATTGCATTAAAAAAGCCTGTCCGTATGGGCAGGCTTTTTTCGTTTCATCGAATCGTAATCCGAGGATTACTTCAGTTTCTTGTAACCATACACAGCCAAATCGCCCAGCTCTTCTTCGATGCGGAGCAACTGGTTGTACTTGGCCATGCGGTCGGAACGGCTCAGCGAACCGGTCTTGATTTGGCCGCTGTTGGTAGCCACGGCGATGTCGGCGATGGTGGCGTCCTCGGTCTCGCCCGAACGGTGGCTTGTGACGGTGGTGTAGCCGTGACGGTGGGCCATGTCGATGGCGTCCAAGGTCTCGCTCAACGAGCCGATTTGGTTCACCTTAATTAATATGGAGTTGGCGCAGCCCAGCTGGATGCCCTTCGAGAGGAAGTCGACGTTGGTGACGAAGAGGTCGTCGCCGACGAGTTGGCAACGGTCACCGATGCGGTCGGTGAGTTTCTTCCAGCCGTCCCAGTCTTCTTCGCCCATGCCGTCCTCGATGGAGTCGATGGGATACTTGTTGATGAGTTCCTCCAAGAAGTTAACCTGCTCATCGGAGCTGAAGCGCTTGCCGTTGGGGTCTTTCTTCGTACCGTTCTTCAGTTCGCGATAGTCGTAGAACCACTTGCCGTCCACCTCGTAAGCAAATTCAGAGGCGGCGCAGTCCAATGCAATCTTCACATCCTTGCCAGGCTCGTAGCCAGCTTCCTTGATGGCATCACAAATGATGGTGAGGGCGTCTTCGGTGTCGTTGAGGGCAGGGGCGAAGCCACCTTCATCGCCAACGGCGGTGCTGAGGCCGCGTTTCTTGAGCAGCTTGGCCAGGGTGTGGAACACCTCGGCACCCATGCGCAGACCCTCGCGGAAGCAAGGAGCGCCCACAGGCCGAATCATGAACTCTTGGAACGCAATGGGAGCGTCGCTGTGCGAGCCGCCGTTGATGATGTTCATCATCGGGACGGGCAGGGTGTAGGTGTTGGTGCCACCGATGTAACGGTAGAGCGGGATGTCAAGGTAGTTGGCGGCAGCCTTTGCCACGGCCAACGAGACGCCGAGGATGGCGTTGGCGCCGAGTTTTGACTTGGTCTTGGTGCCATCCAAAGCCAGCATCTTGTGGTCGATGGCGCGTTGGTCGAGGGCCGACATGCCAAGAATCTCGGGAGCAATAATTGTGTTAACGTTCTCAACGGCTTTCAGCGTGCCTTTGCCGCTGTAGCGCTTCTTGTCGCCGTCACGCAGTTCGAGGGCTTCGTGTTCGCCAGTCGAGGCACCCGAAGGCACCGAGGCGCGACCCATCACGCCACATTCCAAAGTAACATCCACTTCAACCGTTGGATTTCCGCGAGAATCCAAGATTTCGCGGGCAATGATTTTCTCTATTCTCATTTCGTTAGTATTTAAGATTTAAAGATTTATGATTCGTATTTGTGCGGCCCCTGAGCCTGTCGAAGGACCGTGGTTAATTATGCTGCAAAAGTAACATTTTTATCAAAACAACAATCCTGTTTCTTCGTTTTCGCGTTTCACTCCAATCATCGCCTCAAATTCAGTCTCAGTGATGATGGGGATGCCCAACGATTCCGCTTTCTTGCGTTTTTCGGGGCCCATTTTGTCGCCTGCCAACACATAATCGGTCTTGCCGGAGATACTACCCACATTCTTGCCTCCGTAGGCTTCGATGGTTTCTTTGATGCCGTCGCGGGAATAATGCTGAAACACACCACTCACGACAAAGGTTTTTCCAGCCAGCACTTGTTCTTTGTCGGAAACGGCTTGCTCGGCCATGGCAAACTGCAAACCGGCATGTTTCAATCGGTTGACAATGTCGATGTTGCGCTCATCGTCAAAGAATGAGCGTACTGAAAGGGCAATCTTTTCGCCGATTTCGTTGATTTCGGTCATTTCCTCAACACTGGCACCAATGATATGGTCAATGTCGTGCAAGGCCTTGGCCAAAACTTTTGCCACCGACTCGCCAACAAACTTGATGCCCAAAGCAAACAATACTCGCTCAAACGGTACGGACTTCGACTTCTCCAAGGCATCCATTATATTTTGTGCAGTCTTCTCCTTGAAGCTGACCTTGCGTGTGGCAATAGGCAGCAAACTGAACTCGTCCTCGATGGTGATAACCTTCTCCAAGCCAAAGAGTTTGTCATAAGTAAGGTCATACAGATCCGCGACATTGCATACGAGACCTTCCTCATAAAGCAATTCCACCTTGCCCTCGCCAAGGCTTTCGATGTTCATGGCTTTGCGTCCGATGAAATGTTCGATGCGGCCACGGATTTGTGGTGAGCAACCCGAACTATTGGGACAATACCATGCTGCTTCGCCTTCATTCTGGACGAGTGGCGTGCCACATATCGGGCAGGTCTTGACGAATACCACTGGTTTTGCGCCTGCTTGTCGCTTGTCGAGATTGACGCCGATGATTTTCGGGATGATCTCACCCCCTTTCACCACAGTAACCGTATCGCCATAGTGCAAGTCAAACTGGCGGATGAAGTCCTCGTTGTTCAGCGTCGCGCGCTTTACGGTAGTGCCCGCCAATTGCACGGATGCAAGGTTGGCCACTGGTGTGATGGTACCGTGCCGCCCAACTTGGAAATCAACGCTTTGTAACTCGGTCTCTACTTCCTCAGCCTTGAACTTGTAGGCGATGGCCCATTTTGGCGACTTTGCCGTGTAGCCCAAGGCTTGCTGCTGCGCATAACTGTTGACTTTCAGCACGATGCCATCGATGGCAAAGGGCAACTCATGGCGTTTCACATCCCAATAATCGATGAACTCGAAGATCTCGTCAATGGTCTTGCAAAGAGCCATGAAATTGGAAATGTTAAAGCCCCATTTGCGTGCGGCTTGCAAGCTTTGGTAATGGGTTTGGTAACGGTCTTCAAGACCATCCATCATCATATAATAGCAGTAGTTGTCGAGGCGGCGTCGCGCCACTTCTTTGGAGTCTTGCAGCTTTAGTGTACCGGCTGCGGCATTGCGTGGGTTGGCGAAAAGATCGTCACCAGCTTCGGCACGGGCTTCGTTGAGTCGGTTGAAACTTTCAAAAGGCATAACGATTTCGCCACGCATCTCGAAAAAAGGCGGGAAATCGCCATGCAGTTTCAGAGGTACGGAATGAATGGTTTTCACATTGGTGGTCACATCGTCGCCTTGGGTGCCATCGCCACGGGTCACGGCACGGACGAGTGTGCCGTTTTCATATTGCAGGCTGATGGATAAACCATCGAACTTCAGCTCGCAGCAAAACTCCACCTCATCTTCAATGGTCTTCTTGATGCGGCTGATGAAGTCGGCAATCTCTTCGCGACTGTATGAATTGGCCAACGAAAGCATGGGATAGCGATGCCTCACGCTTTGGAATTCCTTGGTTATGCCACCACCCACGCGTTGGGTAGGCGATGTCGGCGAAAGAAACTCGGGAAACTCCTTTTCCAAGCGCGCCAACTCTTCGAGTTTCATATCGAACTCGTAGTCGCTGATGGTCGGCTTTGCGAGGATGTAATAGTTATAATTGTGTTGCTCCAACTCATCGCTGAGGGATACGATGCGCAAGCGGGCTTCTTCTTTGGTCATAATTGAATGTATTTCAATGGATTGACACCAAGCGCCCAAAGCAACAGACCCAAAGCGACGATGGATATGAGGACTCCGATGAAAGTCATGAATGCACCTTTGAAGTTACGTCTGATGCAAAGAATCAATAGAATGCTGAGGACGATGAAGGCACTCTCATACCACACGCAGATGCCCAATCCAAGCATGAGGCCAGCGATGAGGAAGGAAGTACGGTGGACGTTCTCTTTGAGGTTGTTTTGCCTTAAGACCTCTTGGCGCAGGACTACATTGGCACCGTAAAGCATCAGGGGCAAGCCGAGGAAAGCGCTTGCGTTTTCGATGATGCCGAAAGACGGCATGATGCAGCTAAAGGCAGGGATAAGTGCAAGTAGCCAAGCGTTCTGCTTATTGGACGTCAGATCGCAGATGCGATATATCATCGAAACGGTGAAGAGCGATACCACAGCGTAGAGGGATCGGCTAAGCAACATCATGCCTTGGGAATCACCGATATCTAATAAATCCTTGATCTTTTCGAGAAAGGCAATAAATAGGGTAGAGTGTTGCAACTCGCCGCGTGAGCCGAAGCCAGGAACGAATACAACTGAAATGATTCTTACCACTATGGCAATCAGCATCAGCGAGGTGAAAGGGTGTTTTTCCTTAAAGCGTTTGAGTCCTTGTAGCATATTTTTCCATTTAGAACGCAAAAGTACAAATTTTTTGTAATTTTGTGACGTTTTAGACACAACGGAAAAACAAAACTTTAAGTATTAAAAATATGAATAGATTATTAAAAGTGTTCGCTTTGACCCTCATGATGGTTGTGGGTGGTCAGGCCATGGCCCAAACGCGTGGCGCCATGTTTCTTGGAGCTTCTTTCCCAATGTCGGATTTTGCGGAATTCGATGCATTCGATGATTTTGCATTAACCACCAATGAATTTGATAACGATGATGCAGGTGCAGGCATTGGTTTTAATGCAGGTCTCAAGTGGTATTTCAATGTTGGTGTTCAAGGGTTGGGCGTTATGCTCTCGGTGGATGGCTTCTATAATGGTCCTAGCAAAGATTTGAAGAATTTCTATCGTGAAACGGAAGACTCGTTTAATGGCGGCAGCTTAAAATACAAGGCAACGCCTCAGTATATAAATGTTCCTGCCATGTTGGGTCTGAATTATATCTACCACATCAATCCCAATCTGGGTGTGTATGTAGAGGCTGGTGCTGGTGGCAATCTACGTTTCATCACCAGCATGGAATCGGTGATTAAAGGTGTGGAAACTCAGATTACAAAACTACAAGAGTACGATAAGGCCTTTAGCTTTGCCTATCAGGCGGGCATTGGCGTCGAAGTGGCAAAGAACTTGGTTATCGGTTGCAGTTTCTATGACCTCGGCAGTGCCGCTGTTACAGGTGAGCAGACCATAAAGACCAAGACTCTCATTGACAGTGCTTCCAACACGGAAAACGATTTTCGCGAACTCGGCACCGTTCATCCCATTATGGTTTTGGGACGTATTGGATTTAGCTTCTAAACCTAATTCATTCGTTGAAAACTGAAATGCGGAGCGTCGGATTCACCGGCGCTTCGCTTTTTATGTTGTGTTGGGCAGCTTTCAGACCAAACGTAACGGTTTCCTTGCCATTATGCCCCAATGCATGCCCATGAATCACACCGGAAAAGAAGGCGTCGCCCGAGCCTGTCACGTTGACAATCTGTGTGGGTAAAGCTGGATAAGTGGTAGTTACACCATCTACACAATAAATCGCGCCACTTGAACCTATGGTTAAATAGACATTGTTTACTCCATTGTCATTCAGTTTCTTGGCTGCATAATTTGGATTGTCTTCTCCTGTAATCAGCTTGGCCTCGGCCATATTACATTTCAAAGCAAAGACAGTGTGTTTTTTAGAAAGCTTTATGGCTTCAGCGAATCGCATGGCTTTGCCGGGCGAGACAGTATCGACAAACAAAGGCACCTTGCAATGGTCGATGAGGTAAGCAAGTGCTTCCACGCTTATTAAAGTGTCGGCAACGACCAAATCGGACTTGTTGATGGCATCCATCTTGTTTCGCAGCCAATCCAAATCCATGCGATTGTTTAAGGCAACATCGGAAACTGCCGACTGCATATCGCCAATTTCATCATTGAAGCTGAGGAAAATGGGGCTTTTCGCTTCGTATCGGGTAGACAATGAAAGATCCATGCCGATGTGTTTACAGTCTGCAACCATCTTATCAGCGAAATCATCGTTGCCAAAAACGCTCATCAGCCTCACCTCATGGCTCAACAGGCAAAGGTTATGGGCGATGTTGCGAGCTACGCCGCCATGGTGGAAAGCGATCGCACCTGGCGTACACCCTTTGGTGTTAGGTTCGGAAAGAGACGAAACGGCGATGTCAATATTGGATTCTCCTATGACGGTAATCTTCATGATGCCTCAGATTTTGGAAAGACAAAAGTAGAAATTTTTGTGATAATTTGGATTTCTCAATTTGTTTTTGTTATTTCGTGGCTTCAAAACCAATGTGTTATGGCACAAAACAAAAAGAGGAAGCGTCGCAACTACAAATACCATGCGATCACTTTCAAGTTGTCGGCAGGTCAGTACCGTTCGTTGCGCAATTACTGCAAGGCCCGTCGCACGACGCCCATCAAGCTGATTAAGAAAAACATAGAACGGTTCATTACGGCCTACGAATACGAAGTTCCACAGGATTTGTACCTCACGGAAAACCAATTGGACCTGTTTAGTGAGAATTGAATGGGATGCGGTTTTGTATGGACCTGCCTAAGGTCACCTCATCCACATATTCCAAGGCGTCGCCCACTGCAATGCCTTTCGAAATCACCGATATCTTTCCTTTAAAGTCATTCAGTTGCCTGAAAATATAGAAGTTGGTCGTGTCGCCCTCGATGGTGGCGGGCAAGGCCAAGATGATTTCCTTGATGTCTTCTTTTTGCGTGCGTTGCACCAGTTGTGCAATCTTCAAGTCATTGGGAGAGATGCCTTCTATAGGACTGATGACGCCACCTAAGACATGGTAAAGACCGTTATAGGAGGCCGTCCTTTCGATGGCCAATACATCACGCATGTCGGCCACCACGCAAAGCGTGTTTTCGTCGCGTCGCGGGTTGCTGCAGATGGAACACACCTTGGTGTCGCTGATGTTGTAGCACCGTTCGCACAACATGATGTTGTGTTTCATCTTCAAGAGCGAATCAGCAAGTTGCTCGGTCTCCAAATCTTCGCTGTTGAGTAGGTGCAACGCTAGGCGCAAAGCCGTCTTTTTGCCGATACCGGGTAGCTTAGACAGCGACTCCACGGCATTTACTCTGCCATACAATAATCGCGGCAAAATTAAGTTATTTCCTTAAATTTGCAGCCTCAAAACCGAAGAAATCATGAAAAGATATTGCTTCCTCCTCACCATGTTGTTGCTTGCCGTGACCGCCGTGGCCCAAGATTTCAACCAAACCGACGACAAGGGTCGTCGTCAAGGGGCTTGGCGCGACTACTATTCCAACGGTCAACTTCGTTATGAGGGCGAGTTCAAGAACGACAAGTGCAAGGGCACCTTCCGCTATTATGACGAGCAGGGCAGCCTAAAGGCAACCAACGAGTTCGACAAGTCGGGCGAGCGAGCCTTGAACAAGACCTACGCCCCCAATGGCAGGGTGGTGGCTACAGGCTACTACCTAAACCAAAAGAAAGACGGGGAGTGGAAGTACTATGATGCCCAATCGGGTCAGCTCCGTTTGGTGGAGGACAACAAGGAAGGCAAAGTACATGGTTGGTCAAGGATCTACAATCCACAGAATGGTGTGCTGGCCGAGGAAACGCAATTCGTTGAAGGCCAGCCCGAAGGCCAATGCAAGAAATACTCAGACACGGGCACGTTGATTATGGAATGCCAATACCGCGACGGATTACTTGAAGGCCCCACCAGGACCTATTATCCTAGCACTGTTTTGAAAGAGGAGGGACAATACACGAAGGGAAAGAAATCGGGTACTTGGAAAACCTATAACGAAGAGGGTGATGTTATCGCTGAGGAGACTTTTGGTGAGTTCGTGTATTAATATACGAAACCGACCACTTATAGATTCCCGAAGGAATGACATAAGTGATCGGTTTCTATAAAAACTAGTTACATCTCTTCAAATAATCCTCCAAATTGGGCCGACCGTACTGTTCAGCCAACTTGTAATACTCGCAAGCCTTGTCTTCATCGTGCTTCATGTAGTAGGTCCTACCTAAATTGAAGTAAGCATCGGCATAGTCAGGCTTTAGCTCGATGGCCTTCTCGAAATCTTCAATGGCCTCGTCGTATTTCGCGGCATTCACCCTTGCACAACCACGATAGTAAAAAGCTTCAAAATTGTTCTTGTCGTATTTGATGGCTTCGGTGAGGGTTTCCTCGGCTTTTTTGAACTCGCTGTAACGCAACAGTTGCTTTGAACCTTCTTCAGTAAGAATGCGTGATTTGGCGGGGTTTTCGCAACTTATCAGGACAAGAGCGAAAAAAGTGGTGAGTATCAAAGCTAGTTTTTTCATTTCAATGATTATTTTCTGCAAAGGTACGGCTTTTTTCAAAAATACAGCCAATGCCAGACGAATTTGTCTGAAGTGTTGTATTCCAACGCTGGTGTGGGTAGTTTGATGAAACTCAAGGCACGTAGTATGGCTTTGAGATAGCGGTTCTCAACGGGCAGTTTGGCCAAGTCGACGCCTGGAGCAAGATAAAACTGTCGTATGCGGTCGAAATCATCGGTGGGTTGCGGTGCAACCATGCCTTTGGCTCCATAGCCGAAGTCAACGGTAAGCCATTCAGGAAATCTACTGTCCGTGTCCAAAAACAAATCCTTGACATTGAAGGCGGCCCAAATGGTGATGCCGTTGTAGTCCTTCAACGATTGACTGATTAGGTTATGCCCCAATTCTTCCGGATTGTATTGGGCATATTCGGTGGGATGGAAAGAGTATTTCAGGCTGATGCGTTGCTCGTCCCAGAGCAGTTGTTGTGCGGTATAAAATGTGACGCCACCAACATCGGCAGCCATATCGCCCCATGAGAATCCCCAGCCTTCATATCCCGCGTCCATGAGCTCAATGGTGGTCATGAAAAGCAATGAGTAGGCCCCGCCAAAGAGCGCGGACCGTTTCGAGTCCAAGCCAGCCAAACGCATGCTTTCATCACCAAACACGCAGGTGTGGTATGAGGTGGTGGCATGGCATAATTTGTCCATCTGAAGCCAGTCACAGTTGTCGTTGATGGTGTGCATGCCGATCCATTGGCAATCCTTAAACCATAGTTGGTTCAATCCAATGGTTGTACCGACATATATCGCGGCATCGATTCCAGCAACGATTTTGACATTGCGCAGTGCGATGGAATCGTTGGGTTGTTGTGCCCGCAATGGACAACACGCCATCAAAAGAAGAAATGCTACGATTTTGTGCTTCATTTGCCCTAGTCCCACATCACAGAAACATCATTGGTTATCCAAATCTATTAACAATGTCCGTCACGGTGTTAATAAGTTCCTTTAGTTTGGCTTCACTCTTAGCTTCACAGAGGAAACGCAGATAAGGCTCAGTGTTGGAAGGCCTAATGTTGAGCCACCAATCGGGATAATCAATACGATAGCCATCAAAATCGAGGGATCGCTCTGGCTTCTCAATGTTCATGAAGTGGTCGCGCACGGCATCCATGGCTTCCTGCTTGCGCTCAAGCTTGAAGTTGATTTCGCCCGAGTTGGAATAAGGTGTGATTTCATCGATGATCTGACTCATGGTCTTGCCTTCCTTCTTGCGTTCGGCCAATAGGCGCAGCACGATGGAGGCAGCCAACAGGGCAGAGTCGGAATAATAGAAGTCACGGAAATAGTAGTGTCCTGCCAACTCGCCGCCGTAGCAACCGTCCAGCTCACGGAGTTTCAAGGCAGCGTAGGCACGACCCACACGCCAGGTCTCCACCTTGGCCTGATAGCGGTCAAGGTATTCCTGTATGGCACGCGAGCTGCGAATATCCTGCAACACAATGCCTTTCTGCTTCTGTTCGCCGATGAAATAGTCGCCCAAGAAGGCAATGATGAGGTCGGGACTGATGAAGCGGCCTTTCTCATCGATGAAGGTGATGCGGTCGGCATCGCCGTCGAAAAGGAGACCGATGTCGCATTTCTCTTTCTTCACCAAGGCCTTGATCTGTTCCTGGGCATTGGCTTCGAGGGGGTTGGGCTCATGGTTGGGGAAGTTGCCGTCCAAGGTGTCGTTGATGTAATGTGCCTCGCCGATGAGCTCGTGGACAAAGATGGATGACATGCCATTGCTGCAGTCCACTGCGATGTTGAGGTTGTCGTGCGGACCTACAAACTGTTTCTGGAAGGTTAGGTAGTCGGCGTAGACGTTCTTTTCGCAAATGATACCTTTCTTCTCACATGATACGGTCGCTTTATCGCTCGCCACGAGCGTTTCCAATCGGTTCAAGCCAGTGTCGTAGCCTACAGGAAGGGCATCCTTGGCCGAAATTTTGAGGCCGTTGTGATGCTTTGGGTTGTGTGATGCCGTGATTTGTATTGAGGCGCCATAGCCATATTTCGCCGTCGACCAATAAACCAATGGCGTAGTGGAAAGGCCTATGAAGTCGACGTTCTTGCCACGGTCGGTGAGGCCACGGGTGAGGGCGTCGAACAGGGTCGG
Organism: uncultured Bacteroidia bacterium; assembly: GCA_902767725.1. Classification (GTDB taxonomy): domain Bacteria; phylum Bacteroidota; class Bacteroidia; order Bacteroidales; family F082; genus Limimorpha. The sequence continues at coordinate 7,444 of CACXIM010000069.1, read as the reverse complement.
GGATGAGAGGCGCATATCGCGTCCCACGAGATAGGTGTCGGTGTCGAGCACCTCAGGCAGGAAATAGCCGATGCGGTAGGCGATGGTCTCGTTGAGGTCGGTACCCCATTCGCCACGGATGTCGTATGCTTTGAATGCTTTCATGTTTGTCAGTTATTCAGTTGTTCAGTTGTTTAGTTGCAGCTGGCTCTTGGCTACTGGCCTTTGGCTTGTTTGGCTGTTAGCTTTTAGCAGTTAGCCATTAGCTTTGGTATCTCTTAGGCTAACAGCTAATGGCTAATAGCTAACAGCCCATTGCCAGTAGCCAGAAGCCAACGGCCAGGAGCTATTTTATTCCACGTTGATTAAGTGCCTGTTGGTATTTTTGGGCATTGCGGTTGTGCTCGGCCAGGGTCTTAGCGAAGTTGTGGTAGCCCGAAAAGTCCTCCTTGGCGCAGAAGTAGAAGTAATTGTTGTCTTCGGCGTTCAGCACAGCCTTGATGGAGACGATGGACGGTATGCAGATGGGTCCTGGGGGTAAGCCGGGATATTTATAGGTGTTATAGGGTGATTCGATTTCCTTGTGACGGTCGAGCACACGCTTGATGGTGAAGTCGTTCCAGGCAAAGACCAAGGTAGGGTCAGCCTGAAGCAGCCAGTTATTATTCAGTCGGTTGAGGTAGACGCCGGCCATCCGTGGCATCTCGTCGCTCATATTGGTCTCCTTGTTGACGATGGAAGCCAAAGTGCTGACCTGTACGGGTGTCAAGCCTTTTGTTTGGGCTTGCAGCTTACGCTCTTCGTTCCAGAACTTGTTGTACTCCTGGAACATCCGATTCACGAAGCCTTCGGCATCGGTGTTCCAATAAAATTCGTAGGTGTCGGGCAGGAAGAGGGCCGGGATGGTGAAGTTGTTGAAGCCCAGCTGCTTGACATATTCCTGGTTGTGAAGCAAACGTGAGATAGAGGAGGAGTCGGCTTCGATTTGTTCAGCTATACGTCCTGCTAGTTGGTCGACATTGCGCATGTTGTTGAAGGTGACCTTTACGGGTGTTTGCAGTCCGCCGCGCAGCATGTTGACCAGTTGGTTGTTGGTCATGCCATTTTTAAGCACATAATGGCCAGGGTGGACGTTGTCGGGCAGGTCCTTCTTTTGGGCCAGCCAATCGAAGCCCTTCTCTTTGATGAGGCAATGCGTTTCCGCCAAGAGGGCTTTGACTTGTTCGTAATCCGAGCCCGTCGGGATGAACAGCTCGACTGGTTTTCCGTCAGCGGTCTTCACATTGGGTGACATGACGGTTTTGTAGCCCCAGTAGCCGAATGCGACGGCGAAGATCAGCAGTATGATGAGCACGAGCCACACCGTGCGCCTCGTGCTTTTGCCGTTTTTCTTCTTGCCGCTCTTGCGCGGCTTTTTCTCATCGGGGAGTTTGGTTTCTATTTTGACCATATACGTGTTATTCTTTTAGATTGTAAATGCTTAATATCGGTAAAAAAACCGTCCCCCCTTGAAAGGGGGTTAGGGGGATTAAACCTACTTTCTTCTCTTGTCTTTATCCCTATGACAATACTTGATTCATAATACTCTTTGCCACATGTTCAGGATCCTTTCTCACTTCACTGTCCAATACTCTATTCACTTTCAATCCCAATACTTTCATTTTTCTATCTCTTTCCTCATCATATTCCTGTGCTTCCTTGCTGAAGTGAGAGGCTCCATCACTTTTTTCTGAGATATCAACTGATAATCAAGAACATCCAAATACCCTTTTCCCGTTTTTATCCAATCCTTTCGCTCACCACAAAGCACAAATCCTTGGCTTTCAAACAACTGCTGGCTTTCCAAATTGCTTTCGTCAATGGAGCAATACACCTGATGGAGCATGACGTCGTGGAAGAGGTATTCGATGCACAACGCCAAAGCGGCCTTGGCATAGCCTTGCTGGCGGAAATCCTTGTCGATGAGGATGCCCAAACCCGCCCGTTGGTTGATGCCGTCATAGTCGAAAATGTCGATGCAACCGATGGCCTGTCCGCTTTCGGTCAAGTCGATCATCAGGCGGAGCTGCTTGTTGCTGAATAAATCATTGTTGCCCAAAAGGAATTGTTCGATCTGGAATTGGGTATAAGGCACATGCGTTCCACTTACCCGCCAGATGTCGCGGTCGTTCTCCCAAAGGAAAATCTGACCGGCATCCTCAGGCTCGGCACAACGTAGCGTTATCGTGTCATTCTTGATGAACATTTTGTTCCATTCGTTGAAAATACCACTTTTCCAAGCAGGCTGGCACATAATTTGATTGGCATAGCCCGCTGAAATTTTCGACAAAAATACACTTTTCAGTGCAATAAAGGTTGAAAAATAGCATTAATGAAACTATAAAACGGAAAAGAAACCTAAAAATCGAGATAAGATGAGAAAAGTGAGTTTGATGTTGATGCTTGCCGGACTGCTGATGGCAACATCGTGTGAAGGAATGCTTAATAAAGCGAATGAAAACGAAAACAAGGCTGAACAGGAACAACTGCAAGGCGAAAACACCTCGCAAGTCGAGCAGGTTCAGCCCCGTGTGCAACGGACGGCTTTTGTGCCTACCGAAAACACTCCCGACTTCGTTGACGCCGCTGAAAACAGTGTCGACGCAGTTGTGCATATCATGACAAAAGTGGTGAAACAAAGCAACACCTACGAGGACTTCTTTGGAGCTTTGCTGGGCCAACTTTATGGTTACCCAGGGCAGACGCGCAACAATACGATGGTGGCTTACGGCTCCGGCGTGGTGCTGACGCCCGACGGCTACATCGTCACCAACAACCACGTCGTGGAAGGTGCCGACGAGGTGGAGGTTACTTTTAATAATAAGGTGAAGAAGACCGCCACCATCATCGGTACCGACCCGACCACTGACTTGGCCTTGATCAAAGTGGAAGCATCCGATCTTCCTTTCCTTACTTTTGGCGACTCCGACAATGTACGCATCGGCGAATGGGTGCTGGCTGTGGGTAATCCTTTCAATCTGACCTCTACAGTCACGGCGGGTATCGTCAGCGCTAAGGCTCGTAACCTCAGCATTTTGGGTGAAGGAACTTCTGTGGAATCGTTCATACAGACCGATGCCGCTGTCAACCCGGGTAATAGTGGTGGCGCATTGGTGAACACGAAAGGTGAATTGATCGGCATCAATGCCGCCATAGCCTCACACACGGGCTCCTACGAAGGCTATTCCTTCGCCATCCCCTCCAACATTGTGCGCAAGGTGGTCGACGACCTTTTGCTCTATGGTACAGCCCAACGCGGTTTTCTTGGCGTGCAAATTGCTGAACTTACCCAAGAACTGGCCGAGAAGGAAGGCTTGGAAAACATTGAAGGCGTGTATGTTGGCGAGGTTACCGAAGGCGGCGCTGCCAAATTGGCAGGCTTGAAGGACGGTGATGTGATCACAGCTATCAACGGCAAGAAGGTGAATTCCACGACACAACTCAAGGAAAACATCGGACAATACCGCCCAGGCGACAAGGTGGATGTCGAGGTGAACCGCCAAGGCCATCACCATCATTATGAGTTGACCTTGCTCAATGAGGCTGGTAACGTGAATCTTGTTAAGAGCGGCGAGACGTTCTATAACTCCGAGTTCGGACTGATGTTGCAGCCTGTCAACCAAAACGAGATGAGCCGTCTGAACATCAAAAACGGTCTGAAGATTGTTGAAATCCGCCAAGGTCGTTTCATGAATTCGGGAGTGCCAGTCGACTTCGTCATCACCAAAGTGAACGGTTATTCCGTTAATGGCAAGTCGGACCTTGAGAATGCCTTGAAGAACAAACGTTCGCGTCGTACCACTATCGAAGGCGTCTTCCCGAATGGCATGACGGGCACGTTCTACTACTAAATAGTGGTGAAAAATCACTTTTTCCCCTGAAATACAGAAATTTCGGTACGATTATTGCAGTATTTTACTTTTGGGTTGGGAGCGAAACGGCAAATAGACGTTTCCTCCCAAACCAGAAGATTATGTGAAAAAAACAAAATTGTGGAGTTTGGTATGATGAGAGAGAAAAATGAAAAAGCACAAATAAACAATAAAAAGATTACGAAGAAATGAGACAACTGAAAATTTCAAAGCAAATCACCAACCGCAATGCCGGCACTTTGGACAAGTATTTGGCCGACATTGCGAAGGAGAGCCTGCTGACCACTGACGAGGAGGTCGAACTGGCTCAACGCATCAAGGCGGGCGACCAGGCCGCGTTGGACAAACTGGTCAGGGCCAACCTGCGCTTTGTCGTTTCGGTGGCCAAGCAATATCAGAATCAAGGCTTGAGCTTGCAAGACCTGATCGATGAGGGTAACTTGGGTCTAGTGAAGGCCGCCCAACGTTTCGATGAGACGCGTGGTTTCAAGTTCATCTCCTACGCCGTGTGGTGGATCCGCCAGAGCATTCTGCAAGCTGTGGCCGAGCAAGCCCGTATCATCCGCCTGCCCATGAATCAAGTGGGTGCTTTAGCGAAGGTGAAGAAGGCTGTGGCTCTTTTGGAACAGAAAATGGAACGCCGTCCTACCCTCAAAGAGATTGCCGAAGAAGTCGGAATGGCCGAGGACAAGGTGGAACAGCTAATGAACCTCAACTCACGCACTGTGTCGACCGACGCACCTCTCGACGACGAAGACGATGCCAATTTCTTGGACGTGTATGTTGCAGACGACGAAGTGCAAACTGATACGGTGGTGGAACAGGAGTCGACCAGCAGGGCCATCCGCAACTCGCTTGATATGCTCAATGAGAAGGAACGTACGATCATCTGCATGTACTTCGGCTTGGGCACCTCGCGTGAATACTCCCTGGAAGAGATTGCCATGAAACTCAATATCTCGCGCGAGCGTACGCGTCAGATCCGCGACCGTGCCTTGAAACGACTGAAGAGCGAGCCCAATTCGCCCCTCTACCAGATGTATATGAATCAATGAAAAAAGTGGGATTCTGAATTGAAATCCCACTTTTTACTATATTTGCAGCCACGAACATTTAACAAACAACTTTATGAAATACGAACTCATCAAATTGCCTTACGAGGCAAACGCTTTGGAGCCCGTCATCAGCAAGGAGACCTTGGGCTTCCATCATGGCAAGCACTTGAATGCCTACGTCAACAATCTGAATGGCCTCATCGAAGGCACAAAATTCGAAGACATGCCTTTGGAGGACATCGTGAAGACTGCCGACGGCGGCGTGTTCAACAACGCAGGACAAATTCTGAACCACAACCTGTATTTCATGCAGTTCCGTGCACCGAAGGCCGACAATAAGCCCACGGGTGTGATTGCCGAGTGGATCGACAAACAATTCGGCTCCTTCGAAGCCTTTAAGGAGGAATTCACGAAGAAAGGCGCCACTTTGTTCGGCTCGGGCTGGGTGTGGCTCTCCGTAGACAAAGACGGAAAACTGCAAATCACACAGGAAACCAATGCAGGCAACCCCGTACAGCGCGGTTACAGGCCTTTGCTGACCTTCGATGTTTGGGAACATGCCTATTACATCGACTACCAAAACCGTCGTCCCGACCATCTGAATGCCTTGTGGCAGATCATCGACTGGGACGTGGTGAACGAAAGACTCTAAACGAAACACATCTAAAAGAAAATCGCGGCGGGGAAGGACCTCGTCGCGATTTCTGTTTATTCGGCTTTCATGATCCGGTGCACGATTCGGCTGTTGCCGTAGTCGATTTGCAGCAGATAAGTTCCATGAGTTAGTCGGCTCAAGTCTATTTCAAACTGTAACTCGTTTACGCTTTGCTTCATCAGCAAACGGCCGTTGAGGTCGTATACGCTGACGCTTTGTGCGGCATTATCCGTTGTGATGCTCAACGACGAGGTGAATGGGTTAGGGAAGATTTGGCAGGTCGCGCTGGTTTCAACAACATTTTCAAAGTAGCGGAAATGCGCCACATAGTCCTCTGAGGTCGTCACCATGAACGTATAGGTGACATCGGTAGAAACCACGATGCCGTTCTTGGTCCAATTAATGAACTCATAGTTCTCACTGGCAGTAGCCGTTAGGGTGCAGGAAGTGCCGTAATCGTAATTGCCTGAACCGGTTACTGTGCCACCTTCAATTGGGTCGGCTGCCGCATTGATCACATAGTTGTCAATGGAGAAGTGGGCAACGTATTCAGCTGACTCAGTGACAGTGAACGTATAGGAAGGGTTTGTGCTAACTTCCGTGCCCTCTTTAGTCCATACAGTGAACGTATAACCTGCTTCGGCTATAGCTGTCAATGTGCAACTCTGGCCGTAGGTGAAGGTGCCTCCACCAGTGACTGAGCCACCGTAGCTAGGAACAGCGGAAGCAGTGATAGTAAAGCTTTGGGTAGAAAAATAAGCCCCAAGTGTGCGGTCTCCCGTAACGGTGAAGGTATATTCGGCTTGTGAAGTTACATGATTTCCGTTCTCTCTCCAATTAACAAAAGAATACCCTATGGCTGGTGTAGCCGAAACGGTGCAACTTTGTCCGTAAGTATAAGTGCCACCACCAAAAACCGTGCCTCCGTTACTCGGATTGGCCGCCACGTTGATGGTGTAGCTGTTGGCCGAGAAATGTGCAATATAGGTCGCCGATTCGGTCACGGTGAAGCTATAAGTCGGGTTGATCGACACTTGGGTGCCGTCTTTCGTCCAATTCACAAAAGTATAACCATTGTTGGAGGTAGCGGTCAAGGTGCAGGTTTCGCCCTGGTTATAGCTGCCGCCTCCGGTGACATTACCGGCACCCGCAGGATCGGCGGAAGCAGTGATGGTAAAGGCATTGGGCATAATGGAGACCTGTTGGATGTTTCCTCCCACCATGGGATAGTTCGTGGAAATGACGCGGATGCGATAGCCGTTACCAGTAGTGACATTGGGGATTTGTGCGGTAATGCTTCCGCTTGTATTGGTGGTGACGCGTCCTAACTCTGTAGGATTATTGAAGTTGCCACTGCCATCGGAGAGTTGGGCGATGACCTCATTGGCGGCTTTATTGAGGTTTTCGGGTGACATGGTACCTGTCAAAGTGAAAGGAATCGTAATGGCATCGCCAGGGGAGAAGCTGTTGGAGGCCAACTGACCTAGATTGAGGCTTGGATTGTAGATAAGCAACACATCGTCGACAAACATATCGTCGTTGGTGCTGCCTTCTCCAGGAACCACATTGGTGGTGGCTGAAAAGAGAATGTATCGCACGTCGGTGCAGGGACCGTTGTTTTGGAAAGGAATGCTTAACCTGCGCCAGTTGTAGGCTCCGCCATTAGCCGAAGTGCGGGTGAATGTCTGTTCTGCCGTGGCCACATGCATATTGGAAGGGCTCTCTGTACCATTAGCTCTAATCTCATAGTCGGCATTGCCATGGACGACAGCCTTCACTTGGGCATTTTGTGTCGAGCTTTGGCTGCGGAAACACACCCAAATCGAAAGAGAGTCGGGGAGTTG
>CACXIM010000068.1 GCA_902767725.1 uncultured Bacteroidia bacterium | reverse complement strand
TTTTGCCTATCGCGCCAACATGGAGAAATTGTGTGAGTATGGCGTGTGGCGTCTCATCAAGGACAACAAGTTGGGCGTGAAGTTTGAAAAGGACTTCAAAGATGGCCGTCGTCGTTTTGACTTCTTCTGCCCCGAGAAGGGTATCTTGATTGAGATTAACCGCATGGGCAACCTCGAAAAGGTGGCCGAGCCTTGGCAGGATTATGCTGCCGAGAAAGGTTACAAACTGCTGCTTGTCCCGATTATCGATGTGGTGAATGACTATAAGAACGGCACCGACTTTGTTGAGCAGCGAATCAAGGACCTTATCGCAGGGAGGGATGTTCCCGCATTTGTTGAGGGTGAGGCTTATGATGGCACTCCTATCTTCATCTCGAAAAATCTGGAAGGCCGTGAGCAGTTCAGCGACCCGATCCATGTGGACTGTGGCGCGATGACCTGAAAGATGCGCAGTTCATCTTCGAGAAGGACAAGGATGGCAACGATATCTTTGTCTGTGGCAACGAGATCGAGAAGATGTCGAAATCGAAATACAACGTGCAGAACCCCGATGACCTTGTGGAGAAATACGGCGCCGACACGCTTCGTCTCTATGAGATGTTCCTTGGCCCTTTGGAGCAATCCAAGCCTTGGGACACGCAGGGCATCGAAGGCACTTTCCGTTTCGTGCGTAAGTTCTGGAGACTGTTCCACAACGAGAACAATGAGTTCTGCGTCAGTGACGAGCCCGCTACTGCACCCGAGCTGAAGAGCCTACACAAACTCATCAAGAAGGAAGAGGAAGGCATTGAGAGCATCTCGTTCAACACCGTTGTTTCGGCTTTCATGATTTGCGTCAACGAACTGGCCGACATGAAGTGCAACAAGCGTGAGATCCTTGAGCCTTTGACGGTGATGATTTCGCCATACGCACCGCATATCGCTGAAGAGTTGTGGCACTTGCTGGGTAACGAGACCTCAGTGGTGAATGCTGCGTTCCCCGTTTACGACGAAAGCAAAACGGTGGAGAACAGCTTCAACTATCCTATCAGCTTCAACGGCAAAATGCGTTTCAATATGGAGCTGCCAGTCACGATGAATGCCGACGAGGTACAAGCTGCCGTGCTTGCCGCCCCCGAAGCTGCCAAGTGGATTGAGGGCAAGCAGGTGAGAAAGGTGATTTATGTGCCTAAGAAGATTGTGAATATTGTGGTGGGTTAAGCCTCCCTACTTTGTTGCTCTCTATATTCCTTGGGTGACAATCCAGCATTCGCCTTGAAATAGCGGGTGAAGGCGGCAGGGTCGGTGAAGCCCAGTTGGTAGCTGATTTGCTGAATGTTGAGGCCTTTGTTGTGACGAAGCAGGGACTTTGCCTGGACAATGACATATTGCGAGATCCAATCGGATGCACTAGTGCCAGTGTTCTCTTTGATGATGCTTCCAAAGTATTTGGGTGACAAGCAAAGCAGGTTGGCATAATATTGCACTTCTTTGCTCTCCCGGAAATGCTTTACGATAGCGTTCAGGAAACGGTTGAGCAACTGTTGAGGTGAGTTGTACACTTGTGTCGACACAATGCCTTTTTCATGAAGGTAAATTTCCATCAATTGGGTTCCGATTTCCATTTGGTTGGCAAGCAATTCGTCACGATCGGGATGATTTAATTGGCTAATGCAATTGAGCATTCTGAAATTTCCAAGCATCCCTTCGTATTGCTCTTGGCTTAGATGAAAAGTTGAATTATATTGATATTCAAGTGGATTGACCGTGAAATGATGGTTGTTGTGGCTCAACTTTTCAATGAAGAGAGGTGAAATGACTAATAAAGAAGAAAGATAATCTTCGCTTGATTCTTTTGCATAAAGGATATGTCCAGGGGGGACCATGGTGAGGTCATGCGATTGGAATTCAACGAGCTTCATGTCGTATATGGCTTTCATCCAGCCCCGATGGCTGATGCTGATGACGATAAATGGAGAGGTGTAGGGTTTTTCAAAAATGGGCATTCGGCTGATATTGTCAAATAGCATCAAACCACGCTCGGTGATTCGCTCTCTCATTTTATCCAATTCGTTTGTCTGGTTTGTCATTTTTTGGACGTTTTGCCTACAAAAATAGTTTAAATTGTCCAAATAGTTCACAATAACCCGACCAAATGACAATTATTTCGTTCTAATTGTTACCTAACGAATGCTACAAGGTATCTACTTTTGTAATCGAAAAAGATGATCAAAATAGCACAACGGCATCATTATCACTAGTTAGTGTCCATGTACTGGCTTTCCTATTGTTTGGCGACAAAAACGAAATGTCAGGGGAGTACTTTTTTGTTTGTACTTCATTTTTAAAAGTGAGATGGTGCCGTTTTTATTTTGCTTGCATCTCAAACACCACCGCGTGCGGCATTTCATAATTGTTCGGGAAGTCGATGCGGTAGCGGCCATCAGCCTCCTTACTAAGGGAGGCTTTCTTTTTGCTGCCCAAAACCTTGATTTTTCCCGTTTTCAGCCTTGTAGACTGCCCGTCTGCAGGAACAGGAAAATCAAACCAATAGGTGTCGGGCACAGGGCTTTCCTGCTCGTCTAAGAGAAAGATGCCGTATATTTTGTCGCCTTTTTGTGTGAAGCGGAACTTGCCGTAGGTGAAGGGATAGATAGGCCTTGTGCCATAAATGGCTTCGCCATTCACTTGCATCCATTCACCGATTTCTTTCATGCGGAGCAGGGCAGTGTCAGGCAGGTTGCCGTCGGCATCGGGACCCACGTTGAGGAGGAAGTTGCCGCCCTTGGCCACGATGTCGCAAAGCAGGTGGATGAGTTTGTTGGTGCTTTTATAGGTGTCGGTCGAGACATACGACCACGAGTTGCCCATCGACATGCAGGTCTCCCAAGGATAGGGTAGAAGCGAGTCGGGCACCTGTTGTTCGGGGGTTTGGTAGTTCTCATATTTACCGCCCACTGAGCGGTCGACGATGATGAGGTCGGGGTTGTTTTCGCGGGCGATGGAGGCCACCGTGGACATGTCGATGTCTTGGATGTAGCCTTGGCAGCCGAGCCATGGTCGCGTTTCGTCGTTTACACTCCATTCGGGGCGTACCCAGCCGCCGTCGAGCCAAAGGATGTCGATGTCGCCGTAGTTATGGGTAAGTTCGCGAATCTGCCTGTGGGTGAATTGCATGTATTTCTTGAAGCGCTCGGGTTTCTCTTTTGGATCGTAGTTGACGTTGCGGTCGGGGGTGGCCCACTCGTGTGCCCAGTAGTCGTCGCAGTGCCAATCGGGTTTGGAGAAATAGAGGCCGGTCCAAAAACCTTTTTCGCGGAAGGCTTTCACCACTTCGCCAGTAATGTCGGCTTTGGGATTCTTCGAGAACGGGCAGCTTGGGTCGACGGTCGAGTAGGAGGTCTCCTTAGTATTAAACATGCAGAAGCCGTCGTGGTGCTTCGTGGTGAAGACGACGTACTTCATGCCCGCGTTTTTGGCGGCCTCTGCCCATTTCGTTGGGTCGAAGTGTTGTGGGTTAAAGGTTTTGTTAAGATTTTGATAATCAGTCTTGTATTGGTAATAATCGGCGCCATTTCTATTGATCCAAGGCTCGTTGCAGATGGACCACGACTCCACCACTTCCCATTGGGCGTAGATGCCCCAATGCATCATGAAGCCGAATTTCAAATCTTGCCATTGACTGATGCGGTTGGTGATGACGGGATTGGTTTCGGGGAGTTGGTCGGATTGGGCAAAGGTAGTTGCGTAGGAAATGCCTATTAATAAGAGGAGTAATGTTTTTTTCTTCATGGAGCGTAGTTTTAATGCGCCAAAGATACGAAAAAACCACGATTCGCAGCATTGGCTGCAAATCGTGGTAGGGTTTCTATGTGATGTTGGAAGGTTTATTCCTGTTCCATCATGGCTCTGACTTCCTTGGCTTTCACGGTGTAGATGTTGCCATCCCGCTCATCAATTTCTTGGTGAAGGACGAAACTTCATTCTTCTTGGCATTCACTGTTACTGTTGTCATATTGTCTGATCTTTTTGAATTTTTCTTCGTTATAAAACTTGATGGATTTGATACTTCCTTCGGCGATGACTTCGGAGGGCATGATGCTGTTGTCGATGAACAGAAAGTAGTCAACGACAGGGCAATAAAGGTTGAAAAGGTTCTTGATGCCCGCTTTGTAGCGCCTGCGGATGATGCTGTCGTCCACATGATGGCCGCCGTGTTGGACACGTTCCGACACACGTTTGATAGCCAGTTCGGGGCTTTGCAGCCAGAAATAAATGAGGCTGGCTTTGTAGCCTTCCTGACGGGCTTTGTTGATAAGGGCATGGTAGGATTTTGCAGCCAAGGTGGTCTCGATGGCAAAGTCTTCTTTGTCAGCGATGAGTTTCTTGATGCGCGACAACATCAGGCGACCTGCGGCGACTTTGGCGCCATCAGGGTTGAGCGGCGACAGACCTTTGGCAATTTCGTCGCAGTTGACGAACTCCTTGCACTGCAGCGTCTCGGGCAAAACAGTCAAGGAGGCTGTGGTCTTTCCAGCTCCGTTGCAACCTGATATGATATAAATGTTCGGCATCAAATAAAGGTTCTGCTCGTTTCTGTGATGGCATAATTCGTGCCAAATCACGCTGCAAAGATACAAAAAATGTGAACTTGTCAACACTTTTCCACACTTTTCCACGACTTTTTTCGTGGATTTCCTTTTAATTAGCTGAAAATCAAAGAAAATCCAATTCATTAATTGTTGCACTGATTTCACCAAAAATTTGTAATTTTACCGCCTCAAATGGATGCGATGAAAAAAAGAAATTATCTAGGACTGCTTTTTCTGGCTTTGGTAGTATGTGCCTGCCAAAAGCCCGTGGAATACCCCGTTGAGCCGAAGATTGCCTACGAAGGCTTCACTTATCTGATGAATCCCGACAGCACTTTCAGTGGCGAGGGCGTCATCTCGTTGTCTTTTACTGATGGCGATGGCGATTTGGGCCTCGATGATGCCGACACCCTTCCGCCTTTCGGTTTCAACGATGCACATTATTATAATATGTTGGTTGACTATATGAAATGTGTCAACGGTGAGTTCGTAAAGACACCTCTGCTGAATTGGAATGCACAGACGCAGAGCTACGACACGATGAGCTTCAACACGCGTTTCAAACGCGTTCGCGACTCTGAGGAGCCAAAGGCCATCAGCGGCACGATTGACTATACACTGATGGTTAAAAATCCCTTCTCGCCCAACGACACGGTGAAGTTTGAGATCCGTATCCTCGACCGTGCCTTGCATGAAAGCAATGTGATACAGACCGAACCGATTTACACAGGTCGTAGAGACGCATTGAATGCGTCTCATGAAAAAAATGAATCCTTTTCGGAGATGCATTCAATGCGTCTCTACCAAAATCTAGCGCAATGAAAAAAATATTCCTCATCCTTGGCATTCTGCTTCCTTTTGCGCTAAAAGCGCAAACCGCTGGTGAAGGCATTGACGTAACACATTACGGAATCCACATCAATGAGTTGAATTTTGCCAACCGAACCTTGCAAGGCGAGACTTTCGTTGACTTTACGGTCACAGCTAATGTGCAGCAAATCGTCTTGGAGCTTAAAACCTTGGAGGTTGCCTTGGTGACGGCTTCAAATATTGAGGTCGCCAATTTCACACAAGAAGGCGACCTGCTCATCATTAATTTGGCTTCGCCAATGACGGCTGGTGCCACGTCCACTTTGGACATCGTCTATGGCGGCAATACCTTTAGCGAGACATGGGGCGGCGTGGAATGGTGGGGCGCTGACTACGTCTATAACCTTGGCGTGGGCTTCGACAGCCAACCGCACAACCTCGGAAAGACTTGGTTCCCCTGTGTCGATAACTTCACTGACAAGGCTACATACAATGTGTTTGTCACCACCACCAACGACAAAATGGCCATCTGCGGTGGCGAGTTGGTAGGTGCTGTTGACAACGGCAACGGCACCACCACTTGGCATTGGATTACGCCGCAGGAGATTGCCACCTACCACATCTCGTTTGCCGTGGGTGATTACGATGTTTGGGAAGACGGCTATGACGGCGTTGAGCACTACATCCCGATAACGGTGTACGCCAAGCCCAACCAGATGAGCAATGTGCCAGGCACCTTTGTCCACATCAAGGAAATTATTTCGTTCTTTGAGGAGAATCTTGGCCCTTATCCTTTCAATCGTATCGGTTATGTCAGTACTGGAAAGGGGTGCATGGAACACACCGATAATATCGCCTTTGCGTCGAGTATCATTAATGGCAACACCTCAGGTGAGGAGTATGTGGCCCATGAGCTGTCGCACATGTGGTCAGGCAACTTGGTGACTTGTGCCGAGGCTGGCGATATGTGGCTCAACGAAGGCTTCGCCCAGTTCTGGGGAGCTTTTTATGAAGCAGGTGTCTATGGCGAGCAATCGTTCCAAAATACGATTTCTAGCAAGGTCAGCGACATTACAAATTGGTGCAATAGCCCTATCCACTGGATGCCGCTCAACAACATGCCTTTGGACATGACATATGACAGCGACGCTGTCTATGAACGTGGCGCAGTCATTGTAAATGCGATGATGAACTACATGGGTCGAGAGAACTTCCTCGCAGCCATGCGTGCCTATTTCCAGCAATATGCGTATCGGACAGCAACCTCTGCGCAGTTGTGCGAAGCCTTGACGCAATACTCGGGCATTGACATGCAGGGCTTTTTCGACACCTATGTCTATTCAAGCGGCATGCCTAACTTGTATGCGTCAATTCAATCCGTTGAGCCAGTCGGCAGTCAATATCAGGTGATGCTCGACCTTCATTATCAGCACATCGGCGACACCCATGTCGGGCAAGACAATGTTTGCGAGCTGACTTTTATCGGTCCCGACTTCCAGATGGTCACCGAAAGAGTGAATTGGGACAACCAACACGGCAGTGCGACAGTCGTCCTCGACTTTGAACCCGTCTGTATGGTCAGCGACATCAACAACAACTGGTTGGACGGCAAGATGCAAAAGAATTTCATGGTGAAATCGTCGGCACAACAGGCATTTAGCAGTTTCAGATTCGAAGCCACTGCTTTGACGGATTCGGTTTTTGTTGCCGTTGAAAGCAACTTGGTGGGCCCTTACGATGACCCGCTGATTCCTTATCTCACTCTTTCGTCCAAGCATTTCTGGGTTATTAACCGTTACGACTTTGGCGAAGCTGAGGTGAAAGGCATGTTTGATTTTTCAAAGTCGATGGACGGTGATATCATCCAGACGGCCAACGACTCGGCCACCTTGCTGTATCGTAAGGATGCTTCCGAGGCGTGGCACGAAATCGCCTATACTCTCTATCCTGGCTCCACATGGAAGCAAGGTCGCTTTATCCTTGACAACTTCATGCCGGGCGAGTACACGATAGCTGTGTGGGACAAGGAAGCCCTTGGCGCAGCAGAGTTGGTTGAACCCGAGAAGCAGATGCAGTTGTTCCCCAACCCCGCCAAAGGTCAAGTGCGCATTGGTTGGAACGGAGTTTGCGATGGCGTCATCCGTGTCAGCAGCATTGATGGAAAAGAGTTGAAATGCCTCGCTTTCACCCAAACAGATAGTATGGAACTCTCTATCGATGACCTTGCTCAAGGTTATTACACCGTGGCGCGTCTCAACAAGGACGGTGCGGTAATGGAAACTAAGAAACTAATCGTTAAATAGTGATAAAATGAAGAAAATCAATTATTTGTTGTCTTTGTTTGTGCTGAGTTTGCTTTTTGTTTCGTGCGAAAAGCAACCACAGGATAAAGAATGGAACAAACTTTACGGATACACCAATGAAGAAATTGCCGGAACCTATTCCTTCTCCAAAATATCTGATGCGTTTGATGGTTTGTCCGAAAGCACGTATTGCCATGTTTGCGAAGATGCCAGAATAGAAATCAGGGCAAAGTCGGAGAATGTCATCGAGTTTAGTGTCAATTGTCCAAGTGACAATCTCAATCGTACGTTTGAAGGTCGTCCGCGTGTGACCGATGACGACTTCTTGATCAACATGACGGCTCCTTCATGGAATCCCTATCCCGATTATGAATTGACCGTCTATGTCTATGATAACGATGAAGGGAAAGTTCGTCTTCACGGCTTTGCCAGGCATATCCTTTATGACCTTGTCTACAATCCCGTGACCCAAGAAACGGACCACGTCGTTCGGTCGAAAACCAATTATTATTTCGATGTCATTAAAAACTAAATACTTAAAACTATGAAAAAAAGATTATTTATGTTTGCCGTCCTTGCGATGGCGTTTGGAAATGTGGGCTTTGCACAAAACGAAGCCAATCTGAAATCGGATGCAACAGCCAATGTGCTGAAACACTATGGCATTCGAGATGTAATTACTGTCGTACCTGAAGCCTGTTATATAACAGGGGTAAATGGCGACAAAGCTCGCGCTACCTATTTGTACGATGAGTATGACTATTATCTTAAAGAGGAGTTGTATTCAATGCCCATGGGTGATCAATGGTCGGATTTGATTAGGATTACCTATGAGTATGATTTTTCAGGCAATGTGATAGAAAAACTAACGCAGATGGATCCTACTGGCTCGGGAAACTGGGCAGACCGAGAATTCGTTACCTATTCCTATGAGAGCGGCGAGTTGAGCGAGGTCATTATCCAAAGAAAAGAAGATGATGAATGGGTGAACAAAACTAAAGAAGTCTACGATTACAATGGTGATGTGACAACTGTTCTGTATTGGGCTTGGAATGGCAACACCTGGACTTCAGATAAGCTCTACACCTATACACACAGCAACGGCACTATCGAACTGCTAATCCAATATATGCAGGGTGGAGCTTGGCAAAATGATGAAAAAGACACCTACACGCTTGATTTTGACGAGAATGTCACAGAGATTCTTGTTGAAGATTGGGCAGGCAGCAATTGGGTGAATCAGAGTAAGACGACCTATAACTATGAGGATCGTGTTTTTACTTCCAAGCTCATTGAAGGTTGGAATGGAACATCTTGGGGAGGTGCCTATCGCTCCAATTATATCTATGAGAACGGCAACGCCACGTTGGGTAAGTGCGAAATGATGTCGGATGGTGAATGGGTTCCTGCCGATGGCCCCTTGGAAATTGCCTACGGCTACAATGCTGCTTCTAAAACCTTTAATTGTTTCCAGGTGGAAGCCTCTTATGTTGACCTCACTGGTGTCGACGAGAACACGCTAGCTGCTAGCTTCAAAGTGTATCCTATGCCTGCCGAAAATGAAATCCAAATCCAAGCCGAAGACTTCCAGAAGGCTGAAATCTATAGCGTTACGGGTCAGAAGCTGATGGAAAGCGCTATGGAAAAGATGAATGTGAGTTCGTTAAGCCAAGGCGTTTATCTGTTGAAGGTTTACGACCAATCAGGAAATAGCGAGACGCAACGAATTGTTGTGAAATAATTGTGTTGTAGGGTTGTCGTACCACGGCAGCCCTACAAATCAAATGTTATAGTCATGAAAAAACTAAATATTGTCAGCCTGTTTCTCTTGTTGGGCTTCGTGTTGGGGTCATGCAATAAGAATCAGACTGGCTACACTATCAACGACATTGTTGGGGAATATACCTTCTCCAATGCTGCCGACGCCTTTGAAGGATTGGAGGCGGATGCGTACACCTATCTTTGCAATGATGCTGAAATTACCATTACTAAAGATGGAAGGAACGCTGTGGATTTCAAGCTCTCTTGCCCCAGTGAGGAAAACAACGCCCATTTTAATGGCGCGCCTTTCCAGAATGAAAACGATTCCGTTATCATGATGTCGTACGATTACGGTTATGGCAAGTATCCACCCAATGAAAGCAAGGTGATTGCCAACGTCTCAAAAATAGATGGAAAGATTCGCTTGCAAGGCTATCATTACTTTTATAGTGGCTCGTCGGCCCTGTCGTACTTCTATTATTTCGATGTGCTCAAGAAATGAGTTTGACAACCTTACAAAAATCTCCCAACACTTAAAGTTGGGGGATTTTTTGTTTACTTCTTTAAGGTGATTCTGAAGGTCGTCCCTTCGCCCACGACGGAGGATTTTACGAAAATCTTACCTTTGTGGTAGTCCTCGATGATGCGCTTGGCCAACGAAAGGCCGAGACCCCAACCGCGTTTCTTGCTTGTAAAACCAGGGTTAAACACTTGGTTGATTTGCGACTTCGGGATGCCTTTGCCCGTGTCGCTCAAGTCGAGGTGGATGTGGTCGCCGTCGTCGATGAGGTCGAGGGTGATCTTGCCGTGGTCGCCCATGGCATCAACGGAATTCTTGGTCAGGTTTTCGAGCACCCAGCGGAATAGTGACGGGATCAAAGGCATGATCAGTTCGCCCTCTGGCAGGTTGACTTCAAACTCAAACTTCTTGGAGAACCGCTTTTGCAGGTAATCCATCGTATCATGGATGAGATAGTTGATGTCGGTAGGCTCGGGAACGGGCACGGAACCGATTTTTGAGAATCGGTCGGTGACGATTTGCAGACGCTCGATGTCTTTTTCCATCTCGTAGGTGCCTATAAAAGGTTCATCCTGCATTTTCAGTAATTCAATCCAACCCATCAACGAAGAAAGCGGTGTGCCCAATTGGTGCGCAGTCTCTTTGGCCATGCCAGCCCAAACCTGGTTTTGTTCCGAACGGCGGGCATAACTGAAAAGCAGATAGGCGATTAAAAGGAATAATGCGAATACAACAAACTGAATGACAGGGTAGTAGCGCATCTGTTGCACCAAGTCGGTGGTGCGGTAGAAGATGGTGGCTTTGCCTTTGTTCATGAACTCAATCTGCAGCGGGTCGTTCTCGTTGCGCATGATTTCTAACTGCTGTCGCACATAGTTGTTGTCCCGCATCATGAGGGAATCGAGGTTGCCATAGCTGAGGATGGTGTCTTGGGCTTCATTGGTGACGATGACAGGCACACCCATCGAGTTGAGGGTGATTTCCTCCATGAAGTGGTCGATCATGTCCTCCAAGACCGCCTTCAAGTCGGTGTAGATTTGGGATTCGTTGTAATAAAGGTATTGCTCGATGCCGTATCCTGGGTTGATTTTGATGGGCGGAAACTTCGAGTAGGCTTGTCTCATTTCGTTATCGAAGACCTTCTTTCCCTCTTGTTCGGGAGGCAGATTGGCTTGCGAAACGATGTTGCCTTTGCTGTCGGTGAGGACCAATGGGATGCTGATATTGTTCCTGATGATGTCGACATAGATAGCGGTGTTCTCATTGGAGGAGATGTCCATGACACTACGATAGGCATTGGCCAAGAGGTCGACGCGCATCTGTTCCTGTTCGCTCACCTTGTTGAAGAACTCTTCTGTCGACTGCATCATCACGGCATGTTGCTCCATGGCAGCAGCCCACATCTTCACCTGTTTGATTTCCTGTTCTGCGATGGATTTCACCAAGTGGTTGGTGTACCATAACGATGCGCCGATGATGAGCAAGGCAACAACTGCCAAGGCCCATTTCCAGTGCTTTTTGTTGGTATAGAGGTTCGTTTTCACAAAGATAAAAACGATATTGTTTCCAAAATAGTATGTTAGGCCATTGGTTCAGTCGGATTTGCAATCCGACTAAGCCGAATAGGGATATGAGCCCCCCGTCAAATCTTTTTTCTCATCCTTCCCACGGGGATACCCAACTGTTCCCTGTATTTCGCCACAGTCCTGCGTGCGATGGGGTAGCCTTTCTCTTTCAATACAACCATCAGTTGCTCGTCGGTCATGGGGTTGGCCTTGTCCTCGTTTTCGACGGCGTCCTTCATGATTTTCTTGATTTCGCGGGTCGAGACTTCTTCACCTTCTTCATTGGTGATGCCTTCGCTGAAGAAGAACTTCAGCAGGTGCGTGCCGTATGGTGTCTGGACATATTTGCTGTTGGCCACGCGGGAGATGGTAGAGATGTCGAGGCCAACCTTGTCGGCCACGTCTTTCAAGATCATGGGCTTAAGTCGGGTTTCGTCGCCAGTCAGGAAGTACTCCTCTTGGATATCGACGATGGCTTTCATTGTGATATAGAGTGTGTTCTGTCGCTGGTTGATGGCGTCGATGAACCACTTGGCAGAGTCGATTTTCTGCTTCACGAACTGCACGGCTTCTTGTTTGCCGCGGTTGTCCTTGCTGTTCGAGAATTCATCCAGCATCTTCAGATACGATTTACTGATGCGGAGTTCGGGGGCGTTTCGACCGTCCAAGGAGAGCTCCACCTTGCCGTCTCTGACGAAGATGAAAAAGTCGGGTGTGATATAGTGGATGTTCTTTGTGCTGGAACTGGAAGCGTCGGCTGGCTTGGGGTTGAGTTTGAGGATCTCGTCCAGGGCGGCTTTGAGGTCACGGTTGCTGACTTCGAGCTTTTTGGCGATTTTGTCGTAATGCTTCTTGGTGAATTCCTCAAAGAAATCCTTGACAATGGTTATGGAAAGGCCATAGTCTTTGTGGAAGGGATTGTCCTCTTGAAGTCGTTTCAGCTGGATGAGCAAACATTCCTGAAGGTCACGGGCTGCGATGCCAGGAGGGTCGAGCTGTTGAACGATACAGAGCACTTCGGCCACTTCTTCTTCGGTGGTGGAGACGTTCATCGTGAAGAGCATGTCGTCGACGATGTTGGCAACGGGGCGGTTGAGGTAACCGTTGTCGTCCAGGTTGCCTATGATGTACTGCCCGATTTCGAGTTGCTTTTCGGTGAGATCGTGGTAGGCAAGCTGTTGGTTCAGGTAGTCCTGGAAAGTCTCTTCGTTGGCGATAGGGGCTTCGTAGTCGTCATCGTCGCCGCTGTAGTTGTTGGCTTGCAGCTTGTAGGAATAGTCTTCAAGGTCTTCTTCCGAAAGGTAGTCGTTGATGTCGAACTCATCGTCTTTGTTGAAGTCCACCTCGTCGTCGTTGTAGTCATCGTTTTCGCCGTTGTCGTCGGATGGTTCGTCAAGGTTTGACTCGTTGTCGTCATAGTCGTTGTCGTGAACGTCTTCAAGGGCGGGGTTGATTTCCATCTCCTCCTTGATGCGTTGTTCGAGTTCGATTAATGGCAGTTGCAACAGCTTCATGAGCTGTATCTGCTGCGGCGATAGTTTCAGTTCTTGCCGCTGGGTTTGAGTCAATCCTTGGTTGGGCATTTCAGTTGTCAGTTTGGAGTTGTTCAGTTGTTCAGTTAGCGTCGTTCATCAATTGAACAACTGAATAACTGAACAACTGACAACTTATTAATATAAGCAGTTCTTAGGAGTTCTCGGGAACGGGATGACGTCGCGGATGTTGGTCATACCGGTGATGAAGAGCAGCAGACGCTCGAAGCCAAGGCCGTAGCCGGAATGCGGCACCGAGCCGAAGCGGCGACTGTCGAGGTACCAGTTCATGCTTTCCTCGGGGATGCCGACTTCGTGCATGCGGTCGAGAATCTTGTTGATGTCGGTCTCACGCTCTGAGCCGCCGATGATCTCGCCGATGCCGGGGAAGAGCACATCCATGGCACGGACGGTCTTGCCGTCTTCGTTCTGCTTCATGTAGAAGGCCTTGATTTCTTTCGGGTAGTCAGTCAGGATGACGGGCTTTTTGAAGTGCTTCTCGACGAGGTAACGCTCGTGTTCCGACTGCAGGTCGACGCCCCAGCCATCCACGGGATATTGGAACTTGCCCTTCTTGTTGTAGTTGGAATTGCGCAGGATGTCGATGGCCTCGGTGTAGGTGAGGCGCACGAACTCGTGCTCGAGCACGAAGTGTAGCTTGCTGATGAGTTCCATCGACTTGTCCTCTTCCTTCTTGCCCTTCTCTTCGTCTTGCAGGCGCTTGCTGAGGAACTGGAGGTCGTCCATGTTGTTGTCCAAAGCGTATTGGATCAGGTATTTCAACATTTCCTCGGCGAGGTCCATGTTGTCGTTGATGTCGTAGAAGGCCATTTCCGGCTCGATCATCCAAAACTCGGCAAGGTGACGTGTGGTGTTGGAGTTCTCGGCGCGGAAGGTAGGACCGAAGGTGTAGATCTTACCGAGGGCGGTGGCAGCCAACTCGCCTTCCAGCTGACCCGAAACGGTGAGGTTGGTCGACTTGCCGAAGAAGTCCTGCTTGTAGTCGACGTTGCCTTGTTCGTCGCGAGGCGGGTTGTTGAGGTCGAGCGTGGTCACTTGGAACATCTCGCCGGCACCTTCGGCGTCAGAGGCTGTGATTAATGGCGTGTGGATATTATAGAAGCCTCGCTCGGTGAAGAACTTGTGGATGGCGAACACCATGGCGTGGCGCAGACGCATCACGGCACCGAAGGTATTGGTGCGGAAACGCAAATGGGCGATGTCGCGCAGGAACTCCAGGGAGTGTTTCTTGGGCTGCAACGGGTATTCATCGGGATTGGCTGGACCGAACAGGCCGATTTCCTTCACGGAGAGTTCTACGGCTTGACCGCTACCCATTGAGGCAACCAAAACGCCTTTTGCCCAAAGCGAGGCACCAGCGTGCATCAAGGCCAAATTCTCTTCCGGGATGACGTTCAAATCGATGACCAGTTGCAGGTTGTTGATGGTGGAGCCATCGTTGAGGGCGATGAAGGCCACGTTCTTGCTGCCGCGCTTGTTGCGCACCCATCCCATTACAGTAATCTCATTGTCAGAGGCTTGCATCTGCAAGGCTTGCTTGATTTCTACTCTTTTCATTTTATGTTGATATTCTCTTTAAAAGCGTAACTAATTAAACTGCAAAGTAACAAAAAAAAACGTCACGGTCAGTCAAAATTGCAGTATATTTGCAAAACCTACAACGTACATTGTTCTTATGGCAAACACTTACACACAATTGTACACCCATGTTGTTTTCCACACGAAAAGCACGGGTATTGTTATGCGCGATGAGGATTTAAATCGTGTGTTTGAATATATAGGTGGCATTATCCGCAGTGAAGGTTCTA
>CACXIM010000067.1 GCA_902767725.1 uncultured Bacteroidia bacterium | reverse complement strand
AAAGTGGGTAACTATTATACAGAAAGCGACATCGAACAAGCCATGAAGACTTTTCGCGGCACGGGCTGTTTCGACGAGATTACCTACCAAGTCAAGGAAGACGACTCAATTCATCAAGGGAATCGTCTCTCTGATTATTACAACTTGGAAATCAGCATGAAGCCAGCCATGCCTCATGTGTTTGGCTTAGGCGTTCGATACGACACAGAGGAAGGCGCGGCGCTGCTGCTCAAATTCGGTCTGAATGAAAAGAAATTCAACGGTTCAAAGGCCTATCTCAGTGCAAAACTGAGTTACAACCCACGTCTCAACTTTACATATACCTATTCAAGGTCGTCATTGGCCAATTTCAATCTATCGTATGACTTTCGCAACGAGCATTTTAGGACGACGGCCATCGTGGACAAGATGTTCAACCTGAGTTACCAACAGAATAAGCTAAGCGCCTATATCTCACAGTTTCACCTGCTCAACTTCAGCACCAAGTTCGGCGTATCATTCACCAATACGACATTTGATCTTTCCTCGATAACTGGTAATATTTATGATTCCGTCATCTTTGTGTCTAACAAGTTGGTTACGCCGTTTGTCGACTTGGAATTCGACAATCTTGATGATGCCTATTTTGCCAAACATGGCATCAAAGCCAGCCTGTCGGGCCGTTACCATATTGACTTGGGTCCCTTTTCTGAAGAGGATTGGGATTCACGAAGCGGATACTTCGATGTCGCATACAATTTACAATCCTATATCACACCAGGTGGTGGAAGATTCACCATTATCCCTCAAGTGTATGGCCGCTATGTGTCAGGTTTTCCTGGTTATTTCAACTTGTGGAATGCTTATGGCGGCGAGATTTCAGGGCGCCATTTCACTAACCAAATGCCTTTCATCGGTTTTGTTTCAGTGGAGTCGGCAAACGACAATGCCAGTGTGTTTCGCGCAGACTTACGTTACAGCTTTTATGGAAATCACTATCTGACTGCCATGTACAATTTATTGATCAATTGGGATATGATACCGTTGATGCAATTTGAGGACGAGGTCAATCCTCTTGAAGCACAAGGTGCAGGGTTGAAATATTCCTACAACAGTCCTTTGGGCCCCGTCTCACTGACAGCGCATTGGTCGAGAAGAACCTTGGCAAACCGTTTTGGAGTATATTTTTCATTCGGCTACACGTTCTAAAACCTTGTTTTTCTGCATAAAACGACGAATCTCCTCGGCATGTCGTCCACGGATAATGATGTGGTGGTTACCGATGGAATGTTGCAGCAGATAAGGCTTCAGATTCACATCGAGTGTGATTTGCGTGCGGCAGAAATGGTTGCTGTAAGGCGTTTCGACGGCTTGTGCCTCGACAACGAAATAACGGTCCAGCTGCGGACCGCCCCATTTAAATAAGGTGTAGTCGGTCAAGGGCAGCAGGCCTTGTATGGCCACGCCAATGCCCGACTCGAAATGCGAACGCACCACGGTCTCGTCGCACATCGTCAACGGGATGGTGCAATGCGCCAGCATGGAGGTTTCATTCGTGAGCTGCGACGGATTGGCCATGAAAGCCACCTCGCCACACAAACGTTTCGCCAAATACATGCTCATCAGCGTCTGCATATCGCCTTCGCAACCCGCCACGATGCCTTCATCGTTGAGCAGGGCCAAAGCCAAACAACTGGTCGTGCCGCAGGCTTTCACGATATCGAAGCAGCGGATGGTCAAGGCGTCCAAGCGTTCCTCTTGGCAAATGCGTTTGATGGTCAAATAGGCTTTGGCGGCTCCCAGCATGTCGGCATCCGAAGGCTCTTTGACGGCCTTGGCGCGTTTCACCATGGTTTGCGCCACCTCCTCAGCCTCGGATTGCGACACCGTTTTGATGCCCTCGATGAGACGTTGTAAATCGATGTCAACGGTTTCGATGCCGTAGCGTTGGCGCAGATAATCACGGTCCACGCCGCTGGCAATCAACCAATCCGAGGGTTGACCAAACAACCCGATTCGGCCCTGTAGAGACGGTGTGCACACCGTCTCTACAACGGCCGAAACAATCTCATCATTCGTTCCATGCAAAATCTTTCCTTCCACCCCATTGTGCCCCAAATAGGTCAATATCTCCAAGGCTGCTGCCAAGGAATTGTTGCGTCCGTCGGCAATCATCGTGACGGTTTTTTGGCGAGATGGGCCACACATGGTTTCAATATCAATTGCTGACCAAATACGTTTGAATAGATTTTCCACGCCGCCGGTGGCGATCATAAATGCATCGGGTATTGTTGTTTGTAGAGACGGTGCATGCACCGTCTCCACCATTTCGTCACCAATGATATTAATATCAGCACGGCATTCGTTTTCCAACCGTTGAATCAAGTCGGCATATTCGTTTCTGACAAATTCGTCAGTCTGGAACGAGGAACGTAGAATGATTATTTTCATGGAATCAATTTTTCTATATTAACTTGGTTAAAGCCATTAATTATCGCGATAGTCCTTCTTCTTCTCATACTTCAAGTCCTTCAAGGCCTGCGCCTTCACGTTGATGGTGAAGTTCCAGCTCTTGTAGCTGCCGATAGGAATCCAGTTGAAGCGCATCTCCCAGCAGTGCAAGTCGCGGTAAACGCTAAGGTTAGTGTAGGAGATTTTGTTGTTGATGAAGTCCCAACCCGTCGAGAAGGTGACTTTCCATTTGGGTGTGATGCTGACGTCGCCATTGAGGCCGACAGTGTGCACATAGGTGTTGGTGGCAATGCCCATGAAAGCGGCATAGGCGATGGAGGTCGTGTAGGAAAGGTTGTAACTCACCGAGAGCGACCAAGGCGTGGTCCAGTCGATGTAGGCATTGGGATTGCCTAGGATTTCGTTCAGCTCGTCGGGGTCGAAATTGCCCGACTTCTTGGCGTTTTCGTTGATTTCGTCACGCAAAGCCTGACTACCTTTCTTGCCTTGCAGCTTCTTGAGGTCGTTTTGGTTGAAGGAGTAGCTCAAACTGAACCTCCACGAGGAACCAGTCTTGCGGAACAAACGACCGTTGTCAATGACTTCGAAGCGGTTGATGCGTCGTCCCAACGAGTCGGCAGCGTAAGGATCCCATGAGCTGCTGTAGTTGATGCCCAATTTCTTGAACAATGTGGTGCGGCCACTGATGGAGACTGGTGAGAAGTTGACAGAGTCTTTGGTGACGTCGTAGCTGCCCGAGATGCTGAACGACTCCAAAATAGGGATTTTCTTGATGCCGGTGATGGTGTCGGAGCTCGACGGCACCTTGATTTCCAAGTTGTTGGCAAAGCTATAGGTCAGTAACCCTTGTTGAGCTTGCGATGGTGTGCCGTAGAGGGCATTGGCAAATTTGTTGTAGACTTGTTCCTTGCCGTTGCCGTCGATGTAAGAATCATAAATGCCCCATTTCGGGTCGCCGAAGTTGGGACGGTAGGTGAAGCCTATGGTAGGCGTGAAGACGTGTCGAATGGCGCGGATGGGACCATTGGCAAAGTTGACCATACCATAAATCTTGGTGGTGAGGTTGGTGCTTGCACTGAAATCCACCAGGTTACGAAAACCATGGATGGTGTCGGTTTGCAGATATCCCGTAGAGTCGGTGTCGTGAATCCATTGCTGATCAATGTGTTTGAAATACATGTAGTCGTTGAAGGTCAGGTTGTTGGTCCATGAGAAATGCTTGAACAGCTTGATGGTGGCATTGATGGGAATCTTATGGGAGATACCGGTTTGAATATGGTCGCGGAACATCTCCCTTGCCCAGCCTCCAAAGTCATCGGTGATGCCGCGAAAAAGCACCGTGTCCACATCGTTGATGTAGGCCTTGCCGTTCATGGTATAGCCCATGCTCAGGCTTTGATACCAGCGTTTTTTGCCCGCCTTGCCGACGTTTTTCAGAGGATAGAAGGTGTTGACGGTCAAAGTCATCTCGGGCAACGAAGCCGTCACCTGACGCGTCAACGTGTTTTGGCTGTGGCTGGCATTGAGGGTGAGGTAGACCTTACCTCCGAAATTGGTTTGGTAGGCAATACTCGACCTGAAGGTGTTGCTCAGCTGGTCGGTGGTTGTCGTGGCGTTGTATTTGTTGAAGTTGGAGCTCACGATGTTCACGTCGGCCGAGAAGTTGCGCCGCGGATGGGCCTTGGGGTCTTGTTTGTGGGTCCAGTGGATCTTGAAGTCAGTGCTCTCCTGATAGTCGGCCGCGCCTTTGGTGCCGATTTTATTCACGGCAAAACCCAAGGCCATCGAACCATTGAAACGATAGCGTTTGTTGTATCGGAAGGTCGGCTTGATGCCCCATGAGCCACGGGTGTAGATGTCGCCCAAGACCTGCAAGTCGTAGTTGTCGTTGATGGCCCAGTAATAACCGCCGTTTTCGAGGTAGAAGCCGCGGTTGGCCGACTCGCCGTAAGTGGGAATGATCAGACCCGATTTTTTGCCTTTCGTGTTGGGGATGATGGCAAAAGGCAAAGCCAACGGCAATGGAATGTCGGAAATGGTCATATATATCGGTCCTGTGACAATCTTGTCGTCGGGGATGACCTTGGCCTTGGTGAACTTGAACTGGTAGTGGGGATGGTCCTTGAGGTCGCAGGTGGTATAGCCGCCCGTGCGAATGTTGATGCTGTTGTCGTCCATGCGCTTGATGCGCTCGCCGTGCAGGTATCCCCCACTCTCCTCGGTCCACACCTTGGTGATGATACCTTTCTTCGACTTGAAGTTGTATTGCATCTCTATGGCCTCAAAGGTCGACTCGCCTTGCTTGAAGACCGGGCGCCCTTGGATCTTGCCCAACGAGTCAGTGACGCCACGTGCTATGCAGGTGCTGGTCTCGAGGTCAAACTCCAAATAATCGGCCTCAAGGGTGATGTCGTCGTATTGGGCCTTGGCACTACCGTAATAATAGATTTTCTTTTTGTTCATGTCGCGATACGACGAATCGGCGGCTGAGCAAATCACCTTGGTCTCTATGGCCGACTCAGAACGTCGAGACTCGATGCGCAGACGTTTTACTTTTTTCAAAGAGTCATTATGCAAAGTGTCGACTTGAAGACTGTCGATGGGCAGCTTCAACGAATCGGAAAGCGCAATACTGTCGGTTGAAAAACCCAAGGAATCAGCAATGTGAAACGCAGTGGAGTCAAGTTGAAGGGTGTCCCGAACAAAAGTGATTGTATCAACGATGCGGTCGACGACTTTTGTGGTGGTATCCACAGCCGTTGTATCGAAATCATGCTTATTTTTCTCAGTATGAGACAATTGCTTACACCCACAGAACAACACGACCATGACGGCGAACAGACAAAATGCCACCTTCGGAAAATAATTCTTATGTATCGTGCGTTTTTTCAACGTGAAAACGATTACTTTTGTGCGATTGAAATCCGCTGCAAAGATAGTTTTTCTTCGCGCATTAATAAACGAACTCAACATGATAGAACGAAAGATTTCCCGATTTGGTGTTTTTTTCCTGATTTTTATGCTCCCTTTGTGCGTCTTTGCACAGAAAGGCGAAAAGATACAGACCATCGTCATCGACGCAGGACATGGCGGCAAGGATACGGGTGCCTTGGGCAAGGTGACTAATGAAAAGACGCTCAACCTGGCCGTCGCGCTCAAGTTTGGGGCGTATATCGAAGAAAACCTACCCGATGTCAAGGTGATCTATACCCGCAAGACAGACAAGTTCGTCGAGCTGAGTGAGCGCGCCGCCATTGCCAACCGTAATAATGCCGACGTGTTTGTCTCCATCCACTGCAACTCAACGGGAACACCAAATTCGGCATACGGTGCAGAGACCTTCGTCATGGGTGAGTCGAAAAACGAGAAAAACCTTGAGGTGGCCAAAAAGGAAAACGCGGCTATCTTGTTGGAGGACAACACCGACGCCTACGACAACTTCGACCCCAACAGCACCGAAGCCTATATCCTCTTCTCGCTTTCGCAAAGCCTCTACCAAAGCCAAAGCCTCGACTTGGCCGGAAAGGTACAAAAACAGTTTGCCAGCAAAGGTCGCCACAATCGCGGTGTGCAACAAGCTGGTTTCCTGGTACTTTGGAAGACCTCCATGCCAAGCATCCTGGTTGAGCTAGGCTTTATCAACCATGCCAAGGAAGAGCAATTCCTCAACTCCGAGAAAGGCCAAACCCAGTTGGCCTTGGCTCTCTATCGTGCCTTTGAGGAATACAAGCGCGAGTTTGAAGCGGAGAACAGCACGACCAGTAAACCCGTCATCAACGAGAAAAAAGAGAAAACCGAAAAAAACACCGTAAGCGACATCTATTTCACCGTGCAGTTTGCCAGCCGCGACAAAAAGGTGTCTTCGCCCGACAAGACCTTCAGCGGCGTGAAAGAAGTTGATGTCTATGAATACAACGGCGCTTTCCGCTACGTCTCAGGCAAGTTCACCAGCAAGGATGCTGCCATGAAACGCCAATCCGAAGTGCGCGCCTTGGGCTATAAGGATGCCTTTGTCATCGCCTTTATCAATGGCGAGCGCGGCACCATCAAACAGGCCGAGGAGGCGCTGAAGAAATAGTATTTTGCTCATCGAAGGCCTCCACCGAGTCCTTTTTCAGGCTGTCAGTCTGCTCCTTACCGCTTTGGATAAGGGTTTTGGTAGGCTCCTTACGGCCTTTTTGATAACACCTTTATTTCCTGTATTTCTTCAGCAAATCTTCCATCTGCTTTCGATAAGTCTCAGCTTTTAAAGGGTTGCTCTCGCGGTTCGTCGTGGCCACGTATGCCAGGTTGTTGTATCTGCTGTCGACGATGATAAGGCCGCATTTGCTCATGTCTTTATAAGGTACGGTGTACATGGTTCCCATGGTAAGCACCCCAATGAGCACACCTTTACCAATCTGACCAGCATAGTTGCCCCCAGTTCTGGTGAAGCCCCAGTTATAGGCCAGCAAACCGAAGCGTTCGTTTCGTGCCTCAAGGATGGAATCGATGACTGGCGGAATTGGGATGTCCTTTGCCTTGACGTTGCTTTCGAGATAGTTCATCAACATGTAGATTTCATACTGAACCTTGTTGTTTACGAGGCTGTCCTCAATGACGATGTGCCCTTTGACAGGCAAGGTTTTGTTTCGTGACAATTCTTTTTCAAAAAGCGTTTTGGCGACTTCCGTAAGCGAGTCGCTGTGGGTGATATTATTGCCCTTCTCGATGATCCCGACATAATTCAGTGGTTCAAATTGCTGCACTTGTCGAATGTCGGCACGAGTCAAGGAGGAGACAAAGCCTCTGTTGGCAGTGCAAGATGCAAAGAATCCGCCAAAGAGAAATGATGCAACGATGATTAAAAGTGTCTTTTTCATTAGCGTTTGGTTTTCATTGGCAAAAGTAAGCAAAATCATATCTAAAACCCTACAATTATATCAGCAAACTGACTCCATCCCCAGGCGGATTTATAGGCGTCCACACTTGTTGATGGCACCTTGATTTCTTGCAAAGGACAGCCTAAAAACGGGTTGTCACTGGCCTGGGGAGGATAATTGGTTACGGGTGGCGTGGTCGCATGGCAGGTCACTGACGTCAAGGACGTGCAGTCCCTGAAAGCATAATCCGTCAATTCCACCAGAGTTTCAGGTAGTTCAATCGATTGCAGATTGGTGCAATTGCCGAAAGAAGTCCTGTTGATATGTTTCATGGCCGGCATATTGATTTCTTTCAGGTTTTCGCAAGAAGTAAACGCCCCAGAAGCCAAAGAATACACCGAAGGCATCTCGACCGATGTCAGGTTCTTGCAAAAGGCGAACGCCATAAGGCCAATGGTCTCAACGGAATTGGGAACGTTGATTGAAGCCAAACTCTCGCAACCTTGGAATGTATAGTTATAAATCGTTTTCATTCCTTCAGGAAGGGTGATGGAAGTGAGTTTCTTGCATCCATAAAAAGCAGCATCATCGATTTCCTCGATATGGGAAGGCATCTTAACCCTCACTAACTCACTACATTCCGCAAACGCGCCGCCATAAATATATTTGTTGACCGTTTCTGGAATTTCGACGGATGTCAGACCTTCGCAAGCATTGAACGCACCTCCACTAATGCCTACAACACGATAGGTTTGTCCGAAATGCGTAAACTCTTCAGGAATAACGACATCCCCTTCATATTTCCAATCTGATTCATCTTCGAAATAAAACATGTTGGCGTATGTCACCTCGGCTTCCGTTGCCGAAATGATACGGAAAAACATTCTTGTTGCGTCTTCGAAAGTAGCTTCCACAATAATACGCCCGTCGTTGGTCACTTCCTTAGTGGAAACGATTTTGAGGGTTTTATTCTCGTCTTGTTTTACACATCCTGTAACGACCAAGGCAAGCAATAGAAGCATGATACTCGTTATTTTTCTCATCTTTTTCATATTCAATGTTTTATATGGTTAAAATCCAGTGATAATGTCGGCATAGCGCGACCAAACATAGTCGTTCTTGTAAGCTTCAACACTTTGCATGGGCACATAGATGGTTTCGAGCGAGTCGCTTAAAAACAAAGGACCTTCATAAATGATACCATACGGAGATTTTGCTGGGGGTGTCATGGGGCGACAAGTCAAGGACTTCAGTGCGGAATGCATGAACACTTCTATGCCGATGGATTCAACTGATTCTGGAATCTCGAAGGTGGTAAGGGAAGGACATTCGCCAAAAGCCCAGTCGCCTATCCACACGATTGTATTGGGCAGTTTCACGGTGCTCAGGTGTTCGCAACCTGCAAAGCAACTGTGCATGATTTCCGTCATTGAATTAGGCACTTCTACAGAAGTCAGACCTGTTCTGTCGAAGGCTGCATAGCCAATGTAAGTCAAAGAGTTGGGAAGATTGATGGAAACCAATTCGTCGCAGCTGTAAAATGCCTGGTCACCGATACGGGTGATAGTATTGGGCAATTCCACTTCGGTCACAAAACTGGCATAATAGAGACTATGCCCATCAAAGAAATAGCCAAAGGCATGGTCGCCAATGCCCACAACGGTGTAGTCTTTCCCAGAATGGGAAAACTTTTCGGGAATGGTTACTTTGCCCCGATAGATCCACCCCGCCGATTCATGCTCATAGTCGTAGAAGTCGTAGTAACTGACCACCTCGGCAGTGGTTTCGTTAAGCAGTCGGAAATACATTCTTGTGCTGTCGGAGTACAAGGCCTCGACAATCGTCCCATCGGCATTTTCGACTTCCGTCGTGGAAACGAGCGAGATGACTACTGGCTCTTCTGGCTTCTTTTTGTCGCATCCTGAAAATGCAGTCAGGAGCAACAAAACGAATGCAAATAGGTTTGTTTTCTTGAAGATTTTCATGGTTTTATAACTTTATGATTTTATTCAAAAATAGGTTTCCGTCATTCATTGTGACCCGAATCGAGTAGATGCCCGCAGGCAAACCACTTACATTGATTTCGTTGCTGCCTTGAACAGTTTTCACCAGCTGCCCGAGGGCATTGTAGACTTGCACCTCGGCAGCCTCAACGCCTTCAATAACAACCTTCTCCCTGGCAGGATTAGGATAAATAGTCAACGAGCTTTCAGGTTTTTCGTTCAAGCCTTCGCATTCGGAATAATAGAATGTGGTGGTATAGGCATCGTCATTTGCCCTCAACTGCCAATTCAGCAACTTGTTATGGATGGGCAGCTCGTCGTCCCAAACCATCCAGATACCCGCAACGGTTTCCACCGGCACCGAAAGGTCGTAATTGTAGGTCATCGTGCTTTCCAGTTCCCAATCCCTTAAATCGTCGTTGTAGTAACTCGCTGAAGAATAGCAATTCCCATTGGCATCATAAAAGTATTCCGTCATATAGGTATAAACCCAGTCGTCAAGCTCATAGATGGTTGAAGTGGTTTCTGTATGTCGGTTGCCGGCTTCATCATATTCGTATTCAACCTTCCAGCTCGCTGTCCAGTCACCTTCCCAATTGCTTTGTAACCGTTCTCGGCAGAGACCTTCGGCGTTGTAATAGTAATCGTTTCTTGTTAGGGGATTCCAACTGTTTTCGCCATGGTAATAATAGATGTCATTCTGAAGTTTCCCGTCCTCGTATTCCCATGTCATCTTGTTTTCCGGCAACCAATCCTCTTCAAAAGCATAGCCTACCGACAGCACCATGTGTCCGTCCGCATCGTATTCGTAGGTGTATTTGCCGATGGCAACCCACTCGTCACCATCAAGTTCGTATTCATATTCGTCTGAAATCCATTCGCCATTCTCATATAGGAATACTGATTTACTGGCATGGCCTTCAGTGCTATCCATGATCATTGTGATACGGTCTCGCTCATCATAGGCATACTTCTCGGTATAGTCGTACATCCAATCGTCATAAAACCAGTAATAGTCGATGTTCACGCAGTTGAAGCGTTCATCATACCCGAACACACTTTTTTGGAAGTCACCGTAAACGCTATCCAGTTCCTCGCTGAAGGTATTGGCATAACGGTTCCATTTTTCCACCTGCTTGATTTTGCCTTGCATCTGTTTGAGCAAACCTTGTTCATTCCTGGTTTGTTGCGCCGAAGCCGCAACCACGCAGCACATCGCAACTGCGAACAACAAAACTTTCCTCATTGTCGTCATCATATTTATTGTTGTTGGTTCATCTAAACATCTCCTCCGTAAGGATAAGCGTATAAGTCCTCACGCCATCATATCCTTCATCATCAGGGCTGCATGTCCATGCCTCGCGCGTGAAGAGATACCGCTGCGCATCGCTGGCATTCTCGTCATGGCGATAAGTGATAGTAGATTTATTGTCAGAACGGCGCGTAATCATCACGCTGTCATAGTCCGACATGAGTTGCGTGAAGGCTTGCTCTTCCGTAACGGTAGTGGAAGAACCGCCACCCGCCCTGAAAGAGCTAATAGTCGTTTTATCGAACACATCGCCAGAATTGCTGGTATAAGGACTCATGTAACAAACTTCGTTTGTCCCATTCCATCCTGTCAGCACAAGCGTGTCGTTTTCGTTGTGAGCAATCTTAAAATCGACATTCACCATATACTCACAAGAGCTCAATGAAAAAGTCATTGCCGCCAAAAACACCAGCAGCGTTCCGAATCTGAATTTTCTGTTGTTCATAATACTTTAATTTTAGGTATTGATAATTTGATTTGAATTTCATGCCGCAAAAGTATAGCAAATTTTCGCTTTTTTTTCAAGTTCAAAGGCCATTACAAACATTTGCAAAACC
>CACXIM010000066.1 GCA_902767725.1 uncultured Bacteroidia bacterium | reverse complement strand
GTTTTCGGATGAACCGTCGCTCCAACCTTGGAACTCATAGTCAGGATAGGCCGTAGCCGTCAGCGTGGCATAGTTGCCATAGTAGTAAGCGCCGCCGCCACTCACCGTACCGGCGTTGCTCGGGCTGGCCACCACTATGATGACGTATTGGTTTTGCGTGAAGTAGGCTGTGAAGTTCAAGTTGCTATTTACCGTGACAACGCGAGGATTCTGCGTAGAGCCGTCGTTCCAGTGGTCAAAGGTGTAGCCGGCATTGGCGTTGGCGGTGAGCACGATGACGGTGCCGGCTTCATAGGTGCCAGCTCCAGTAACGGTGCCCGCACCTGAGGGGTTCACGCTGGTGGTGACAGCGTACATCGTGATGCCGACCTCGCTGAAGATGGCGGTGTAGGAAGCATTGCCTGTTACGGTGATGGTGCGTGGGTTCTGGGTATCGCCGTCGCTCCAACCCTGGAACTCATAGCCAGTGTTAGCGGTGGCAATGAGGGTGGGCGTGTCACCGTAGTGGTAGGTGCCGCCGCCGGTGACGGTGCCCGCGCCTGCTGGGTTTACGTAGGTGGTTACAGAGTACTGGTCTTGCGTGAATGTGGCGGTGTAGGTGGCGTTGGCATTCACCGTGATGGTGCGCGGGTTGTCGGTGCTGCCGTCGTTCCATTGGCTGAAGGTGTAGCTGGGGTTGGCGTTGGCTGTCAGAGTAACCGTAGAACCAGCAGGATAAGTTCCACCACCCGTGACCGTACCTCCATTGGCAGGACTAACATTAGTAGTTATCGTATACATTGGATTACCCACCTGCACTTGCACCGTATTCGATGGATCAGACTCACCTCCAAAATAATTTGTAGTGACATAATAATTATATAATCCATCAGGAAGATTACTATCAGTATAGCTGTTTCCAGAAAGATTATTGGCTATCGTATTGCCATTACGATATAGATTATAGGAATAAGTGCCATCAGTGATGAATGTCTTCATCATCCAAGAATAGTTTCCACTCAATATGTTTGGATTATGCTTCCAAATGAAACCAGCAGATGACCAATAGCCCGCTTCAAACACATTTTCTCCAGAATACGAACAATATGATGCTGGACTACTAATACCTATATCCGCATGAACAACAATCCATAAGTCTTTCGAAAAATCTATACATACTGGATTAGGTAGCACAATATCTTGCCATCCTATAGAGACTGCCTCATAATCTAAACTAAAAATCTCATCTGTAGTATTTGTTTCATCACCAGAGTTAATAATAAGTGTATACGTTCCAGATGAATTGAAATAAACAGATACTTTCTCAACAGCCATACCTATATAATCACTTAATGCTTCCCGTGTATACCGTTGTCCCCAAAACAAGCCGGAATTGGGTAATCCAAAACTATTATGAAAAGCACCAGACCCATATTGAAGAATGCTATACTCAGAAACTGGTATTTGCCATGAAACGTGAACACTTTGGTTATTAACCGATGCCTCCAAACCTTCAGGAAGAGGTCCGGAATAATGCACATCTACGGAAACTACATTTGACCTCAAAGACATAGTTCCATCAGATTTCACACTCTTTACATAATAAGAGTGGTAACCATAAGTGACATTGCTATCATTAAAACTAGTACCTTGAATACCACAGGCAATCATATTCTCATCACGATAAACCTTGTAACTTGAAGCATCACCAACTAGTGACCAACTAATTGTAACATTACGATCTACAACTAAGGCATTGATACTTGCTGGAGGATTGATGGAAGTTTGATTAGGGAAGCAGTCGAAAATAGCATAGTTATCATCACTATAATCATCTGGTCCAGGATACAAAGCCCCGATTACAAAAAAACCATCATAGGCTCCTTCCAACCCCCAATTGAAATGAAAAAGACTGTTTTCATCATAACCATCGCAAATAAATATATGCGCGACATTATGGTGTTGTGGATTTCTACCACGATACAAAACAGGCTGCCCATTATCCAAATCCCCTTTCAATCTTGCAATCCATTGCTCATTGGTAAAACCTTCTGACTTGTGATAATATTCCAACATAGGGTTAAAGTCAAAGTAATCCCTAAGAGCATCATCCATGATAGGCCGACGAACATTACTTCCATTAGGATCGTAATCCATTTCTACAGAAACGCCACAATGATAAACTAACGTTGCTACGGCCTCTGCTTCAGCATTATTATATCCCTTGTAATAGACATTTTTCATATTATCCCAATCATAGGTCGTAGCACCAAAATCAGCATATTGAATGCCATATTCTTCATGCTCATACAAATGAGAACCCTCACCTCTAACTGGGTGTTCCCAATAGTTCATTATCTGCGCCATTGCAATAGCACCACAACCAGCTGGAACATGAGCGGTACTATCACTTAGTTTTATTGGACAAAGATTATTGTATGGAGTCATTTGACCCCATTTGGTACGGACTAGCGGGGCAACAATGCTTCTCGATTTAGGCTCCAACCTTTGACCGTTCAAAAGTTTTTCCCATTCCGTACGAATCTCCGAAGTAGGCTCCAACCTTCTTTCTTTGGCCGATTCTATTGCCTCATCATAGGACCTAAGCCAATCGATGACACATTCAGGAATCTGATTCGTATCAAAACCACCTTCCGTTGAATAGCCAAGTATAGGTATAACGCAATCTTCTCCCGAAACTATGACGAAACTGCTCTCATTACCAAAGACATAGATATTGGACAGATTTGTGTTTTCCGAAATGTCAATTAAGGTCAATTCAGAGTTCTTCTCCAACTTTGCATTCATAAAAGTTTGCCCAACTCTTTGTGCTGCGGTCACTGGCACGTTTTCAGCAAAAGAGGGAAACGCAACAAACAGCATCAACAACAAACAAAAACCAATTCTCTTTTCCATAAAGCATTTAATGCCTATAATGATTATACGATCTAAAAGAACTATCTATTTGATTACTTTTCTTTCCCATACAATAGGAAAAGAACTACTTCATCAACTGCTTCAAAGTCGCCGCAAACTCCCGAATATCCTCTTCCGTAGTATCAAACGCGCACATCCACCTCACCACATCAGCGTCTTCGTCCCAATCGTAGAAGAAATAATGGTTTTGCAATTCTTTCCAGACCTTGCGCGGTAGCTGGGCAAATACACCATTGGCCTGCACGGGATAGACGACTTTCACACCAGGAATATCTTTCACAGCCTTGTAGAGCAACTGCGCCATCTTGTTGCTGTGCTCGGCATTGCGACGCCATAAGTCATTCTCAAAATAGGCATCAAACTGCGCCGCAATGAAACGCATCTTGGAGCAGAGCTGCATGGCTTGCTTGCGACGATATTTGAAGTCAGGACAAATGCTGGGATTGAGAAGCACGACCGCCTCCCCCATCATCAGGCCGTTCTTGGTGCCACCAAAGGAGACGGCATCCACACCTAGGTCGGCAGTCATCTCCTTGAAAGTACATCCCAAAGCCACGGCGGCGTTGCCCAAACGGGCACCGTCGAGGTGGACATACATGTTGTATTCTCTTGCCAAACCCACGATGGCCTTGATCTCATCCAAGGTGTACAAAGTTCCCACCTCGGTCGGCTGAGTGATGGAAATCAGCTTGGGCTGAGAGTGGTGCTCAAAGCCGAAACCATGCAAGCGGGTTTTAATCAAAGCTGGCGTCAACTTGCCGTCGGGAGTGTCGACCGTCAACAGGCGGCAGCCCACGATGCGTTGGGGTGCACCGCATTCGTCCACATTGATATGCGCGCTCTCGGCACAGACCACGGCTTCATGCGAATGCACCATGGCATCGATGCACAAGGTGTTGCATCCGGTGCCGTTGAAGGCGAAGAACACACGCGCCTGTTCGCCAAACTGCTCGCGGAATTTCGCTTCCGTGGCAGCACAATATTCGTCATCGCCGTATGCCACAGCGTGATCCTTATTCACGCGGGCAATGGCTTCCAAAACCTCGGGGCACACGCCCGAATGGTTGTCACTTCCGAATCCTCGTTTCATATTACTTTGTTTAATCCTATTTCAAGTCACAAACCAAAGCGTCATTGCGGACTTGATCCGCAATCTCCTGAACAAAAGGGTTATTCTTCTTGCTCAGGAGATGGCGGATGTTCCTCCGCCATGACGGTCATAAATAGTATCACTTTTTAATGTCACAGGTCTCGCTCCTTTATACCATCTTTTTTGCTTCTTCCAGGATCATGTTAGCAAAACGCTCAGCCTCGGCCTCGGTCTTGCCTTCGCTATAGATGCGGATGATTGGCTCGGTGTTCGACTTGCGCAGATGCACCCAACCTTCTTCAAAGTCAATCTTCACGCCGTCGATGGTGGTCACCTGCTCGTTCTTGAACTTTTCAGCGAACTTGGCCAAGATGCCGTCCACATCGGTGGTAGGCGTCAACTGGATCTTATTCTTCGACATGAAATAAGCCGGATACTCCTTCTTCAGCTCAGAGCACTTCACCTTCTTCTCAGCCAATTGTGTCAAGAACAAAGCCGTGCCAACGAGTGCATCGCGGCCATAGTGCAACTCCGGATAGATGACGCCTCCGTTACCTTCGCCACCAATGACAGCACCTACTTCCTTCATCTTTTCCACCACGTTGACCTCGCCCACAGCAGCGGCAAAATACTGCTGTCCATGCTTTTGGGTAACATCACGTAAAGCCCTAGTTGACGAGAGATTGCTCACCGTCGGGCCTGGAGTGTGCTTCAATATGAAGTCGGCCACCGAGACCAAAGTGTATTCCTCGCCAAACAATTCACCGTCCTCCTTGACGAAGACCAGACGGTCCACATCAGGGTCGACGACCACGCCAAAGTCGCAGCCTTGCTCCTTGACGTAGCGGCAGATGTCGGTGAGGTTCTGTGCCAAAGGCTCAGGGGTGTGAGCGAACTTGCCCGTAGGCTCGCAGTTGAGTTCAAGTACCTCTTTCACGCCGAGGGCGCGCAACATCTTTGGGATGGCAATGCCACCCGTCGAGTTGACCGCATCCACTGCCACCTTGAAGTTGGCTTTCGCAATCACCTCTTTGTTGACCAGAGGCAATTGGCAAACCATGTCGACGTGCTTGTCCATCCAGCCGTCAATCTGTTGATAACTACCAATTTCCTCAATCGGAACGAAGTCAAAGTCGTCCTTGGCAGCCACGTCGAGCAACCAAGCGCCTTCGGCAGCGGAGATGAACTCGCCCTTCTCGTTGAGGAGCTTCAAGGCGTTCCATTGAGCAGGGTTATGACTAGCCGTAAGGATGATGCCGGCATCGGCCTTCAGACCTGTCACAGCGATTTCGGTTGTAGGTGTCGTGCTCAACCCGATGTCAAGCACATGGGCGCCCATGGCCTGCAAGGTGCCACAGACCACTTGGTTCACAAGGAAGCCAGAGAGACGGGCGTCGCGACCAACGACAACCTTAGGGTGTTTCACACCTTTATTATGTTGAACGAATTTGACGAATGCAGCGGTGAATTTCACCATGTCAATTGGCGTGAGGTTGTCGCCCGGCTGGCCGCCAATGGTGCCACGAATGCCGGATATTGATTTGATTAATGTCATTTTATCAGTTGTTAGTTGTTCAGTTATTCAGTTGTTCGGTTAATGCAGGTCGTTGAGTACTGAGCCTATCGAAGTATCGAAACGCCGTCATTATCGGTCGGCCCTTCGACGAGCTCAGGGACCTTAACTTTACATTTGTTTAGAGATTTCAAAATCCAACATAATCGGATAATGGTCAGATGCCTTAAATCTATGCCGTTCAAAAGCAAGCGGTTTCACGCCGTCGTTAGACCAGATGTAATCGATGCGAAGCAACGGAATCTTGCCAGCGTATGTCGGCTTGATGCCGAAACCAACCTTGGTAAAGGTATCCACAAAGCCCGCCTTCTGCATCTGGCGATAATTGTAGGACAACGGTGGCTCGTTGAAGTCGCCGCAGATGATGATGGGGCCACTAACAGGGGGCATCCCGTTCAACACAGACTGCAGTTCATCACTACGCCTCTGAAAAGCATAACTCAGTTTATGGAGCACTGTCTTCCCTATCGTATCATTAGTATTCTGTAGTTCAGAGGTATTGGTCAAAATATCAATTTCTCTATCTGTAATCATATAGGAAAGCAAGTGTACGTTGGCAACATGAAACTTACCCCTCTCACCAGCGTCTACAGAGACCATCACACCGTATGTGTTCCCCTTGCCAAAGCCCGAATCGTCGGCCACCTTGGTCAAAGGGTATTTCGAGAAGATCACGTTTCCCCCATAGTTGTTTTTCCGATTATAATAATTATACTGGAAGCCTACACTTTTTGCAAAGTCTTCAATACATTGCTGACGTGACACACCCGACTTATACCAGCCAAACTCTTGACAGCACAGAATGTCAGGAGCCTGTTCACGAACCAAGTCCATCATTTGATTAGCACATTGTTCCTTATCTATTTCAGCATCAAAATGTTGGAAATTATGCAAATTGTACGACATGATACGAATGCCACAATCAGACTTCACCTTCGAGCCAAAGGAAAAAGATTTGCTAATACCTGGAATAGCAATAAGCAAGGCCACAACCGAAATCCAAATCTTATTCGACCACATCAACAGCAAGAGCAAGAAAACCACCACATTATAGATGAGAATCACCCAAAATGCAAGTCCAAAGACAGTCGTCCAAATGAAATCCTTAGGGTTGACGTATGAATTGGCAATGCTCAAAGCCATGGCAACCACACCGATAACAGCCAAAACCGCCAAGATGAAGACGATCATCTTACCAAAAAAGCTCCTTGGTTTTCTCTCCTTGTTCGACATATCATCTGCTGTTTTTAAACAAAAACTCCTTTTCCTCTGGCGTCAGGCTGGCATATCCGTCTTTGGCAATCTTGTCCAAAATGGCATCCACATCACGCTCTTTTTCAGCCTTTTGACGATTGTATTCCTCGTCCGAACGCGGGGCTTGAGGCTCGTCGTGGATTTCCTCGTATGGTGTGTATTCCATCTTGGGTTTGCGCTGTTTACGTTTGGATTCCGTGGGTTTTCCGAGGCTTTTCCTTAAGATGAAGCCATACACAAAGCCAAACAGAGCCCCTCCCAAATGAGCGATATGCCCGCCTGGATTCTCTGCTGAGATGCTCAACAAATCGATGACCACGAATGCAATGGCCAACCACTTGAACTTCAATTGTCCGAAGAGCAAGAGATTGAGCCCATAATCAGGTTTGTAGGTCGCAGCCGCCACCAAAATGGCCAACACCGAAGCCGATGCACCCATGGCCACAGCAGTGTATTTCGCCGTTTCGAAAACAGGAAACAGGTTATAAGCCAATACGAAAAACAAAGCGCCCACGAGGCCGCCCAAACCGTATGTCAAAGCCAACTGATTCTGCGAAAGGAAACGCGTGAAGATCATCCCACCGAACCAAAGCATCCACACATTGAAAAACAAGTGCCAAAAACGTTCGTGCAAGAACATGTATGTCACTACTGTCCAAGGCTTTCGGATGAGTTCCGTCCAATCGGCGGGCACTGAGAGCCACTTCACCAAAAGGTTAGCACCCGGCGACTTATAGAGCCACAGGAACAGGTTGGCGAAGGCCACCATAATCCAAATGCCCACGTTGACGATGAGGAGCCATTTCAAAACAGGATTCTGCTTGAAAAGACCTTTCATCGACCCGCCGAAACTCGGTCGCTGATAACCATATCCGTTAGAAAACCTGGTCACCGTAAAGTTTTCCTTTCTTTTTCCAAATCAAAATCAGGATGAGGCCAAACAACATGCCGCCTAAGTGCGCAAAGTGTGCCACATTTCCACTAGTGAAGAAGCCACTGAGCAATTCGATGACCGCATAACCGATGACGAACCACTTGGCCTTGATGGGGAACAAAAAATACAGGTAAATGCGTGAGTTGGGGAACAACATGCCGAAGGCGAGCAAAAGACCATAGACAGCTCCCGAAGCACCTACAGTATTCCAAACGTTCAAATAATCCGACATCGGAACAATTTTGCCACCCAAATTGACATTTTCATACTGCGCTAAATCAGTCGCAGCATATTGGATATACTGCACCGCTTCTTGGCACAAGCCAGCGCCAAGTCCGCAAACCATAAAAAACAACAGGAAACGCTTCGACCCCCAAATGTTCTCCAACGTGTTGCCAAACATCCATAAGGCGAACATATTGAAAAAAATATGCTCGAAGTTGGCATGCATGAACATATACGTTATCAGTTGGTAGGGTCTGAAGTCGCTTGCCAAGAAGAAATGCAAGCCCAAATAATCAGACAAATCGATATTAAAGCGATTCAGGGTAAAGGTTGCCAAAAACAAAA
This sequence comes from uncultured Bacteroidia bacterium, assembly GCA_902767725.1. Taxonomy (GTDB): domain Bacteria; phylum Bacteroidota; class Bacteroidia; order Bacteroidales; family F082; genus Limimorpha. Next base: position 3,015 of record CACXIM010000066.1, on the reverse strand, counting down.
TCGCGTTAATGATCAGCAGGTGTTTCACCACTGGTGGCAGCACCCTAAAACCAGTAGGACTGTATTGTTCACTCATTTAAAATAATCCTCCATGTTTAAAATCACATAAATCTTTTTACCGTTGGGCGCAATCTCGGCCACATTGCATGCAAACAGCTGATCGACAAGATTTTGCATCTCCATTTCCGACAACTGCGTTTGTGCTTTGATGGAGAGTTGTGCCGATAGGGTCTTAGCTAAGTTCAGCTTGCGGTCCAATTGCAAGTCAGTGCGGTTGATTTTGTAGTTATCCAAAATCTGTTCGAGCAGTGCCACAGCATCGCAACCCGCCGCATCGGATGGCGTACCATTAATCATAAAGGTGGTCGGATTGGCTTGTTCCAACACAAAACCAAGATTCTCCAACTCGGGCAATATCTCCTTCAGCAAAGAAGCGTCGTTCACATTAAGCGACAAAGCCTGCGGAAAAAGCTCCTGCTGCGAAGCCCCACTATGGTTTTCAAGCTCCTTAAGGTATTTCTCAAAGAGAATCCTCGAATGGGCCAGATTCTGGTCGATGACAATCAGACCCGACTTCACCGCTGTGACGATATACGACTGGTTCACTTGCAGATACTGGCATTTTGACTGGGTCTCCCCTTTCTGTTCAAAAGTCTCAGTAGGCAAATCCGTGCGTTCACCATACAGCAGTCGCCAGTCTCCCGCGTGTTCTTTCCGCTGAGGCTGATAGGAGCCTTCCCAATGCGACTCACGCGGTGCCAACTCCTTTCGGAATGGGTTAAAGTTCGGGTCAATCGGGATGTTGGGGATGGCCAAAGGCGTCGACATGCTCATGGCCTTGCCAAAATCGTTGTTCAGGTCGGCCGACTCGTCGAAGTCAATCATCGGCGAGAGATTGTGTTGGCCGATGGCCTTGCGTACCGCAGCATGAAGTATGGCATATATCAATTTGACATCCAAAAAATTAACCTCTGTCTTAGTCGGATGGATATTGATGTCGATGTCGGATGGATCCACCTCAATATCCAAGAAATACCCAGGGAAACTGTCTTTAGGAATCATCTCCATGAAGGCATTCTCGATGGCATGATGGAGGTAGGCATGCTTGATAAAGCGCTTGTTTACAAAGAAATACTGCTCACCGCGGGTCTTCTTGGCATACTCTGCCTTGACGATGTAACCCTCGATACGAACACGCTCGGCCTCTTGACGGACAGGCAGTAGCTTCTCCTCATAGTTGTTCCCAAACAGCCCCATGATGCGTTGCTTGAGGTTGCCGGGGTAGAGATGGTAGACCTCCTTGCCGTCGCTAGTCAACGTGAAACCAATCTCGGGGTTCATTAGCGTGACACGGGTGAACTCTTCCACAATATGGCGCATCTCAGCTTGAGGTGACTTGAGGAAGTTGCGCCTAGCAGGCACGTTGTAAAATAGGTTTTTCACCGTGAACGTCGTGCCAGGTTGCATCGGCGCGAGGGTCTGTTCCTTAACCACCGAACCTTCATTGACAATCTTCACCCCCACCTCGTCCTCCTTGCGTCGCGTCTTCAGCTCCACTTGCGCAATGGCGGCGATGCTGGCCAAAGCCTCACCACGGAAACCCATGGTGCGTATGGCAAACAAGTCTTCCGCCTTGCTAATCTTAGAGGTGGCGTGCCGCTCGAAACACAGGCGGGCGTCGGTTTCCGACATGCCACAGCCATTGTCGACGACCATGATCATCGACTTGCCAGCGTCTTTGACGACCAAGTCAATTTGGGTGGCACCGGCATCCAATGCGTTCTCCATCAGCTCTTTGACGGCTGAGGCTGGACGTTGGATTACCTCGCCTGCCGCAATCTGGTTGGCGACACTGTCGGGCAACAACTTGATGACATCCAACATACCTTATTTTCCCATCAGTCCGCCAACAATAGTCTGCATCAAGGGCGTACAGAAGACAAAATAGAACAGAAGCGCAACAAAAACACCCAATACGATTCTGCGAATCAATTTGGCACGTTGTTCCTCCTTGGTCTCCTCGTTCTTCTTGGCGCCCCATTTGTTTCGCATCTGGGCTCGTAGCTGCTCTTCGTGGGTCAGTTTTGAATCGAGGCCTGCAGCAGCTTTTTTCTCCTCCCATTCCTGCTCAGCGGGGTTATAATATCGAGGTATGTAGTTGAATTTCTTTGGATTGTGTTTATAGAAGAATGCCATAACGGTATAATTATTATTTTGCAAAGATAGCAAAAAAGTTCAACTTACAAGACATTGTAATCGAAGTCGCCAGCCTCTTCGCCAGAGGTGTCGAACTCACCTTCGATGAGGCTACTTTCGCAACCGAGAGAGGACCATTTGCCGTTCCAAGTGGCTTCGAGTTTGTCGATCATGTCGTCCAGCTTCCCGATTTCGACTTCAGTCATTTCTGATTCTTGACGGTAGTTATCCATATCGGAACGCAGTCCCAGTATGGCGAAATTCATCATCTGAAGCTCATCACAATCCGTGATTTCGTTGATCTTGGTTTCAATGTTTGAGATTTCACTTTCCATGGCCTTGAACTGCTTAGAGACATTGTCGACACAAGCATTGAAGCAAAGCATCATAGCGGCCAACATTGCAAATATTGAAATTCTATTCATCATAGGTAGTTTTATATTTGGGGCTTCAAAAGTAAGGAAAAAAAATGAGAACTTTACCAAAAAACGCCACAAGTTGGAGATTTATTATAATAAGGTGTAGCCCGATTCCCCTTGTATCCTCTTTCACCTTTTTTCAATCCTAACAGAATCAAATCCTTATAAGTTATGAACAAATAATGTTGATTTTTTTCGAAAAAAAATCGAATATTGTTTATTGAATATCGGTTTGGCAATTCAAATGAATGCTTTATATTTGCACGGTCTTATAGTATGGACAAAAAACAGAAAACGAGCCAATTGAATTGAATGCAATTAACTTAATTATTAACATTAAATTATTATCTATGAAAAAGTTACTTACTTTTTTCGTGGCTATGATTGCCTCCATTAGCTT
>CACXIM010000065.1 GCA_902767725.1 uncultured Bacteroidia bacterium | reverse complement strand
CAAGGACGGCACCGAACCCAAACTCAGCACCCTCGGCAGCGGCGCATGGAACCGACTGAAAAACAAGACCAAGAGCAAGGTCAAGGACATAGCGCGCGAACTTATTAAACTCTACGCCGAACGCAAACGCACGCCTGGCTTCAAGTTCTCGCCCGACAACTACCTGCAAAACGAGTTGGAGGCATCGTTCATCTATGAGGACACCCCCGACCAGCTGAAAGCCACCAACGACGTGAAACGCGACATGGAGAGCGAGAACCCCATGGACCGCCTCGTGTGCGGCGATGTGGGCTTCGGCAAGACCGAGGTGGCCATGCGCGCCGCCTTCAAGGCCTGCTGCGACTCTAAACAAGTGGCTGTACTCGTGCCGACGACCGTATTAGCCCTGCAACACTACCACACCTTCACTGAACGCTTCGACGGCTTCCCCGTCACCATAGAATACCTCAACCGTTTTAAGACCACCAAGCAACAGACCGAAATCCTGAAGAAACTCGAGAAAGGTGAAATCGACATCATCATCGGGACACATCGTCTCACAGGAAAAGATGTGAAATTCAAGGACTTGGGCTTGCTCATCATCGACGAGGAGCAGAAATTCGGCGTGGCCGTGAAGGAGAAGCTGAAAGAGATGAAGGCCAACGTCGACACGCTGACTTTGACCGCCACGCCTATCCCGAGAACCCTGCAGTTCTCCATGATGGGTGCCCGCGACCTCAGCGTCATCACCACACCCCCACCCAACCGCTATCCCGTGCAGACCGAGTTGCGCGGCTTTGACGGCGAGCTCATCCGCGACGCCATCCAGTTTGAACTCGCACGCAACGGTCAGGTCTTCTTCATCCACAACCGCATACAGAACATCATGGATGTGCACGACTTCATCTTGAAGTACGTTCCGGGTGTACGCATCGCCGTCGCGCATGGCCAGATGGAAGGCTCGAAGCTTGAGGACATCATGCTTGGCTTCATCAACGGCGACTATGACGTGCTGCTTTGCACCACCATCGTTGAATCAGGTTTGGACATCCCCAATGCCAACACCATCATCATCAACGACGCGCACCGTTATGGCCTCAGCGACCTACATCAGCTGCGCGGACGTGTAGGCCGGTCCAACAAGAAGGCTTTCTGTTACCTGTTGACGCCACCTCTCAACACCTTGACCCAAGAGGCACAAAAACGTCTCCGCGCCTTGGAGGAGTTCTCCGATCTTGGCGAAGGCATCAACATCGCCATGCGCGCGGCTTCATCAACGACATCGGATTCGAGACCTACCATAAGATCCTCGACGAGGCCATCCTCGAACTGAAAGAGACTGAATTTCAGGATATCTTCGATAAAGAAGAAGAGAAATCCTACGTTGCCGACTGCACCATCGAGACCGATATGGAGGTACGTTTCCCCGCCGACTATATCAACTCGACGCAAGAGCGCGTCAGCCTCTACAGCGAGCTCGACCGCACCAAGACCGAGGAGAGCCTAATGAAATTCACCGACCACCTCATCGACCGCTTTGGACCTATCCCGAAACAGGTCAACGACTTGTTGAACACCGTGCGTTTGCGTTGGATTGCAAAAGACCTTGGTTTCGAGAAGATTCTATTACGTCACCACAACATGACAGCCTATTTCGTCAGCAACCAGGCCTCTAAATACTACGAAAGTCCCACCTACATGCAGATTATGCAGTACATCATGAGCCACCCGAAGCGCACCGCGCTCAAGGAGACCAACGATAAGCTGCAACTCACTGTCAAAGAGGTTAGCACGGTGACGCAGGCGCTGGAATTATTACGAGACATGTCTGGAATTGCTTCGCAAGAAATCTGAGAAAATCTATACAAAAATCGTTCAAAAATCTTTCGCTCTGATTTTGAGAGATTTTAAAAAGATTTTGGAGAGATTTAGCTACGCCGAAGGCAGAGCCTTTCTTGCCGCAGGCAATCCCCTAACCCTTTTCCCAGAACTCCGCCCCCTTCGCGCCGATTTCCTTCGGGTCGAAGACGGGTTCCTTGCCTTCCTTCTTCTGGCGTTCGTAGGATTTCAATGCCTTGAAGGCCTTAGGCGAGAGCAACAGGATGGCGATAATGTTGATCCACGCCATCATGCCTACACCGATGTCGCCGAGGTCCCACATCGATTTGGCCTCATACAACGAGCCAAAGAACACCATGCCCACCACGCCGAGGCGCAACACCCAAATCAGGATGTGCTCCTTGCGGCCTTTACCGAAGAGATATACGAGGTTGGTCTCCGCATAGTAATAATAGGCCATGATGGTAGTGAAAGCGAAGAAAAACAAGGCAATGGAAATGATGATGCCTCCCGTCTTGACGCCCAGCAACGTGCCTAATGCCGCCGTAGTGTAGCTTACGCCCGGTGCACCCATCTCCGTGCCATTGGCAGACAAAAGAAGATTGCCTGAGGCATCAAAGACATTGTAGGTCTTGCAGGCCAGAATCATCACAGCAGTAGCAGTACAAACTAATAAGGTGTCGATATACACCGAAAACGCTTGAACCAGTCCTTGCTTGACTGGGTGCGATACCTTGGCTGCACCTGCCACGATGGCACCCGTGCCTTGCCCCGCCTCGTTGGAATAGATGCCACGCTTCACGCCCCAGGCGATGGTCGAGCCCAAGATACCACCCAAGACCTGATGCATGCCGAAAGCGCCACGAATCATATCCATGAAGACAGAAGGCACCACTTTCGCATTGATAATCAAGACCACGATAGCCAACAAGATATAAAGGATGGCCATGAAAGGAGCCACGATCTGCGCCACGTTGGCGATGCGGTTCACGCCGCCAATCACAACGATGCCGATGAGCAAAGCCACTGCTCCGCCCACGATGGCCGGATTGATATTAAAGGTGTTGGCAAAAGAAAGGGCGATGCCGTTGGATTGCACCGGCGGCATGAAGAAACCCGCAGCCAAGACTGCGGTGACGGCAAACACCACCGCGAGCCATTTGCTGTGCAAACCCTTCTCGATATAATAGGCCGGTCCGCCACGGAACTGGCCTTTGTGTTCTTCCTTATAGATCTGCGCCAAAGTAGCCTCGGAGAAGGCAGAGCCTGCGCCCAAAAAGGCGATGATCCACATCCACACGATGGCACCTGGGCCGCCGTAGCCTATGGCTGTGGCCACACCCACGATGTTACCCGTGCCCACGCGCCCCGACAAAGCCATCGAAAATGCCTGAAACGAGGTGATGCCCGTCTTCTGTGATTTATCAGTGGAGAAGAGCAGCCTTGCCATCTCGCGCAGTCGTCGCACCTGCACAAAGCGCGTGCCGATGGAGAAATAAAGTCCCGCCAAGAGGCAGATGGCCACTAATGCCGGACTCCACACCCATCCGCTTATTGTTTGTATGATTTGTTCCATAGTAACAAGTCTAAACTCTAGAATACTGCAGCAACACGACGAATCTGCTTCAATTTCTCCATAAACGACTCGTTGCGTTCGGCCATTTGCATATCATATTCGTTTTGCATAGCCAATAATGGTGCTGCATCCACCCCCAAAGCCGCTTCCATCATTAAGGCCAACTCGATATTAAGGGCGCGTTTACCATTCAGTACCTCGTTGAGGACAGAATAAGAAATACCCATCTCTCTGGCCAAGCTTCGCTGCGAGATACCACGATATTCAAGTTCATCCTTCAGCACCTCTCCTGGATGCGTAGGTTGATAGGATCTCAGGTTGTTTGCTATCATCTGAGGGTCAACTCCTTCATGCGTTGTCATAATCTGTTCCTCCTTTATTTGTAATGGTTTGACAAATCCGTGATGTTGCATATCGTTGCAATTTGTTTACCTGCCTCCATGCCCTCCGTAAACTCAATACGGTATTGGTCGTTGACTCGGACAGAGGACTTCCCTTCCTTATCGCCATGCAATTTCTCATAATGCAGTGAGCCGAACTTTGTAAGGCCCAACACATTCTCTTGTTGCTTCATCAAGTTAATGACTTTCACGTACTTCGAAACGATTTGTGGTTGAAACCGATGTTTCTTGTCCTTAGTATTGCCATCAACATAAAGCTCTTGAAGGTATGTCTCTTCGAACGTAACTACCATTGCGCTGCAAAAATACATAAAAGTTTTAATGTTCGCAAATTTGGGAACATTTTGTAATCAAATTAGAAACAAAAACTAACCCCTTGGCTAATACTATTATGACGGAAAAGCAATGACTATTCATCAAAAGTTATCAACAAAGATGCAAGAACACACCACAAAAAGATTGATATTTCGCCATCCCTCTTGCGGGTTCATGGAAAAGTTGTAATTTTGCACTGTCGTTCTGAGGGAGAGTATCTCTCAGGTAAAATCGACAATGAGTGCAGTCCTGCCGATTAACGAAAGAATAGCCCAGTTCACCTGGGCTTTTTTCTTAAGTCAAAAGCAGAAAGAAGAAGTCCTGAAATCGAAGATTCGACGTAGTCAAAGGACGACCCGAACACACCCCAATACGTAGTGTCGGGTTTTTATATTACCTCGTCAAGCAAGCATCCAGATCCTTCACCAAGGCTTCCTTGTCCAAGTGTTGGCCGATGAAGACGAGTTTCTGCATGCGATCGCCGTAGGTGTCGTCCCAATCGCGGCGAAGGGTGGGCTCACGGTCCATGAAAACTTCCAGCTCATTGGCGGGCATGGTGGCAAACCACAGGCCAGCATCGCGCAACTGCACCTGCTTACCCGCCTGCTCAAAGATGTAGCAGTTGTCCATCTCGTTCTTGAAATAGCAGATGCCCTTCACACGGATGACGTTCTTCGGCATCTTGCGCGCCACAAACTCATCGAAACGCGCCATGTTGAACGGCTCGCGACGGTAATACACAAAGGTGCCGATGCCGTATTCCTCCACTTCACCGCCTTCGTGGTCGTGGTGGTGATGATGGTGATGACCATGCCCATTGTCGCCATCATCGTCCCGATGATGGTCATGTGCCTCGTCATCATGGTCATGGTGATGATGCTCGTGTTCGTCTTCGTCATCATCGTCGTCGTCGTGATGATGGTGCTCATGTTCATCTTCATCATCGTCTTCAACAACAGCGCCTTCCACACCCTTAATCCATGCGGCAGAGGTGGCCACCTGGTCGAAGTCGAACATCTTAGTATTGAGGATTTTGTCGAAATCAACATCACCATAATCACAGGTGATAATCTCGGCGGTGGGCTGCAAAGCGCAGATGATGCTCTTCACGCGACCCAGCTCCTCAGGCGTGACCTCAGAGGCTTTGTTCAACAAGATAATGTTGCAGAACTCAATCTGCTGGATGACAAGACTTTCCAAGTCGTCCTCGGCCAGATTCTTCTTCATCAAGTCATCGCCACAGCCGAACTCACTCTGCATACGCAGCGCGTCGACCACCGTCACGATGCAGTCAAGAATCGGTATACCGTCCTTGGTGAGTTGCCAAGCCATGTCGGGGAAGGAGCAAATCGTTTGGGCGATGGGCTCAGGCTCGCAGATACCACTGGCCTCGATGACGATGTAGTCGAACTTCTTCATGACGATAATCTCATGCAGTTGTTGGATGAGGTCCATCTTCAAGGTGCAGCAGATGCAGCCGTTTTGCAAGGCGACCAAACTATCGTCCTTCTGCCCTACCACACCGCCTTTTTCGATCAGGTCGGCATCGATGTTGACTTCGCCTATGTCGTTGACAATCACAGCAAACTTAATGCCCTTACGGTTGTTCAATATCTTGTTGACCACAGTGGTCTTGCCGCTACCGAGGTAACCAGTGAGCAGCAATACGGGAATATCTTTTTTCATTTTACAGGCTATTTTAAACGAGGTGCAAAGGTAAGAAAATTCAAGATTTAAAGATTCAAAATTTAAGATTTAAGATTTTCATTACTTTTGCAGTTCAAACCCGTCTCGAAGAGACGACACTTTATTTACCCCACACCAGCGCAGCGCAGTGTGGGGATTAAGACAACAAACATGGATAAAAACGAAACCTACAAACTCCTCCTCGCCCAAGTCAAGGCGATGGTAAAGGACGAGAGCGACGCCGTCGCCAATATGGCCAATGTGGCCGCACTGATCCAAGAGGCCTTCCACTTCTGGTGGACAGGCTTCTACCGTGTCATTGACAATCAGCTAGTGCTCGGTCCCTTCCAAGGCCCTGTGGCTTGCACCCGCATCGGCTTCGGTAAAGGTGTGTGCGGCACATCATGGAAAGAGAAAAAGACCTACGTCGTAGAAGACGTCGAGCAGTTCCCTGGTCACATCGCATGTAGCTCAGAATCACGAAGCGAGATTGTAGTGCCTTTATTCAAAGGTGACGAGGTCATCGGCGTGTTGGACATCGACAGCGAGAAACTGGCCACGTTCGATGCCGTCGACAAGGAATGGCTGGAACAGATTGCAGAGGTTGTTTCCGCAGTCTTATAGTCTCAGATAATCCGTCCGTATCACACCGTCGAGGAACTCTGATGGAACCATCGGTTTGATGGCCTTGATGACGATATTCATCATGCGCTCATGCACATAGTCTTTCCTGAAAGCCAAACCTATCGTACGCTCTGGCACTGGATTGACGATTGGCCTGATACGGTCTTTTACCGTCTCGGGCAACAAATGCAGATGCGACTCGGGTACAACGGTGATACCCCCATTTTCATCCGTGATCTGGATCAAAATACCCACACGGCCACCTTCGTACAACTTATCGTATCTGATTTCCTCCTCCGACAGCACCTTCGATCGGTCGAACAGCTGCACACCGTCTTTCATCGTCCACACCTTATATTTCGACAATTGAGTACGCTCAATGCTCTCCTCTTGATACAGGGCATCTTTCGGTGAGACGTATGCAAAGAATCTCTCGTGATACAGTGGTATCTCCAACAAATCAGGGTCATTGACAGGATATGTCAAAACACCCATGTCGATTTCGGCTTTCTTCACCTTTTCGATTATTGTGGTCGTAATCATTTCCTCCACCCGCAGATTTATCGATGGATATTTGGTCCTCATATAATGGAAAAGCCCAGGCATAATCACCGGTGCCACCGTAGTTGTCAATGCGATGCTAAGGTCACCAGAAGCCTGTTCCTTTTCCGTACGGGTTAGCTCCACCAGCTGTTTGGTGTGATAGATGGCCATCTTCGCCTCATCAATCACCTTTCGGCCCATTTCGGTGACAGTGACGGGATGGGTGTCGCGGTTGAAGATTTTGATATCCAGCTCCTCCTCCAACTTCTTAATCATCAGACTTAGAGTGGATTGCGTCACACCACAAGCATCAGCAGCGTTGACAAAATAACCATGCTGCTCCACAGCGATGATGTATTCCAATTGTTGTAATGTCATCTCTTTATTGATTTTATCAATGCAAAGATAAACATTATTGTATTGACTCATAAAAAACGTCGAAATATTTTTGCTTCTGTTTTTCAAAATCGACGGCAAATGAAGAAATGGAATACCACCATCCGTTATGCAGGCTTCTCATTATTAGGTGTAGCCGTACTTATGTTTATCTCAGCATTTATCGCCTTCAGAAACAACATGGACGACAGTTTCAATCCCTTGGTCTTCTCAGGCATGGCCGCACTTCTCAGCGGTTTCTTTGCCATCATCGGCACCAAGCCACAAGAAAAGATGACTGTTGAGGATGGTTTCCGCATCGTCACGGGTTGTTGGATAGCAGCCTGCATCTTTGGAGCTATACCTTATCTATTGTTTGGTGGAGAGTTCACCGTCGTCAACGCCTTCTTTGAAAGTGTATCAGGCTTTACAACAACAGGTGCCTCCATCCTCAACAACATCGAAGCGCTGCCCAACGGCTTGCAGTTCTGGCGTATAGCTTCGGCCTGGATTGGAGGCATCGGCATTGTCACCTTGGTTTCATTGGTCATCTCTGGGCAGCACGACCGTCATTCCGTATTGGCCAGCGCTGAGCTGTCGGACCTCGCCAAATCATATTATGGTGGACGGAAAAAGCATTTCGTCTACCGGATGATTGCCGTCTATCTGATCATCACTTCCTTCTCCACCATTGCCTTACGCCTCACAAAGATGCCATGGTTCGACGCCACCACCTTGGCCATGTCGGCCTGTAGCACTTGCGGTTTCTGCACAAAAAACATCAGTGTCGCTTTTTACGACAACGTCGCCGTAGAAATCATCCTTATCGTAGCCATGCTCATGGGTGCCACCAATTTCAGTTTGATGTTCTCGACGGTCTGGCCCGACAAGCGCACACACAAAAACCTCTTCAACACGCAAGTCATCCGATGGTTTCTCGCCCTCGTCACGATAGCCATCCTTGGCGTCACGGCCAATTTGTATTTCACCGGTTATTGTGCCACTTTCCCACGAGCCCTACGCTTGGCAGCTTTCCAAGTCTGTTCGCTTTCCACGACGACGGGCTTCGCCACCGCCGACACCAACATCTGGCCCACGGGCAGCATGGGCATTCTTTTGCTCTGCTCCTTGGTTTGCGGCTGCTCAGGCTCCACCTCGGGCGGCATCAAGATGGACCGTTTCGTCATTGTCGTCAAGAGTCTGAAAGGTTTGGTGAGTTCTCTCATCGGGGTCAAGAACGTCAACCGGACCAAACTCGACGGGCAGGTGAAAACAGAAGAAAACATCACTTCCATCATCGCCTTCATGGGCGTGTACGTCCTCATCATCGCCATCGGCGCCATGGCCTTTGCCATCAGCATGGACTTCAAGACCTCAATCACTGCTTCCATCGCCTGCATAGGCAGCGTTGGACCTGGTTTCGGCGAAGTTGGCTCCATGGGCAATTATGCTGGTTTTTTAGGTTTTCAGAAGGTGATTGCCATGCTCATCATGCTCTTGGGACGTGTCGAAATCTTCCCCATGCTGATTGCAGTCAGAAGCATTTTCACCAGATGAAATAGTTTCCCCTGCGGGGAATGGAGGTCCGTTGTTATGTTAACTGCGGCGGCTTGTGGTGTTTACGTAATGTTGAATCTTCATGCCGCCGCATTATAACTTGATGAAACACTCCATTCCCCGCAGGGGAATCCAAAGTATTATTTTCCATACTCATTCTTGCACAATTCAAGAAAAATGCAGTTCTTTGCAACCTACTATTGCATCAACCTATGAAAAACATCATCCGAAGGATTCTCATATATTTGAAATCGCTCATCCACATCGCCGATGAGATCGACTACGAGAACGCCAGCACCAGCATCCGAAAGAACATCGCCTTCAAAGGCACCAATGTCTTCATCCTGGCCTGCGCCATCATCATCGCTTCGGTGGGCTTAAACGTCAACTCCATCCCCGTCATCATCGGCGCCATGTTGGTCTCACCCGTGATGGGACCCATCTTGGGATTCGGCTTAGGACTTGGCACCGAAGACAATCATTTGGTGAAAGAATCACTAAAGAACTTTGGCGTGATGGTAGGTATTAGCATCATCGCCTCTTCGCTGTTTTTCCTGCTCAGTCCGCTGAGTCTGGCCAATCCTTCCGAATTATTGGCCCGTACCAACCCCACCATTTATGACGTGCTCATCGCCCTCTTCGGTGGTTTGGCAGGCATCATCGAAACCTCGCGTAAGGACAAGGGCAGCGTCATCACGGGCGTGGCCATCGCCACAGCACTCATGCCTCCGCTTTGCACTGTAGGCTACGGTATCTCCATCTGGAAAGGCTCGGTCATCTTTGGCGCACTCTACCTCTTTATCATCAACAGCATTTTCATTGCCTTGGCCACCTTCGCCGCCGTGAAGTATTTCCGCTTCCCCATCGTCGAAAACACGGATGAAAACCACAAGCGCCTTCCCAAACATTGGATGGCCGTCATTTTGATTGTCGTCATCGTGCCCAGCATCCTCTCCGCCATCAGCGTCATCAAAGAGAACAATTTCACCACCCATGCCGAGCGTTTGGTGGCCGAAAACAAGAACCTCGGCAAATGCTTCATCTACGACCACAAAGCCACCTATTCTCGTAAAGCGCCCAAATTGGAGCTGTTCCTTGCCGGTGAGACCTTGACCGACGAAGCCAAAAAGAAATTCTACAAAAGCGCAGAGGAATACGGCATCACGCGCAGCCAAATCGTTTTCCACGAAGACGCCACCAGCATGCGCCAGGAGTTCTCTGAAACCGAGATGATGAAAGGCTTCTTGGAGCACAACGACCAACAAATCAAGACTTTGAACGACAGCATTGCCAAACTAACGGCAGCGCTTTCCGACTATCAGTCGAAGGAGCTTCCCGTCGATGCCATTTCCAAAGAACTGTTCACGCAATACCCCAACATCATTGGGGTAAGCCTAAGCAGTGGCGCTGCGGTCAACGTAACCGACAGCACCGCTACCGAACAGATCATTGCCTTCATCACCACACAAAAACCCATGCCTGACGAGAACCACGACCGCATCGAACGTTGGCTGAAGGTGCGTCTGAAAAACGAGCATGTCGTTGTGGTCAACCAAATCGCAGAAACAAAACAAGCCGTTGAATAATCAGCGGCTTTCTTTTTCTTTTTGATTTCGTGGAGATTACCGGACTCGAACCGGCCACCTTCAGATTGCGAACCTGACGCTCTACCAGATGAGCTAAATCCCCTGCTTCGACAAGCTCAGTAAGCTTTGCGGCTGCAAAAATACAATAAAATCACTTATCAAGGTATTTCCAATTGAAATAAATTACAATTCAATAAAAAGACGCTCCCGAAATTTCAATGCAATGCGAATAAAACGTATCTTTGCCGACCAAATCAAATGGCAATAATACATTAAAAACATACTACCATGACTATTGAAGACTACATTATTTTTAGAGTAAACGCACTACTTCATGCCCACGACGCCAAAATCGTAATGCGCCTTGAAGGTGGCATGAGCAACTACACCTACGTCGTTGAATGCCAAGGCAAGAAATATACCTACCGTGTACCAGGCAAGTTTGCCGAAAAGTTCGTCGACCGCGAAGAGGAATGGGCCAATATTCAGGAAGTCAACCGTTTGGGTCTGAACAACATCACGGAATATGTCGAGATTCGCTCAGGTGAGAAGCTGGCCGAATACGTGGAAGGCACCATCATGAGCACCACCGACGTGGTTTCCTACAACGCCATGTCAGTGGCTGCCTTGAAGAAAATCCACAACTCCGACATGAAGTTCCGCGACTACAACGCCTTTGGCCGCCTCGATGCTGACCAGAATTACTGCCTCGAAACGGGTTATGTGTTTCCTCAAGAATACCTCGACCTCCGCAAGAAGCTCGACGCCATCCGCGCCACACAAACCAATGTGCCCAAGGTGCCCTGCCACTGCGACTACCAACCCACCAACCTCGTCATCAGCGGCGACAAGCTGTACGTTTTGGACTGGGAATTTGCCGGCATGAACGACCCATTCTACGACATCGCCTGTTACGGCAATGTGGGCTTCGACAAGGCCTTGTCGCTATTGGAGGCCTACGTAGGCCACAAACCCACCAAGGAAGAGCTGCAACGCCTCTATTTCCACCGCGCTTTCCAGTGCCTGCAATGGTTCAACGTGGCCATCTTCAAGGACCGCATTGGCCTCAGCAAGGACCTCAACATGGACTTTAACGCCGTGGCGTTTATGTTCCTAGGAATGGCGAAAGATTTGTTGGAAAACTATGAGAATCTCTAGCAGGTTTTAGAAGGCATGTCATCCCAACGCTGGCAAGTGGGATAGCATGGGATCTATGGCTTCTAAAACCGTCATGACAAAAATTCCGCCTCACATAGATTCCCTGCAACGCACAAGCCTAAGCAGGAATGACATGTAAGGCGGAATTTTCAATACAAAAAGTCTGCCGCAGTAAAACTGCCGAAATCCCCATCCAGACCCAATTCAGCTTTGGCCTCATCGGAGAGCATGTCGATGCTCCACACAGGGTCGAAAGTCAATTCCACGTCGACTTTTTTCACGCCCATGATGGCTTGCACGCGGTTACGCACCTCAGCAGGCAAGGTCTCGGCCACGGGACAGTTGGGGGCTGTCACAGTCATTACAATCTTCACGTTGCCCTCTTCATCGACTTCCACGCCATAAACTAGGTGAAGCGTCCAAATGTCGACGGGAATTTCCGGGTCGTATATCGTTTTAAGAACCGAAATGACGGTCTCTTTTAAGGTGTTGGTCTCTTCCTGTGTCATACCTTTTCCTCCTTCAGTTTAAATGCCTCTGCATAAAGCAGCATCTGTTTCAACATAGCCAACAATCCGTTGGAACGCGTGGGCGACAAATGTTCCTTCAACCCGATTTTGTCTAAGAACGAAAGGTCGGCGGCAAGAATGTCTTCAGGGGTCTGGCCTGAAAACACCTTAATTAAAAGGTTCACGATACCCTTGGTGATGACGGCATCGCTATCGGCACTATAATACACCTTGCCATCTTTCAGCTCGGCATTGAGCCACACGCGCGACTGGCATCCATTGATAAGGTGGGCCTCGTCGCGGTATTTATCGTCGATGATGGGGCACTCCTTCCCCATCTCAATCAGCATGGCGTAACGGTCCATCCAATCGTCAAACATGGAGAAATCTTCTACGATGCTGTCTTGTATTTCTTTGATGGTCATAGTCTGAAATTTGGGCGCAAAAATAATAAAAAAGGGCGGCACCCCAGTGGGATGCCGCCCAATTTTTCATCAGGTCTGGTAGAGACGGTGCATGCACCGTCTCTACAAACCGATTGTCATTTATTGCATGTGCATGACAGTGACGCGCTTGACGACCACACCTTCCTCAGTGTAGACACGCACCATGTACATGCCAGCGTTGAACTGGCTCATGTTCAGGGTCACGTTGTCGGCATTGACTTCGGCGTCGTAGACCACCTGGCCAAGCACGCTCACAACCGTGATGCGGCTCATGCCGTTGGCCTCGATCGTCACGTTGCCGCTCGTCGGGTTCGGGTACAGAGCGACGTTGTCGTTGTTCTCACCCATACCCGTGACCTCGGCTTGGACATAGTTCTGAGCCGGGTTGTCGAAGGCAGCAGCAGCTTCGGACACGCAACCGTTGTCATACACGGCCTTCACCTGATAGTAGTAAGTACCAGCAGCTTCAGGCGTGTCAATGTACTCGTAGTACGTGGCAGCAGCATCGTAAGCAACAGTACCAATGACACTGTAGTTCGCGTTGTCGGTCGAACGATACACGTTGAAGTAATCGATTGCAGCACGGTTGCTCTTACCACCAGCACTCAGCTCGATGTCGTCGACGTCGAGGATGAACTGGTCGGTGCAGCTGAAGTGACGGATGGCGATGTACTTCTGACCAGCGAAGGCGCTCAGGTCAACAGTGTACTGATGCCATGAGCCTTGTGCACGGGTGTTGCCATCGCGGCCGTAGCTCATGACGCCACCGCCCTTAGCGGTCATCGTCCACTCTTGAACCATCGTCCAGTCGCTCGTACCGTTGTCGGAAACGAACACTCCGAAGTGCTCAGCGACATAATTGGCATCCTGTCCGCAAGCCCAGAAGCTGAAGGTAGATCCAGCAGCCAGGTTCACTTGAGGTGTCACCAGATAGTTGTCAGGCATCAGGGCACCCACCACATTGCTGTAGGAGCCGGAGACGATGAGGTCGGCAGAGGAGTTGTGGCCAGAGCCGCTGAGGTTACCACCACTGAGGTAGATACCGTCGCAGGCAGAGCCAAGGATCCAGTTGTAACCGTCGTTATCAGCGTCGATGGTTGTCCAGCCAGCGGGCATGCCACCATCGAAGTTAACGGTGAAGGTATCGGCATCACCGCCAGGACCTGGACCAGGATTTTCTTCACCCCACCAGATCTTCACTTGATCGGTAGCACCCATCTCTTCGGCGTGTATCGGCCAGCCGGGTTCGCAGGTGATTTCACCATTGTTATCGGCGCAGACCGGGCAGCCCATTGACCAACCATAGTTATGGTCGGGCAAGTTCATTTCACCAGGATAGATCGGGCGGACGCAATAAGTGTGGTCACCGAACTCGTCGATGTCGGTGTACTCGCGCTCGGTAGGACCAGCAAAGGCGAGGTATTCACCGTCTTGCGTAATCAAGAAGCCGATGATGTCGGTCGGAGGCAGGATACCGCAGTCGGTCGAGCCGTTACCTTCAACCATGCTGAAGTTGATGTTGCAAGTCTGGTTCGAGTAGTTGGTGATCACCAAGATGTAGTACTCACCAGTCTGAGCAGTGGCAGGAATCATGCAGTGCTCAGTCCAGCTGGTGCTGTAGCTGCAGCTGACAACCTTGTCTTCAGTCAAGCCGTAGGGGCAAGGTGAGGTCGGATCGTCGAAGGGACCCCAGCAGCAGAAGTCGATATCAACTTGAGGCGTGCTGTACATGTGGATGTCCATTGCACCAGCATCACCTATACGCATGTAGTACCCCAGCCGGGAACTCGTACATACCATTATCGGTGCAGAACGGATCGGCGAATTCGCACATGTTGTTCTCACGCGATTGGATGTACATATCCATCATCAAGGAGTTGACGAAGCCAGAAGGCAGGCTCGACTTGTAGGCGTTAGCCACATCAGCAGCCTGAACCTTGTCCATAAGACCGAACTCGATGTTGTTGTTGTAGACGAAGTCGTTAACAGCTTCTTCGAGGTCGAGGCTGGCGTTGGTGGCGCTGATGATGAACATACCATTGG
The DNA here is from genome assembly GCA_902767725.1 of uncultured Bacteroidia bacterium. Lineage (GTDB taxonomy): Bacteria > Bacteroidota > Bacteroidia > Bacteroidales > F082 > Limimorpha. Next base: position 2,206 of record CACXIM010000065.1, on the reverse strand, counting down.
CTTCACCATTGATGACATCGAAACGATTGTCATTGACCAGGTTGTACAGGAAGTACACACGCTCGTCGTAGTTGGCGATATCGGTGATGTTGAAGGCATAGGAGCCATTGTTCAACATACCGCTTGCCATGGCGTTGTAGCTCTTGGCACCAGAGGTCAGAGTGATGTCGTCCAGAACCATGATGTACTGGTCGGTGCAATTGAAGTGACGGAAGGCGATGTAGCGGGCATTGCCGGCATAGGCGCTCAGGTCAACAGTGTAGTTGTACCAAGTGCCCAGTCTCAGGCCACGGCCGTCGCGTGAGGCGGCGCCACCAACCATACCGCTCTTCTTGGCGGTCAGGGTCCATTCTTGGACGCTCTCGAAGTCGCTCGGGTTGGTGCCGGTCGTCGAAACGAACACACCGAAGTGGTCAGCAGGATAGCTGGCGTCGGTGGCGGCCACCCAGAAGCTCAGTTGAGCACCGTTGGCAATATTCGTGGCAGGCGAAATCAGGTATTCATTCGGAGTGAGGGCACCCACACCGTTGATGTAGCTACCGCTGCAGATGGCGTTCGAACCACTGTGGTACCAGTCAAGGCTCAAGCTTGCGTAGTACGTCCAGGTGGTCGGGATGGCGCTGGTCAAGCACCATGTCCAACCGTCGTTGTTGGCATCGTTAACGGTCCAGCCAGCAGGCATGCCGCCTTCGAAGTCAACGCTGAAGTTGTCGCCTTCACCAGGAATTACGCCTGGATCATCGCTACCGTAGGGGTTGAAGCCGTGTTCAAACACCCACTCGATGTGGTTACCATTGGTGGCGGTGTTCACAGTGACTTCGTCAACAGGTCCCCAGTGATCGCAAGGCTCATACACCGCTGTACATGCAAGCAACCTTGCAGAGGTAGTGTTCGCCTTCAACCAGCGGAGCATTGTAAGGCTCGTCGGTCGACAGCTGGCAGAACGGATGCACAGTGTTGTGATTGAAGATCGGCACACCGTCGATCGAGGTGCACATCACCTTATAATATTCAAGGTGACGGTCGTCACTCTTGGCACCAGAGGTCAGTTGGATGTCATCCAGGACCATGATGTACTGGTCGTAGCAGTTGAAGTGACGGAAGGCGATGTAGCGGGCATTGCCAGCGTATGCGCTCAGGTCAACAGTGTAGTTGTACCAAGTGCCAAGTCTCAGGCCACGGCCGTCGCGTGAGGCAGCGCCACCAACCATACCGCTCTTCTTGGCGGTCAGGGTCCATTCCTGGACGCTCTCGAAGTCGTCCGGGTTGGTGCCGGTCGTCGAAACGAACACACCGAAGTGGTCAGCAGGATAGCTGGCGTCGGTGGCGGCCACCCAGAAGCTCAGTTGAGAACCGCTGGCAATATTCGTGGCAGGTGAAATCAGGTATTCATTCGGAGTGAGGGCACCCACACCGTTGATGTAGCTGCCGCTGCAGATGGCATTCGAACCACTGTGATACCAGTCAAGGCTCAAGCTTGAGTAGTACGTCCAAGTGGTCGGGATGGCGCTGGTCAAGCACCAAGTCCAACCGTCGTTGTTGGCATCGTTAACGGTCCAGCCAGTGGGCAGGCCAGCTTCGAAGTCAACGCTGAAGGTGTCGCCATCACCAGGAACTGGGGCAGGAGTGTCACCGCCAGAAATATCAATACCGTCCCACATGGCCCAGCCAGTACGGGAGACGTAGATGTTGCCCACTTTGTAGAGGATCTCAATCATCACATAACGCAAGTGAGCGGGTTCCCAAATGTTCACTGTGTCATAGCCTGTTCAACATCGTTCAAATTGGTCAAGGTCACGACAGTGCCTTCCGGACTGTCAGCGCTGTTGAGCAGCACAGTGACGTCAACATTTTCCATGTACATATCCTTGTCGAGGCAGTTCGACCAGACGATAACGCTCTCGCGCTCTTCTTGGATCGGGTCGGTACCAGGACCATAAGGATTCTCACCACTGCCAGGAATCACACCGCTGCCATTAATTTCAAGCTGCAGGTTAGGACGATAGCTTTGGACATACTTCGTACCAGTGAATGCACCAATGTTGAACGGATCAGGATCAGCAGTGTCGCTGTGAGCAGAAATCAGAGCATTCGAAGCGTTGGTGTAGTAGAAGTAACGGGTGCTGTAGCCCGGGGTGTACTCGTGCATACCAATCATCAGGTTGCTCGTGCCGTCGTATTGGAACGGAGTGTCGAGCGTGATGGT
>CACXIM010000064.1 GCA_902767725.1 uncultured Bacteroidia bacterium | reverse complement strand
GCGAGATGGAATAACAAAGAAAAAGAAAACCCCTACGGGGTAAGGTAACGACAGGAAATCAGGCGTTTCAATTAAAAGACAGCCCCTACGGGGCATGACTACAATTCCAAGAATTGTTTCCTAGTCCAAACAAAACACGAAGCGAATAATACCCATTTGAAACGTCAGAAAACCAAATGTTTCAATTAATAGGCAACCCCTACGGGGTAAGGTAGGGATAGGAAATCAGGCGTTTCAATTAAAAGGCTGCCCCTACGGGGCAAGATAGGACAGGAAATCAGACGTTTCAATTAATAGGCAGCCCCTACGGGGCATACCTAAAAAATTGAAAACAACGCTTGACAAAACATTTTTAGTTTGTATTTTTGCGTCGTGAAATAGCAAATAATAAGCATCAAGCAGAATTTTTGTTTTTAAATTATTCATCTATAATCATCAAGCACCATGAAAACTAAACTACACTCTCTCCTCACCGGCCTGCTGATGGCCGCCTGCATCACAAGTTATGGACAGGAAATCGCCAGCGAATTCACCCTACAAAACGGAAAACTATTTTCAAACACCGACATCATGGAGTGTTCCGACGGCTCGCTCCTGACGGGCATCGCCTATTATAGCAGCGATTACTATGAAAATGGATTACTCGTCTGCAAGACAACACCGGAAGGCCAATTGGTTGATTCGGTAGCATTTGATTACGGTACCTTTTTCAGCATCAATGGAGCAACAGACCGCTTTGTCATCGCCAGCTTCAATTGGGAAGATGCCGACAGCACGGAGATCTTCCGGATGTCCTTCATCGATGCCGACCTCAACATCACCGAAACGGTCAGCATTCCCATTTTCAGCGATGTGGATCCACAACGTCTTTCGATCGACGAACTGATCCTTACCCCGGAAGACGACTTCATCGTTTCCTATTGGACCGATCTGGTAGCACACAGCTACTGGAATGAATATGGGGTGTTCCATACGATGCGCATCCATCTTGACGGCACCATAGTCGCCGAAAGCGAAACCGACCGTATGCTTCCCCCTAACTGGAGCAACACCCATCCTACGGATAGCGCACTGACCTATTACAGCCAAGGCTTCGGAATCCTCGAGGAATCGCCTCGAGTTTATTTCAAGATTGGCGGTTACATTGGGACCAACAGCAACCATCCCTGGCCTCTTATTGCCTATACCTTCGACGAGAATCTCGTCCTAACCGATACCATCGTCTATAAATACCTGGATGAAAACACCTATTTTGATTGGGCAGGACACGAACACCTTGTCCCATTCGAGAATAACGCCTCCACGAAAACCTATCTCATGGCCGCACAGATGCATCATCCCGACGGCGTATATAGAGCCTCCATGGTCAAATACGACACAGAGCACAATCCTTTGGTTGTTAAAAGCGTCGAGTCGTCGACTGCTACAGGGAGCCCTATCAAGACCATCGTGGTTGACGAAAACACCATATATCATGCCTATCAAATTCACCAAGGCTACAACAACAGTTCCGTGGGGTTAGTGCGCTTAGACAACGATTTAAACAACCTATGGAACATCACATTGTCGGGGGGACAATCCAACTATGCCTATGGCCAATGCCTGAAAGCGCTGCAGAACGGCGACGTTGCCCTAGCCTTCTTTACCACTTATGGAAACAGCGGTGACCATTTCCATCTATACATCATCCGCGACGGTTACGACAGCACTCCTGAAGCTACAACCATTGACCGACCCTTCAGCTTTAATCCTAACCCAGTGAAAGACCAACTGAATCTCAGCTTCACTGATGGTATCGAGCCATTGGGCGTTGAGATCTTTGACCTGTCAGGCCGCTTGATGAATACTTATAGCCACTTGGAAAGCCTCGACATGTCCGTGTTGCCTGCAGGTGTTTATTTGCTACGAGTCACCGTGAAAGACGGGACAAGCTACCACGAAAAAATAGTAAAACAATAGAGCAAGGGCGTCTTTTTCACAATAATTTGGTTTTAGTTGATTTGTAGAGACGGTGCATGCACCGTCTTTACTATTTATAAAAATCATATTAAAACGGAATAATTTCATTTATAATGGTAAAATATTCATTTTAATGTAATATTATCCGAAAACCAAGCTTTTTTTCTTCTTGAAACCCAGCGGCTTATCCCCTATGACGAAAAATAGTTGAATTTTTTTCTTGACAAAGCCGTATTGGTTTGTATTTTTGCAATGTGAAACGGAAAAAATAGGTTTGAAACGGAATAATTAGCATTAAAATTCAATCTACATAATTCAAACACCATGAAAACTAGACTTTACTCACTTATCGTCACCCTATTGATGGCTGCTTGCCTTACAAGTCATGCTCAGGAAATCGTCAACGAGTGCATGATCTTGAAGATGGACAAAGACTTTTTTGGATGCAATATCTTCGAGAATGAAGACGGGACTTTGATGTTCAAAACGTTGATGTACACCCCAAACATCTACGAAGATTACCAACATCTGCTTTACAAGCTCACGCCCGAAGGCGAAGTGCTCGACTCCTTGATTATCGACGCCTACGCCGACTGGGATTACCTAATGCGCGACCCCCAAGACAAGGAAGCCTACATCCTCACTGAGGACCGATGGGTGTATGACTCCATTGACAGCCTCTACGTCGTCAACTTCAGGATGATTTTCATTGATGCCGACCTCAACATAAATGACGATATTACTGTTCCGTTCTACAACGTGGAGCCCTCCATACAATATTTCGCCATTAACCCTTGGATTATTGACCCACAGGGTGACTTCATCATCTCCTTCTGGAGCGACAACGAGCACCATTTGAGACGCATCGGTCGCGACGGAACCCTCAAGACCTCGCGCGACGGTTCACCCATCTTCGCCCCGAACTACGAGACAGAGGTGCAGCAGCCTGGTGGTGACAGCCTGTTGCTCTATTCTGAAATGGGCTTTGGCGTTTTCACCGAGTCGCCCCTAACCTATTACCTGATGGGAGGCTATTATCCGGCTTCCGGCCCATGGCCCATCATCGGCTATTTTTTCGATGCCGACTTCAACCTCATCGACAGACACCTATACAAACAATTTGACGAAAACATAGGTTATGACGGCGGCAACAACGAACACATCGTCCCGCTTGAAGACGATACCTATCTGATTGCCGTTCAGACCTCCCGACTGTCACCTACCACAGGTGGCGTCGGAGTGGCCAAACTCGACATGAACCATAACCTCATCAAAGCGTCACCCATGTTTGGCATCAACCATTGTTTCCCGCGCCAGACCTTGGTCACCGACGACGGCTCCGTCTATCAGCTCTATGACAAGGAGAGCCAATACAAAGTCTCACTGGCGAGACTCGACAACGACTTGAACCTGAATTGGGACATTAATTTACCTGGCAATCAATCTATTGCATATTTTGGAACCAGCTTAATCATGCTGAAGAACGGCGATATCGCTGCAGGTTACATCGGCAGGAGATACTCGCGCTACTGCGCTTATATCGTCACCCTACACGACGACTATGACAACACCGCCGAGACCGCAAAGCCCTCGTCACCGTTTATCCTCTACCCCAACCCCGTGAAAGACCAGCTGACCCTCCGCTTCGACGACGGCGACGAGCCCGAGAGCGTTGAACTCTATAACCTTGCTGGTTGCCTGGTTGCCACAAGGCGCAACAACATTCAAAGTATCGACATGAGCACAATGTCCTCCGGGGTGTACCTGTTACGCGTCACCATGAAAGACGGGACGCACTACCACGAAAAGATTGTAAAAGAATAAAGTAAGTGCTTTTTTTCATAATGATTTGGTTTTAGTTGATTTGTAGAGACGGTGCATGCACCGTCTCTACTATTTATTTCAGATTTACGAAAGATTTGTTTCCCCAAAAAACCAAATCAGTTCGTCTTGAACTTGTACTGCACCTCTTTCAGTTCGGCGTTGGCCTTGGTAATCTTGTTCTTTAGGTTATCCTTATAATTCGACACTTTGGCAGCGATTTGTGCGTCGCCTAAAGCCAGCATCTCAGAAGCAAGGATTGCGGCATTGAGGGCGCCGTTCACGCCCACCGTGGCCACAGGGATGCCAGGAGGCATTTGGATGATGGACAGCATGGCGTCCAACCCATCGAGCATACCCTTGACAGGCACGCCGATGACGGGCAAGGTGGTGTTGGCGGCAATCACGCCGGGCAAGGCGGCGGCCATGCCAGCGGCAGCAATGATGACTTTGATGCCACGCCCTTGGGCTTCGCGGGCAAAGGTTTCAACCTCTTGCGGCGTGCGGTGCGCACTGAGGGCGTTCATCTCGAACGGGATTTCCATCTCGTCGAAGAACTGTGCGGCTTTTTCGAGAACGGGAAGGTCGGAAGTGCTTCCCATGATGATGCTTACTATTGGAGTCATTTCAGTTGTTCAGTTATTCAGTTGTTCAGTTATCAGTTATTCAGTTGTTCAGTAGGCCGATGGCTTATGACTATGGCTGTCACACCCAAGGGCGTCATCGCGGACTTGATCCGCGATCTCCAACAATAAGAGAGACAGCCATGGGCCATTAGACATCGGCCATAGTTATTGAGGGCAAAATTAGTTTTTTTTCATGTATGATTGACCCTATCGAAGCATTTTGTATATTTGTAACGCCTTAACAAAAGGGCAAACAAACCTCAATCCTTTGAAAATGAAAACAGTAAAAGTTATTGACAAGGAATTTGGGCTCTACATCCCCCAAGAAAAAATCGAAAGCAGCATCCAAAACGTGGCCGACCAAATCAACCGTGACCTGGACGGCATGAATCCGCTGTTTCTCGTTGTACTCAACGGTGCCTTTATGTTTGCCTCCGAGCTGTTCAAGCGGCTGACGATCCCTTGCGAAATCAGCTTCGTCAAGTTGTCGTCATACGCCGGAACAGAGACCACCAACGTCGTCCGTGAGCTCATCGGCCTGGACCATCCCTTGAACGGCCGCCATGTGGTCATCGTGGAAGACATCGTAGACACAGGCCACACCTTGCGCTACACCACACAGAAACTCCGTGACTTGAAGGCCTCCGACGTACGCATCGCCACGCTGTTCTTCAAACCCAACAATTTCCAATACACCTACCCCATCGACTACAAAGGCATGGACATCGGCAACGAGTTCATCGTGGGCTATGGATTGGATTATGACCAACAGGGAAGAAATCTGCCGGATATTTATAAAATCATTGAGTGAAGAGTGTGGAGTTACGAGTTATTTGGCTGTTAGCTATTAGCTGTTAGCCATTAGCCAACCAGCATAGCAAGCTAACAGCTAATGGCTAAAAGCTAACAGCCTTCAATTAAACAATTCAACAATCAACAATTCAACAACACATACCATGCTAAACATCGTACTCTTTGGCCCTCCAGGGGCAGGCAAGGGAACGCAATCGCAGTTCCTGCGCGAGAAATATAACCTGACCTATATCTCAACTGGTGAAATCCTTCGTGAGGAAATCGCAGCCGAAAGTGAATTAGGTCTTCAAGTGAAAGAAATCATTAGCCAAGGCAACCTCGTCTCCGACGAGATCGTAGCCCAAATCATTGAGAAGAAACTCTCCGAGAACATGGACTCGGCCGGTTTCCTCTTTGACGGCTATCCGCGCACCGTGCGCCAAGCCGAGATTTTGGACGAGATGATGGAGAAATTCGGCATGTCGCTGACAGGCGTGTTGAGCCTCGAAGTGCCCGAGGAGCTCCTCATCGAACGTATGTTGGAGCGCGGCAAGACCAGCGGTCGCGCCGACGACAACATTGACTCCATCAAGCACCGCTTTGTGGAATATGAGGCCAAGACGCGCCCCGTACTGGATTTCTATCAAGGCAAGGACAACTTGCACGCGGTGAATGGTGTGGGCGAAATCCCGCAAATCTTCGAGAACCTCTGCACCGTCATTGACGCGCTATAATCTGAAGAATCTCTAACCGAATCAACCCGAATGTATCCAAAACTATTCGGAATAATTCGGATCAGTTCGGTTAGAGATTTGTAATCAATGTTCCCAGCGGATGTCGTGCTTCAGGACAGTTGACGGGTTGCCGCCGATGACCTGATGCTCGCCGCTGAAGGACGAGGTCAGCAGTGTACCTGCAGCCACAACCGTGTTATCAGGCACCTCGGCGCCTTTCAGTAACACGCACTTGCAGCCAATCCACACATGGTCGCCCACAAGGATGGGCTTGTCGGGATTGATGCGCACATTCTCATTATTGTATAGGGGATGTTCGTCGGTATCCATCACGAGGATGTCCCATGCCAGCAGACAGTCGCGGCCGAAACGAATCTCTTTGGCGCAGACGATGGTACTCTCTGCTGTCATATTGAAGCCATCGCCAAAACACAAATTTCCGCGCACAGAAATCTTCGAGCCATGTCCGATGCTCGCCTTGCCGCCGAAGCTGACCGTGCCGCTCACCTGCCAGATGCCACGTGAGCGCTTGCGGTCGTAATGACCCACATCACCGAAGCCGATTTTCACCATCGCCCTTTCCACCTTTTCGGGTAGTTCGACCTTGCCGTGCAATTCGCGCAGATAAGTGCGGTGCGACACCACTACGGGGAGCTTCAAAGCCGTTTTCAGCGGAAAATAATGCAGGTTGAAGCGCAGCGTCTTCGGAATCGAACAGAGGATATTGAAGAAATCGAAAGCGGTCATGGGCATCGGTTTGATTGGGCAAAAATAGGGTTTTTAAACATAAATTCTCATGAATTAGCCACGAATTTTTCAAAAAAAATTACATGAAAATTCGCGAACCATTTTTGGCAATTCGCGTTATTAAAAATGCAATTTTTCGTCTGAAATAAAAAATATCGCATTTGAATTGAATTATTTTCTATTTTTGTCCTGTCAAAAAATCAGTACCATGAAAAAGTCGACTCTATTTCTATTGCTCTTAGGCCTTGGTTTCATCCACCAGGTCACCGCCCAAGAGCGCCAAATTGTGCAAGGCTACTGCAAGGACGAAAACGGCAAAGCTATCGAAAACGTGAGCGTATACGTGCATGATTCGCTGCTCGTTTCCGTCACCGACGAGCAGGGGCGTTTCACTTATGGTTATGCCCAAACAGGCTTGAAACTCCGCTTCGCGCACATGGTCTTTGAGCCGACCTATTACACCATAAAAGACAAAGACATCAACGGCAAGAACTTGACGGTCAAGATGAAAACCAAAAGCCATGAGTTGCTTGAAGTGGAAGTGACGGCCAACGCGCCTCACATTGCCTTTGATAACCCAGTAATGACCGTCATCGACTACACCCTACGTGAGGATGGCATTTATTTGATTGCCTACCGCCGCCGAAACTCAGCACTGCTCCACCTTTCCTTCGACATGGACACGCTCCACGAAATGAAAATATCGTCGCGCTACAAGTACATCACCAAAGACGCTTTCGGCGACATTTATGCCATCAACGACTATCAAGCCAGCCAAGTTGGATTCATGGAACTGGACAACGGAAAGAAAATACTGATGAACTTCTATCATTCCATGTCGAGAAAGACCTTCTATGATAAGTTCTCCACCATTGTGGCGGCTTCCGACAGCGTTTTTATCACAGGGCGTTACTTTTACTTTAACAAAGAAATGGGCTATTACTGCAACATCCTTGGCAGTGACAATGAGCCTTACTTGTTGCATTACATCGTAGACGAAGAGGGCCGTGACGACATTTCATTGATGATCCGCACAAAAACAGGCATCGACTTTTGGGCTACCACTCGCATTTACAACCCTTTATACGCCATCGACAACAAGTTCTACCTCTTTGCCTACACCGACCACGAGACCCTTGTTTTCGATGCCGTTGGCAACGAATTGGAGCGCTATCCCCTCACCTTCCACGAATACCGCAAATGGAACGGCAAGATGGAACTCGACCGCCGCTGGAAACAGAAAATGTTGTATGACGCAGCCAGGAAGGAATTCTACACCTTCTTCGTCAACGATGGCATTTATACATTGAAGCGCATTGACCTGAAAACCGGAACGGCCACCTCCGTGATGGACCTCAGCGGATATCCCTTTGCTCAGAATATGAGGATTCACGACGGCGTTTTGTATTTCATTTATCCTACGGGCATCAACCACCGGAAGGCGCTGTATCAGGTGAGGATAGACTGAATTTTTGATTGATTATTAATCAAAATCGGCATGATTTTTGTAGTATTTAACCCAAATTTTACCCAGTTAAATCCTCAAAAATCACATTCTATGAAGAAAATATACTTTCTATTGCTTTTGTCAGCATTAACTTTCCAAAGCACCGTGGCGCAAAACGAACTTCAAAATCCATACGCAGTAGCCAAGGAAGATGGATTCAGCTACCGTTCGTTGAAGAAACTCATCAATATGGACAGCCTTTATGTTGGGTCACAATTTGAGCGACCTTATAATGACCTTATGAATATCCTTTATTCTAGGGTAGGGCATTACAAGGATGCCATGCGTATGGCCGAAAAAGGCAATTTGTTTTCAGACAAGACGCGTTTGGCCAAGACCTATGAAAATGTGATAGCAATACCCTTGTCGAAAGTGATGGACAGCATCATCGAGAACAACCGTGTCATCATGCTTAACGAGATGCATTTTAATCCTCATAGCAGGGCTTTTGTCATCAGTTGGTTGGAAAATTGTTACCAAAACGGATACCGTTACTTTGCCGCTGAAACCTTATTTGCGAAGGACTCCTTGGTGAACGAGCGGCGCACCGTGCTACTTGGCGAGACGGGATTCTATAGCGATGAACCTGTTTTCGGCGACCTATTAAGGATAGCGCTCAACATAGGTTATACGCTGGTGCCATACGAGGCCGATGGATGGGGCGTTGACCGCGAGAGGAATGAAGCAGATAACCTGATCAAGAATATTCTTGACAAAGATCCCGAAGCAAAATTTTTGGTTTATGGAGGCATGGGGCATATCTCCGACCGCAAAGGGTGGTCGATGATGGGAGGATTTTTCAAGGAAAAGACAGGCATTGATCCGTTTACGATGGATTGCAGCGTCATGACTTTCTCTGAACAATACGATAGTATGGACTCGCTGCGTACCGCATTTTTTGACCGTATTGATGCCATGCCCATCCGTGAGCCGATTATCTGTTATGATACTGCGAAACGCATTTATCCAAACAACTCAGGCATGGATGCCACCTGCTGCCTGCCGCGCACGCGCTTCATCGAGGACAACATCCCCGACTGGAAACTCTACAACGGCAAGGTACTTTATACGATTGACCGCCGATTTATCGATAAAAACGGCTTCCCTGAAGGCTGCGTGAGCGCGTTCCTGAAATCGGAGGGAGAAGAATGTGTCCCCATTGACCAGTATATGTACGGCAAGGACGAAAAGGAATTCAAATTGGCACTTTACAAGGGCGAATATCTCCTTCGTTTTGACGACGGGAAGGAGTACAAATATACTACAATCAATGTGAAGTAAGGTAATTACTGCGTTTTTTTGTAGTTTTGCAGAATAGTATTCAAAACCATAACGCTATGAAAAACATTCGACTTTACACCCTGCTTGCGCTCCTGCTGATGGCGGGAGGAATCTTTGTTTCGTGTAGCACACAGCCAGCCGAAAAGCAAATCGCCGACCTATTCATGGTTTTTTCAGACGAATCCACCGGTTTTGAACAAATCAAAAACGCCGTCAAGGACAAGCGCATCGTCATTTTAGGCGAGGCCGGACATGCCGACGGAAGAACCTTTGAAATCAAGTCGGAACTGATTGAATATCTCAACGCAGACAATGAATTTGATGTCGTTTTGGAAGGCATGGGCTTCCTTGATGGTGCTGTATTGCAGGGCATTCTGCCGCCACTATGCATCGACAGCAACTATCTTAATGTGGCCAATGCCTGGAATCCTTTGTGGAGCCAGACAAAAGAAGCATCCTCTTTGGTGGAAGCCATGCGTAGTGGCAAGGTGAGGTATTGGGGTATGGACTGCAACCCTTCTCTCAGCGACTATTTCCTTATCCCATATTTGTTGGCTTCCTCACCAAGCGTTTCAAATGTGTTGGGAGGAAGTACTTTTGATTCCCTGATGGCTATTCACGACCGCATGATGGGCATGGATACCACTTTGACACATAACGAATTGGATTACTTTGATTCGAAGATGAGCCAAGCCCAAAAAGCCTTGGAAGAGGAAAACGATTTGGAAAAGAAGGCCATCCTTGACATGGCCATTGACAACGCCTTGGCGTTTTCGGGACAGGTGAGATTGGGATTCACCGAGTGGGATGCACAAAACGAAGGCATCAACATCCGCGACCGACAAATGGCCGAGAATGTGACATGGTACCTGAACCATTTTCCCGAAAGAAAAATCATCATTTGGACCGCCAACTTTCACGGAGCCAAGCAAATCAACCAAATCAATTACGGCAAAGAGCCTGACCCGGATTTGTACAACAAGTATGTGCTTTGTGGTGAGCATCTTGAAAAGGCATTCCCTGGGCAGTTGTATTCCTTGGCTTTCACTTCGGGTGGTGGTAGCGAGGGCTATTTCTATGCAACAGACAGCACAGCGATTGTACCGGATTCAACATCGATGGAATTTCAATTGAGGCAACGTTGTATGGAATATGGCTTTTGCGATTTGAGCCAAAGAAAAGATTGGACTGACATGGCTTTCAACAGCATCATATTGGGCTATGACTGCAAGCCAGGCAAATGGGCTCAGGTTTTCGACGGCGTTTTTTACTTGAAAGAGAATCACAAGGCGCATCTGGTCCAAGAATAACACATTGACTTATGGAAAAAAGAACTATTTTCACCTTAATAATATTGCTTTGTCTTGGTTCGGTGCTTTTCGCCCAAACCAAAACCACCGTTTACGGCAACCTCGGCGTGGAGAACGTGAACATCAGCATCGTGAACACGCCATACGGCACCAGCACCGATGCCAAAGGGCATTACGATCTGCCGCTTTTCGACCGCTCGGAGGCCGTCAACCTTTATTATTCGTGCATCGGCTATCAAGACACGGTAGTGAGCCTCACGCCAAGACAATTGCAGCGCGATTCCATCAACATCAGTTTCCGTATGCACAAGATGAGTTACGACCTTCAGGAAGTAGGCGTTTCGGGAATCAAAGACTTTTACCGCTCTGCTTCCAACCGCAACATCGCCGACATCGCATTCTTGGACGGTAAAATCTACCTTTTGGAGAACAAGCCCAAGACTTCATCGATGGTCGTCCTCGACACCGAAGGCATTGAACTAGCCCACAAGGACTTCGACCAACTCTTTGAAAAGCTTTACATTGACGCTTTCGAAGACCTCATTCTTGTCGGACAGGACAGTTGCTTGCAAGTGTATCTTAATGAAAAACAGGGCATTTTACCTGTTTCCACCTTCTCGCGTGATGATTACCGCAACAAACTCCTTAAAATCGTGTGCGAGTATAACGGGGCTTACATCTTAAGGACCATCGTTCACGACCGAGGACTTTACTGGCTCAAATTCAACCACGGCAAAAGCCAGGATTTCCTTTACATGAAAAAAGACGGCTCCATGGAAAAGCCCCAATATTTATGCAGTTTTATTGATACCCTCGGCTACCGCGCCTGCCAGTCGCAATGGATGAAAATCCAAAACGAATACCATCAAGCAATGGCA
>CACXIM010000063.1 GCA_902767725.1 uncultured Bacteroidia bacterium | reverse complement strand
CACAGGCAAGTGGATCTATGGCCTGCTCATCGGCATTTTCGCCGTGATGCTCCGTGTCATCAACCCGGCCTATCCCGAGGGTATGATGCTCAGCATCCTACTCATGAACTGCTTCGCCCCACTCATCGACCACTGCGTGGTGGCCAGGAACATCAAAATGCGCCAACATCGTGCCTTTAAACTCTCAAAAACCGTTAAGTCATGAAGAAAGATGTCAACAGCAATCGATATATCTTCTTGTACGCCACTATTTTAATAGTCATTGTGGCTGTACTGCTCACGGTGACGGCCTTGTGGCTGCAGCCTTTCCAAGACCGCAACAAGAAGAACGAGAAACGCATCAGCATCCTTACAGCGGCGGGCATTCCTGGCGTCAACGCCAAAAACGCCCCCTTGCTGTTCGAGAAGCACTGCACATCGGAATTCCTATTGGACGAGAATGGAAATCCCACTGAAAACGAAGCAGGTTTGCCCGTGTTTGTCATCGACCGTCAGACCAGCGTCATCCCCATGCAGGGTAATGTTGTGGGTACAACCTTTGGACACAAATCGGAAACACCAGGCTTGGGTGGAGAGATTACGACCGAAAAGTTCCAAGGCCAATTTGCCGGCAAGCAAATTATGAACAACGGCAATGTGGTCCCTGTAGAATTTGATGCCATCACTGGAGCAACCAAGACTTCGAATGGAGTTAAAGAAATGATTGACAATACTTTGGAGAAATATTCGGCATATTTAAGCAGAATAGCAGTGAGAGGAGAATAATTATGGCTAACTTGAAGAAACTTATTATAGAACCTCTGCGCAAGACCAATCCTGTCACCGTATTGGTGCTGGGTATCTGCTCTTGCCTTGCTGTGACCGCCCAACTCAAGCCTGCCTTGGTAATGGGTCTTTCGGTGACGGTCGTGACGGCGTTGTCGAATTTCATCATCTCGCTGCTACGAAAGGGCATCCCTAACCGTATCCGTATCATCGTGCAGCTTGTTGTTGTGGCCACCTTGGTCATCTTGATTGACCAATTCCTGAAGGCCTTTGCCTACGATGTAAGCAAACAACTATCTGTGTATGTGGGACTTATCATCACCAACTGCATTATCATGGGTCGCTTGGAGGCTTTTGCCTTGTCGCATGGGCCCGGAGAGTCGTTCTTGGACGGCTTGGGCAACGGTCTGGGTTACAGCTTGATACTTGTCATCGTAGCCTTCTTCCGTGAATTGTTTGGGTCAGGAACGCTTTTAGGCTACCAGATTATACCCCAATCATTCTATGAGGCTGGCTACCAAAATAATGGTTTAATGATATTGCCTCCCATGGCACTGATTGTGGTAGGTGTCATCATTTGGATTCAGCGTACCCGTAACCCCGAAATGCAAGAGAACAACCAAAACTAAACGGCCATGGAATCTTTCAGACTATTTATTAAATCCGTCTTCGTCGACAATATGATCTTTGCCTATTTCTTGGGCATGTGCTCTTATCTTGCCGTATCGAAGACCGTCAAGACCAGTGCCGGTTTGGGTTTGGCCGTGACTTTTGTGTTGGTCGTTACCGTTCCAGTCAACTATCTGATCAATAAATATTTACTTTTGCCTGGTGCTTTGTCATGGATCAGCCCCAAGTTGGCTTCTGTCGATTTGAGCTTCCTGACGTATATCCTCTTCATCGCCATCATCGCAGCCATCGTGCAGATTCTGGAGATGGTGATTGAGACCTTTACGCCGTCGCTCTATTCTGCCTTGGGCATTTTCCTTCCGCTGATCGCGGTGAACTGTGCCATCTTGGGCTGCTCGCTCTTCATGCAGGAGCGCAACTTCAGCAACGTGGGTGAGGCCGCCGTGTTCGGTCTCGGCTCAGGCATTGGCTGGCTGCTGGCCATTGTGGCCATCGCCGCCATCCGAGAGAAACTGCGCTATTCCAAAGTTCCCAAAGGTCTGCAGGGTGTAGGCATCTCATTTATCATCACTGGCTTGATGGGTATCGCTTTCATGGCCTTTATGGGTATAAAAATTTGATATTATGGATTTTACAACCAATATATTACTTAGCATTATTGTTTTTTTAGGCATTGTCTTGCTGCTTGTTGCCCTGTTGTTATGGGTGCGCAACAAACTCATGCCCAAAGGAGAGGTGAAAATCACCATCAACGACGACAAAGTGCTGACCGTCCCGACGGGCAACACATTGATTGCCACGCTGGCCGAACAGAAAGTGTATCTGCCTTCTGCCTGCGGTGGCAAAGGCTCGTGCGGCCAGTGTAAATGCCGTGTAGTGGAAGGCGGCGGAACGATTCTGCCCACCGAAGTAGGATTCTTCACCCGCAAGCAGATTCAGGACCACTGGCGCTTGGGGTGCCAGGTGAAGGTGAAGGAAAACCTGAAAATCGTGGTGCCACAGTCGATTCTGAGCGTGAAGGAATACGAATGCACGGTGGTCAGCAACCGCAACGTGGCCACTTTTATCAAGGAGTTCAAGGTGCAGTTGCCAGCCGGCGAGCACATGGACTTCGTGCCTGGTTCGTACGCACAAATCAAGATACCGAAGTTCGACCTCAAATATGCCGACTTCGACAAGGAACTGATAGGGGAGGAATACATGCCTTCGTGGGAGAAATTCAAGATGTTTGACTTGCGATGCGTCAACACCGAACCCACCATCCGTGCCTATTCGATGGCCAACTATCCCGCCGAAGGCGATGTCTTCATGCTGACGGTGCGCATCGCAACGCCTCCTTTCAAACCTGATCGTTCGGGATTCATGAATGTCAATCCTGGCATTGCCTCATCGTATATCTTCTCGTTGAAACCTGGCGACAAGGTTATTATGTCAGGCCCTTATGGAGAGTTTCATGTGAAAGAGCATGCAGAGTTTTCTCTAACCGAATCATCCGAAACGATCCAAAATAACAATCTTCGGATTCATTCGGATAGTTCGGTTAGAGACAATCTTCCTGAGATGATATGGGTCGGCGGTGGTGCTGGTATGGCTCCTTTGAGGGCACAAATCATGCATTTGACCCGTACCTTGAATGTAAGGGACCGCGAGATGCATTACTTCTATGGCGCTCGCGCCTTGAATGAAGTATTCTACCTGCAAGATTTCCTGCAACTCGAGAAAGACTTCCCCAACTTCCATTTCCATTTGGCTTTGGACCGTCCCGATCCCGCTGCCGATGCACAGGGTGTGAAATATACTGCCGGTTTTGTACATAATGTGATGTACGACACCTACCTGAAGGACCACAAAGCCCCCGAGGACATCGAATACTATATGTGCGGTCCTGGCCCGATGAGCGCTGCCGTGGTCAACATGCTTGACAATCTGGGTGTGGCACCCGAGAACATCTTGTATGATGACTTCGGTGGAGGAGCACCTAAGAAATAATTAACTGAAATACTTATCATCATGAATTTACCAAAGATACATTCCATTTCCAAGAAGATCCTCGTCGGCGCCTTAGGCGCTTTCTTGAGTTTCTTCCTGCTGTTTCACGCCAGCGCCAACCTGCTCATCTTAAGACATGATGGCGGCGAATGGTACAATGCTTTCTGCCACTTCATGGGCACCTACGTCATCGTCAAGGTGCTGGAGATAGGCCTGTTCGCCGCATTGCTGCTGCATGTGGTTTTGGCCATTTGGCTGGCCGTCACCAACAAGATGGCCCGACCAAAAGGCTACCATAAACCGCAGCGTTCCAAAACGCACACCGGTTCCAAACTGCAAGTTTGGACGGGCATCCTCATCTTTGCCTGCCTCATCATGCACTTCACCGACTTTTATTTCGTGAAGATTGGCTTGGTGAAAGGAAAATATTTGGCCAAAACGGAAGATGTCGTAGCCTTGAAAACAACGCAACCCGACGCATTCAACTATGCCGAACAACACGGCGAATACTCCGCCAAGGAGAACTGGCTCACCAACTTCGACAAAGAAGACAAGGCTGTTCTTGATACCACCAAGCCCGCGAGAAATTCAAGATCTTGCACATCATCATTGCCTATTTGGTGTTCTTTACCGTCGTATGGTTCCACCTGCGGCATGGTTTTGCTGCCGTGTTCCAGACTTTTGGACTATATAACTACAAATACGGCAAAGCCATTGAGGTGCTTGGCCAAATCTATACTTGGGTAGTGTGCCTGATGTTCGCTGTGGTGGTCATCGGGGTGTATTTCGGACTATAATTATGACACGAGACTGCGAGACGCGAGACTACGAGACTGGGACAATCGTCCCGAAGTCCCGTGTCTCGAAGTCAAAAAAAAGAAAAAAATGAAACTAGACTCTAAGATACCTGCTGGTCCGCTCGCTGAGAAATGGACCAATTATAAAGCCTCGCAGAAGCTGGTCAACCCGGCCAACAAGCGCAAACTCGACATCATCGTGGTCGGCACAGGATTGGCTGGCGCTTCGGCAGCCGCCTCGCTTGGTGCCATGGGCTTTAATGTCGACATCTTCTGCATCCAAGACTCACCACGCCGCGCCCACAGCATCGCTGCCCAAGGTGGCATCAATGCTGCCAAGAACTACCAAAACGACGGCGACAGCGTGGAACGCCTCTTCCGCGACACCATCAAGGGAGGCGACTACCGGGCCCGTGAGGCCAATGTCTATCGTTTGGCGGAAGTCAGCGGCGCCATCATCGACCAATGCGTGGCCCAAGGTGTGCCTTTCGCCCGCGACTACGGCGGTCTGCTCGACAACCGCTCTTTCGGCGGCGCACAAGTGAGCCGTACCTTCTACGCCAAAGGTCAGACGGGCCAACAACTGCTGCTCGGTGCCTACGGCGCCTTGAGTCGTGAGATTGCTCGTGGCACGGTGAAACTGCACACGCGCTGCGAAATGATGGACCTCGTCGTGGTGGAAGGCCGTGCTCGTGGCATCATTGTCCGCAACCTTGTCAACGGCGACTTGGAGCGCTATGCCGCCCATGCCGTGGTGCTCGCCACTGGCGGCTACGGCAACCTTTACTATCTCTCCACCAACGCCATGAATAGCAACGGCAGCGCAGCATGGGTGTGCCATCGCAAGGGAGCTGCCTTTGCCAACCCCTGCTATGTGCAGATCCACCCGACCTGCATCCCTGTGCACGGTGACTACCAGAGCAAGCTCACGCTGATGAGCGAGAGCCTTCGTAACGACGGCCGCATCTGGGTGCCCAAGAAAAAGGAAGATGCCGAAGCCATACGTGCTGGGAAGTTGAAACCTACTGAGATACCTGAAGAAAACCGAGACTATTACTTGGAGCGTCGTTATCCCGCCTTCGGCAACCTCGTACCGCGCGACGTGGCCAGCCGTGCCGCCAAGGAGCGCTGCGACGCCGGCTATGGCGTAGGCACAGGCTTTGCCGTCTACCTCGACTTCGCTGATGCCATCCAACGCTTAGGCAAGGATGTCGTGGAACAGAAATACGGCAACCTCTTCCAGATGTACCAAAAGATCACGGACGAGAACCCTTACGAGACTCCGATGATGATCTACCCCGCTATCCACTACACCATGGGTGGCCTTTGGGTCGACTACGAACTGCAGACCACCATATCTGGACTCTTTGCCGCTGGCGAAGCCAACTTCAGCGACCACGGCGCCAACCGCCTCGGTGCCTCCGCGCTGATGCAAGGTTTGGCCGACGGCTATTTCGTCTTGCCCTACACCATGCAGAACTATCTTGCCGACCAGATCTATGTGGGGAAGATTTCAGCTACATCGCCAGAATTCGACAAAACAGAAGTGGCTGTACGCGAACGTCTCAACAAATTGATGACGATTGGAGGCGACAAAACCGTGGATCATTTCCACAAGGCTTTAGGCAAGATCATGTGGGAGTACTGCGGCATGGCGCGCAACACCGAGAGCCTCACCAAAGCGAAGAAGCTCGTCTCAGAATTGGAAGATGAGTTCTGGAAAAAGGTCTTCATCCCGGGCAATGCCAATGAGTTCAATCCAGAGTTGGAGAAGGCCTACCGACTTGAAGATTATTTCGAGCTGGCACAACTCGTTATCGACGATGCCATGCATCGCGAGGAATCATGCGGCGGACATTTCCGCACCGAGCACCAGACCCAAGACGGCGAGACCCTCCGCGACGATGAGCACTTTATGTATGTCGCCGCGTGGGAATACCAGGGTCACGGCCAACCCGAGACCATGGAGAAAGAGCCGTTGGTCTATGAACACATCCAAATTGCAAACCGTAATTACAAGTAAGCCATGAAGTTCACATTACATATCTGGCGTCAGGAGAATGCCCGTGCCAAGGGCCATTTCGAAACCTATCCTCTGGAAGGCATCTCGCCCGACTGTTCTTTCCTTGAGATGCTTGACATCCTGAACGAGCAGCTCATCAACGACCACATTGCACATCCCGTGTGTTTCGACAACGATTGTCGCGAGGGCATCTGCGGTATGTGCGGACTCTATATCAACGGTCGCCCGCATGGCAACGACGACGGTATCACCACCTGCCAGCTCCACATGCGCAAATTCCATGATGGAGACGACATTTGGATTGAACCCTGGCGTGCCAAGCCGTTCCCAGTCATACGTGACCTCGTGGTAGACCGCTCGGCCTTCGACAAGATCATCCAAGCGGGAGGCTACATCAGCACCACCACGGGTGGTGTGCCTGATGCCAACACGATTCCGATTCCAAAACATAAAGCCGATATGGCTATGGATGCAGCCTCTTGTATCGGCTGCGGTGCTTGCGTGGCGGCTTGCAAAAACGCCAGCGCGATGTTGTTTGTGGGTGCCAAGGTCAGCCATTTGGCTTTGTTGCCGCAAGGACAAATCGAGGCTGCCGACCGCGTTCACAAAATGGTCTGCAAGATGGACGAGTTGGGCTTCGGTAGCTGCACCAATACCTACGCCTGCGAGGCCGAATGCCCGAAACTCATCAAGCGGCAGAACATCTCACGGCTTAATAGGCATTGGATTGGTTCATTGTTGGGACGGGACAAGAAATGAAATTGAAATCGCGCTTTCGGGCGCGATTTTTTTTTGCAAAAACGCCGAAAGCACACCATGACGGCGTGCTTTCGGACAAAGACTCAAAAACAATGACAAAGTTTGGCTTAACGCCAAATCTCTTCGTCAGAAGGAACCTGAATGCGCGATGAGAGTGGCGCGATTCGGGTGATGTTCAGCAGGTGCTTGTAGGTGAAGTTCTCCGAAATAGAGTTGTTGCCCCAACTGCCGCAGCCGAGGGTGTTGGTGACGGGCAGCCCGTTTTGGATGGAGCCGCCTGCTGTGGTGGCACAAATGGCATTCACGATAAGACGCGAAACGGAGAGTTCGGTACCCACCTTGATGATATTGGCTTGGTTGTTGGAGTGCAAGCCCGCCGTGTGACCATTGCCCTCGTACGCAAGGTTGGTTCCTGCAATTTCAATGGCTTGGTCGAAATACTGATATGGGAACGCGCCCATCACAGGGCACATCTTTTCCTTGCTGATGGGGTCGTCGTCGCCGAACTTGCCATTCGACTCAACGATGATGGCCTTCACATCGCCAGGAATTTGGATACCGGCTTTCATGGCAATGTATTGCGCCGACTGGCCAACCACATCCCTTGCAGTATGACCGTCCTCGAAAATGGCGTTGATGACCTTCTCGCGCTCTTCGGCATTGCAGACGTAGCCACGGTTGTCGCGGCAGGCCTGCATGATTTCGTCGTGGGCTTCCTGCGGATAGATGAAACTCTGCTCGCCTGAGCAGATAATGCCATTGTCGAATGAACGTCCGGTGATGACTTTGCTGATGGCCAAAGGATATTCAATGTTACGGTCGAGGATGACCTGCACGTTGCCGGCACCCACACCGAATGAAGGCTTGCCCGATGAATAGGCCGACTTCACCATTGCCATACCGCCCGTGGCCACGGTCACGTCGCAAAGTGCCATCAAAGCCTGGGTCTTTTCCAAGGTAGGTTCCTCAATTACCTGAACCATGCCGTCCGGCACTTCCATCTGCTCGATGGCCTTCAAGATGAGCTTCACCGCCATGGTGGAGCATTTCTTTGCCTTCGGATGGGGCGAGATGATGATGGCATTCTTGGTTTTCAGTGCGAAGGAAATCTTCGACATGGGCGTAACGATGGGGTTGGTCATCGGGACGACACCGGCCACCACGCCAATGGGTTTGGCGATTTCAATCAGTCCCGTGCGTTCATCAATGCTGATCATACCCATTGATTTCTTGCCTTTCAAGTCGTACCAAATTCCTTTTGATTTGTTGCGGTTTTTCGACACCTTGTCTTCATAGACACCCATCTTGGTTTCCTCGACAGCGGCCTTGGCCAATTCCTCGGCGTGTTCGAAGATGGTACGGGTCACGAGTTTCACGGTATTGTCGCAGTCGTCTTGGTCGAAGTGTGTCGCATAATAGGCTTGGGCTTTGCGAGCCTTGTCAATCATTGCTTTTATTTCTTCTGTTGCAGTCATGATGATTCTTTTTTAATATAATGATTTGTAAATGTTTCTGATTTCGTCGGCATCCAAATGGACATAGTTGTTGGCCAAAAGGCGTTGTTGGGTTTGCAGCACGTTCTCCGTGAAACCGTCAATTTCCTCGGGCTTCATGCCGTAATGGTGAAGATGGTTTTTCGGGGTGAGTTTGCCCAAGAGTTCATCCAACTTTTGGTAGATGAGTCTCGGATTGGTGTCCGACAAAGCCTTGTCGATGTGGAGGTTGCGCACCAAAATCTCATTCAGCTCTTTGATGCTACCGTTGGGGTCCTTCTTGAAATAGGTCTTGAATACCTCGGTGAGGAATTGGTAGTTGGCCTCGCCATGAGGCACATGGTAGTTTCCGCCCAAAGGGTAAGAGAGGGCGTGAACGGCACCAACGCCAGCGTTACCGAAGGCAATGCCCGCAAAGTTGCTGGCGGTCAGCATCTCTTCAAAATGGTCGTAGCGGTAGTCTTCGCCTTGTTCGGCGATGCCGTTGAACACTTTTAGGATCATTTCGATAGCCTTTACCGAGAAGAGTCGGGTATAAGCATTTGCCTTGGGCGACAGATAGGATTCCATGGCGTGAATCAAGGCATCGATGGCACTGAAAGCGTATGGCTTGAACGGCAGACCTTTCAGCAGTTCTGGGATAAGTACAGCATGGTCGGCAAGGATGGCATTGTCAGCCAATCCCATCTTCGTATGCTTGCTCTTGATTTCGGCAATGGAGATGTTAGTCACCTCGCTACCAGTGCCGCAGGTGGTGGGCACGATGACGAGTTCTTTTTCCTTCACAATCGGGATTTTCCGTTCGAAGGCATCCGTGGTGTTATCCAAGTCCTTGAGGACAAACAGTTTGGATATGTCGATAACGGTGCCGCCGCCAATGCCGACGACACGCTTGAAAGTGGTGCCCTTTACGTCGGCAAGGATGCGGTTCATCATCTCGTCGGAGGGTTCGCCCATTCCGTATTTGTCTTGCATCACGAAGGTGCAAGGTAGGTTGAGGGCTTTCATGTAAGGATCATAGATAAACGACTGCGTAATAACAAGGTCGTCTTTCGACAGGGCAAACGCCTTGGCAAAATCGGCGAATGTCTTGTAGGTGCTTATGCTTGTTTTGACTGAAAACATGACATTATGTTATTTGGTTCCGAATCTTTTTTCAAATGCTTCTTCCAATCCCGCCCTGAAGTCGGGGTGGGCAATGGCGATGAGGTTTTGCGCACGCTCACGCAGGGTCTTTCCTTTCATCTTGGCGATGCCGTATTCAGTCACAATGTAATCCACGTCATTGCGCGGAGTGGTCACGGCTGCGCCTTCGGTGAGCAGGGGTACAATACGCGAGGCTTTGCCTTTGGCTGCCGTTGAAGGCATGGCCATAATGGAGATGCCGCCTTTCGACAAGGCTGCGCCGCGCACGAAATCGACCTGGCCGCCCGTGCCGCTGAACTGCTTCAAGCCTAACGTCTCGGAGGCCACTTGGCCCATCAAATCCACTTCGATGCAGGAGTTAATGGAGACCATATTGTCGTTTTGACCGATGACCCATGGATCGTTGACGTAATCCACAGGATACAGGCAGACATTCGGGTTGTTGTCGATGAAATTATACACTTTCCTCGTTCCCATGATGAAGGTGGAAACGAATTTTCCTCTGTGAAGGGTTTTCTTGGAGTTGTTGATGACACCTTCTTCGACAAGGTCAACCACACCATCGGAGAACATTTCGGTATGGATACCGAGGTCGCGCTTGTCGCCGAGGAACATGAGCACAGCATCAGGGATGGCACCAATGCCCAGTTGCAGCGTGGCACCGTCCTTGATGAGTGAAGCACAGTTCTTACCGATATTCTTCTCCACCTCACCGATGGTTGGGTTGGGAATTTCAGGCAGGTTGTAGGCACAAGGCACGATGTAGTCGATTTCCGACACATGAATCTTGTTCTGTGAACCGAAAGTATAGGGAGTCATCTCGTTGATTTCCGCGATGACTGTCTTGGCTTTTTTGCATGCCGCCTTTGCATAATCGCACGAAACACCAAAGCTGCAATAGCCTTCATTGTCGGGATTCGACACCGAAACGACGGCCACGTCAACGGGGAAGGCTTCGCCAAGCATGGCGGGGACATCCTTGAAATAGCATGGGATGAAGTCGGCCTGCTGATCGAGGATGGCCTGGCGTGAGTTGCCGCCCACGAAGTTGGTGATGTGGTGGAAGTGTCCGTAACATTCCGGTTTCAGATAGGGTGCATCGCCGAGGGTCAGCATGTGGTAGATGTGGACATTGTGGTAGTCTTCCCTGTGGTCGGCGAGGGTTTTGGCGATCAGTTGTGGGATGCCAGCCGTCTCTGAAAACACCACATAATCATTATCTTTGATGGCCTTGACGGCCTTTTCCGCAGTGGTGATGCGGCTTTTGTATGTTCCTTTCCAGCTCATGGCTTGTGGGTATTCAAAATTGTTTTGGCATAACGGAGCAAATCATCATCGATAGTGGTGACGACAAACACGTCTTTGACGAGGCCGTCCAAGACTGCCTTGACGGTTTCTTCCAGCGTCAACTGGGCGGAGGGACAACCGCTACACGCGCCGTGCAACTTAATTCGGAGAATGCCCTCCTCGAAGCTGATGATGGAGAGGTCGCCACCATGTGCTTGCAGCCTTGGACGGATAAGTTCGTCCACAACTCTCGTGACTTCATTCAGAGTTGCCATCATTTTGTTTAAATATCCTTCGAAACATCAATTTTAGCAATGGCTCTGGCAAGGTTTTTCTTGCTCTCAAGGTCGCCCTGACGCGAAATCATGATACGCTGGGCTTGAGGCGATCCGGCGCCGTGCATCGACTCGGTGCGATAACCGACAGCGGCGGTTCCCAAAGTGAGGTTTTCGATCAGGCGGAGCACACGCATACGGTTTTCGGTAGAGGTGTTGCGCGCACCTTTGAAGTATTTTTCCACGACTTTGCCGATTTCGGGGCTGCGGAGGTCTTGCTGCGAGGGCATGGTGACCATCAAGCCGCCAGCGATGTCCTCGGCCAAACGGGCGATTTCATAAGGCATTCTCGTAACATTTTGCTTGCACACATTGGCCAGCAAAAGGTTGATTTGGTAGTTGCCTGCGGGCATCTTCACGCCTTCGGCGGAGCAAGCAATGCCGCATGCATACAACGTCTCGTTAAGATGGATCATCTCAATGAGTTTGTCCTTGATGTGGCTGGCTTTCGGCACACCATTGTAGTCGGCGGCGAGAGCGGCTGCACCAATTAATACGTCGCCCACACCGACCTTGCAGCCGCCGTAGGATTGGCGATGGTAGCCAGCGAATCGTTCCACCATCATGCCGGCAAAGTCCCATTCCTTGCACATGAACACACGCTCGTTGGGAACAAACACGTTGTCGAAAACGACCAACGCCTCGTGGCCTCCGAATTGCGAGTTGCCCAAGTCCATGTCGGCGTCTTTCTCCAGTTTGCGGGTATCGCATGACTGGCGACCGTAAATCATGAACACGCCTTCAGCATCGGAAGGAACGGCAAACGAAACGGCATAGTCCTTGTCGGCTTCCTTCATGGCCACGGTAGGCATGATGAGGTGCTCGTGCGAGTTGACGGCTCCCGTTTGGTGGGCCTTGGCTCCGCGCACCACAATGCCGTCGGGGCGCACTTCCACAATGTGGAGATAGAGGTCGGGGTCGGGTTGCTGCGAGGGACCCAACGAGCGGTCGCCCTTGGGGTCGGTCATGGCACCGTCAACAGTCAAGTCGTTGTCCTGAACCATTTTCAGATATTCAGTGAAGCGCTTGTGATATTCAGTGCCATATTTCTGATCGATTTCAAAAGTCGTGGAATAGATGGCGTTGAAAGCATCCATACCCACACAGCGTTGGAAGCAAGCTGCCGTCTTTTGTCCACAGAGGCGTTGCATCTTCACCTTCTTGATTAGATCGTCTGTGCTTTGGTGCAGGTGGCAGAAACGGTTGATGGTCTTGCCAGTCAGGTTGGAAGTGGCAGTCATGAGGTCTTTGTATTCCTCTTTCTCAGCCAATTCATAGGTCATGGCCACCGAATTCATCGAGGGACGAATCATCGGGTGGTCAACGGGGTTTTCAATTCTTTCGCCCATCAGATAAACCTTGAGGTTCATCTTGCGAAGGCTTTCGATGTACTGGTCTTTTGTCATCATGTCTTATGATTTTAATTTAATTAGTTGATTATTATGGTTTTATATAAAAAAAAACATCGACCAAGGCATAAATGACAAATGCCTTCGCTCCAATACGAATTCCCAAAGGCTATTTTGCCCTTGAAATAGGTAGGTCGGAAAAAGGGGGAAAATCGATGTAATAATCGTATTGTCCAAAAGTAGACTCAGATTATCCTTGATGTAATAATCATAAGACGATGAGATGTGCTACTTGACGCTGCTTTTTACGCGAAAGCATTGCCAAACCATCAGAGGCAGGTCTCCTGGCTTGTCCATCATGCACGCCTTCCCAAATTGCTTCAGTGGCTTTGATATACATGATCCGTTATGGACTTACAGTTGCGCGACAGCTCGTGATTTACACACGATTCCCGTTTTAATCTCCTATAAGGAGAACCTATGTGGCTGCAGATTTCAAAGAACGGTTGGAGTTGCAAAAATACGCATTTATTCAGTATTATTCCAACTTTTTCGATAAAAAACTATTTGTTGTTTTGATTGTCATGAGTATCAACGGTCAACTCGCTGACAATCATTGTCTTAATTAAGATTGCATTTCGTATAATCTTACCGAATTGAAGATAGTCTTCTCCTGTGCCTCGTTGCCGTATTTGTCAACGTCGACGACGTTGCGCGGGCTGTGGGTGATGCACACCGGGCCATTAAGGCAGCCGCCGTCGCAGGCCATGCCTTCAAAGAAGTTTTCGGTGGCTTTGTTGAATTTCAACTTGGTCAAGGCGGCCTTACACTCTGCGATGCCGTTCATGGCGATGGGCTTCACGCCTTCCACGCCCATTTCCTTGGCCACATCGGCAATGCCTTTGGCGATGCCACCCGACTTGGCGAAGATACGACCGTAGTAGGAAGCGTTGTTCAGCTCGGAGTCTTCCATCTGCGTAGTGTCGATGCCACGAGCGTCAACGAAGGCTTGCAACTCCTCAAACGACATGACGCTGTCAATGGCACCACCTGTCTTTTCAAGCCTGTATTCCAACTTCTTCGAGGTGCAGGGACCGATGAAGACGACCTTGGCCGTCGGGTCGGATTTCTTGATGAGGCGGGCGGTTTCCACCATCGGTGACACCGAAGAGGAGATATATTGCTTCAGTTCGGGGAAGTTTTTCTCGACGAAACTTACAAACGAAGGACAGCACGAAGTGGTCATCAGTTTCTTCTCGTTCCATTCCTGTGCCTCACGATAGAGGGTGATGTCGGCACCAAGGGCGGCTTCCACAACGTGATGGAATCCCAACTTCTTGATGGCCGTAACGACTTGCGTGACGCGACCAAAGCGGCATTGGCTGACGATGGCTGGCGCAATGACGGCATACACCTTATATTTGGTGTTGTTCTCCGATTTCTTCAGGATGTCGATGATGTCGAGGATGAGCGACTTGTCGGAAATGGCACCAAAGGGGCATTTATAGACGCAGGCACCGCAAGAGATGCACTTCTCGTTGTCGATCTTAGCCTTCTTGTTCTCGTCGATGGAGATGGCCTTCACCTTGCAACTCACCATGCAGGGACGGTGTTGCAGAATGATGGCGGAGTAGGGGCAGGCTTGGGTGCATTTGCCACACTCGATGCACTTGTCCTTATCGACGGTGGCACGATGGTTCACGATGGTGATGGCATCCTTGGGGCACACTTCCTTACAACTGTGCACCATGCAGCCACGGCAAGCCGGAGTGACATAGATGCCGTCAATAGGACATTCGTCGCAGGCGCTGTCAATGACCTCGATGACGTTGGGGTTGCTCTTGTCGCCACCCATGGCCATCTGGATGCGGTCTTGCAGGATGGCGCGTTCCTTATAGATGCAGCAGCGCGTTTCGGCTTTCGGACCGGGGCTGAGCAACTTGGGCACTTCCATGTAGGCTTCCTCCAATCCGCCTTCGTAGGCGCGCCTGATCACTTCTTTCAGCACTTTGTATTTGACGAGTTGTACGTCGGTGTCAAAAATCCTTTGTGAGTTCATCTTGTTTGGGGTATTGTGGGATGGGTTCAATAATAATTCAGTTCGACGACTTTGCCAATCTTGCGAAGGTCAGCGGCAATTTTCTCCACGATTTTCATCTTCATGGTCGTGTCGATGGGCAGACCTTGGTGGGCCACGTTGACGCTTTGCCCGACGAAGAAGGTGATGTGGGTGGCCCGCTCGAAGAGGTAATCCGCGAGGAGCGAGGCACCGTCTTTCTTGGTAAAGGTCTTGGGGGTCAGGTCAGAGATGGAGATGTATTTCTCCAGCATTTGCATCAGTCGGCGCAAGGTAAGCACACCCTCGGTGGTCAGGTCGATACCTTTGATGTAGCCGATAGGGGGCACTTCCTTGTCGGGGAAATCAAAGCTGGTCTTCAACTCGGTTTTCAGGTGGCGCGCCACGATGGTGGAACTGGTGCCGCCGCATACGATTTTCTTCGAAGGACCGGCCAAGAATTGCTCGATGTAGAAATCGTCCTTTTCCTTGTCGACGGGCGGACCGACCATGATATTAACATCCAAACGCTTGCGAATCTTGACGGCGGCCACGGTGGTGTCGTCGCCAGGCTTGTCGGCATAGAGGTCGTTGCAGGCCGATGCCAAGAGGCAAGCCACGGCACGGGCAGACATGGAGCGCGTAATGTTGGCGTTGAGGTGCTCCATGATTTGGTCGCGTTCCCAGCCGAAGTTGAGGATTTGTCCGATGCCCGCATGAATTGTGCCGTCGGACATGACGATGATGATGTCATCTTCCTCAAGATTTAGTTCGGTGCGATACACCTTCTTGCCGCACACATCCAGTTCGATACGCTCGAAGTTCTGGCATTGGCCACGATGGTAGTAGATGGCCTCGGGGTTGTCGAACTCGAACATGATGCCTTTGCCTTCGGTGTTCACATGGATGATGGAGAAGGTAGAGTAGGCCACACCACGCTCCGAGCACACCGGAAGGGTTTGGATGATGGTCTCGACGCACTCGTAGATGTCGATGTCGTTGGCGGCCATCGTGCAGAGGATCTTGGAGGTGAGCGTGGAAAGGATGTTGGCCTTCACGCCGCTACCCAAACCGTCGGCCAAGACGAGGGTGGTGAAGCCGTCCTTAACGGTGCAAGCCACATTGTCGCCGCATAATTCCTCGCCGACATGGTTCAGCGAGGTGCATCCCGTTTCTAAGCAGAGTTCCATCAGTTCTTCTTGTTTTCTTCGGTTA
>CACXIM010000062.1 GCA_902767725.1 uncultured Bacteroidia bacterium | reverse complement strand
TGGGCACTCTCAATGATGCGTTCTTTTTTATACAGGCCATCGGCTTCAATCTGAGCCAATTCCTTCTTCAGATACTCTTGAAAATTTGTGTACATCGTATGTAAAATTAAAGTTGTTTTTCTTTGGGTGCAAAAGTACAAAAAAACATTTGATAATTGTTCCAGCTTACTTAATATCCTTGATACGGCCTTCGGTACCTGCATATTCGGTACCGACGTGGTTGTTCTTGTAGTTCTCCAAGAAGTTCTGGATGATATCGGTATCGAGGACGCCTAAGTCTTGGATGTTAGAGCAGCGGCTCATCATAGCGAAGCCGTCGCCGTGGTCAATGGCCACATAAGAGGAAGCTGCAAACGTGTAGGTCTTCTTGGGATCCAAAGGCTCATATTTTCCCGTTTCCTTGTTAAAGACTTCAACCTTCTTGACACGGCGTTCGCCTTTCACGCCATCGAAGTCGTGGTTGGCGTTATAGACCACAGGAGAAGGAATGCTGGAGTCATACTCAAACCTGAGTCCTGAGACCTGTTGGAAGCCACCAAACTCGCCGGGTGCAATGGAGACAGAGAACTCGAGGATGTCGAGCAGGACTTCACCCGTGCATTCGCCCTTGCAGGTACCATTCTCGAAGGGGAACATCGTGTAAAGGTCGTTGAAAGTCACGTCGCCCTTGGGAAGGTCAGCTCTGATGCTGCCACCACCGAGGAAGGCGATGTCGGTGCCAAACACCGTTCTGTAAGCGTCGGTGCAGAAGTTTCCGATATTCGTTTCCTGATTGCGGACAAGGCGGTTCTTCTGGTCGTCAAAGGCGGCCAGCTTGACATCGCTGGTGAAGATGACTTGCTCGGCGACTTTCCTGTAACCTTCCTTAATCTCATCGATGACCTTAACCACCGACATATCTTTCTTAGTGTAGCTTTCGGTCGGGATAAGCTCGGTCTTGAATTTGCCATCAGTGCTGATGGTGAGTCTGCCCATATATTGGAATTTGGTGCCAGTAGAGGTCAAGGTGACGTTTTGGCCCTTCTTGTTTTTCACTATCGAGTCAAGAATCACGCTGTGGGAGTGACCGTCGAGGACCACATCGATACCGTAAGTGTTTTCAATCATGCTGGGTGAGTTGATTCCGCCTTCGCCTTCATCTTCGTCTCCAAGGTGAGAAAGCACCACCACGAAATCAGCACCTTCTTTTTTGGCAGAATTGACTGCGTTTTGGACCACATCGTAGAAATTGTCGATACAGAAACTGTACACGTAATTCCCTTTCTCGTCCTTGAAATAGGTAGGCGTCGAGGAATTGATCGTATAAGGCGTCGACATGCCAACGTATGCCACATCGAAGCCACCATAGTTGACGATATGATAAGGCCTCGTGATTGCCAAGGGTGACGTAATCATAACCCACGGCGTTCATGATGTTGATGATGTTACGTCCGTGAGAGGAAGCACCCAAGCTACCGCCTTGTACAAAATCGCCATTGGATACAACGGTGACATACTTGTGGGTTGCCTTCATCTCATTCTTGAGAGCGGCAAAATTGGCGTATCCGTCAACGCCGCAGTGGACATCATTTTCATAAAGCACGATGATGTCTTGTGAAGGGGTGGAGGCTTGGCGTTTCGAACCGCAAGAAATCGAAAGGCAGCAGCAAATGATGCTGGAGGCAATAATTAGTAAGATTTTTCTTTTCATAAGGGTGTTGATTGTTGATTATTGTTAGGGTACAAAAGTACGAAAAGGATTGATAGGGTGTACACCCCTCCCCTCTTTTTTTATTTTTAAAAGAATTGCATAAAAAAAGCACGGACAACTCCGTGCTTATGATATCGAAAGACCTACAGGTTTATGCCCCCAAACCAGCTGCAATTCCTGCATAAACCAAATAAAACAGGACACAACCAGCTATGCCAAAGAGCACGCCCACGATGGCCAAACCCTTTTTCTTGTTCTTGAGGAACAATCCAATGAATGACAGTAGGAAACCGATGCCACAAAGAACAATTCCTACAATATTAACCAAAGGGATCCAAGACATAATCAATCCGATTAGCGACAAGATAAAGCCAGCGATACCTAAGCCGTTCTTTCCTTTTTGTACAGTAATGTTTTCTTCCATTTTTTGATCCCTAAATTCGTGTCGGGCGCAACTTTTAATTTTTGGTAAGTGTAGATTGTTTTAACCGCGCAAAAATAAACCAATTTTTAATATTTCCAACGTTTTTGACTTTTTTTCTCTAGTTTCCGCCCCTTATTTGCACAATTCTTAAGCCAATTGGGGCTCTGCTTCGGCTTTATTTTGTACTTTTGCCGCAAATATCAAAAACACTTCAATAAGATGAACGGCACCTTATATATTTACAATAGCCTTGCGCGCTGCAAGCAGCCTTTCAAACCCTTGAACGCCCCGCATGTGGGCATGTATGTCTGCGGTCCCACCGTCTATGGCGACGCCCACCTGGGTCATGCCCGTCCGGCCATCACCTTCGACTTGGTCTTCAGATATCTGCAACATCTCGGCTATAAAGTCCGCTATGTGCGCAACATCACCGACGTGGGTCACCTGGAACACGATGCCGACGAAGGCGAGGACAAAATCGCCAAGAAAGCCCGCCTCGAGAACCTCGAGCCGATGGAGGTGGCACAATATTACACCAACCGCTACCATGCCGCGATGGACAAGCTGAATGTGCTGCGGCCGTCCATCGAGCCCCATGCCTCGGGACACATCATCGAACAGATTGCGATGGTACAGAAGATTCTCGACCATGGCTATGCCTACGTGGAGAACGGCTCGGTGTATTTCGACATCGAGAAGTACAACAAGGAGCACCCCTACGGCATCCTCTCGGGACGCAACTTCGAGGAGATGCTCAACACCACGCGCGAACTGAGTGGTCAGGAGGAGAAACACAACCCCGTGGACTTCGCTTTGTGGAAGAAAGCCGAGCCCAAGCACATCATGCGCTGGCCTTCGCCTTGGAGCGACGGTTTCCCGGGCTGGCACATGGAATGCTCGGCAATGGGCTGCAAGTATTTAGGTGAAACGTTCGACATCCACGGCGGCGGCATGGACCTCATGTTTCCCCACCACGAGTCGGAGATTGCACAGAGTGTGGCCGCCAACGGAAAGCAGCCTGTCACTTACTGGATGCACAACAACATGATTACCATCGGCGGACAGAAGATGGGTAAGTCGCTGGGCAACTTCATCACCCTGGATGAGTTCTTCAACGGCAGCCATATCAATGCCAAGGGTGAGGAGATGATTGCACAGCCCTACAGCCCGATGACTATCCGCTTCTTCATCCTGCAGGCTCACTACCGCAGCACGTTGGACTTCAGCAACGAAGCCCTGCAAGCCGCCGAGAAAGGCTACAACCGCTTGATGGAAGCCGTAAAAGCCGCCAAGGGATTGAAAGCCACCGAAGGCGCTGCCTCTCTTGACATTCAAAAGATTGTTGATGCTTGCTACGAAGCCATGAACGATGACTTCAACAGCCCCATCGTCATTGCCAACCTCTTCGAGGCCGTGCGCATCGTCAACACCATTAAGGACGGTAAGGCACAAATCAATGCCGAGGAACTGGCTTTGCTCAACAAGCTGTTCCAAGACTTTGTATTCGACATTTTGGGATTGGTTGAAAGCAACGCTTCAGATGGAAACGGTGCTGTGGTCGACGGCCTGATGCAGACCATCATCGACATCCGCAAACAAGCCCGCGCCAACAAGGACTGGGCTACCAGTGACAAAATTCGTGACGAACTCGCCAAGCTTCACATCACTTTGAAGGATGGTAAGGAAGGCACAAGTTGGGTTATGGATTGACGTTGTGACTTATGACTATGACCTCCTTACCTTTTAACCGAGGTCATAGTCAAAGGTTAGTGGCCATAGTAACAATCCGCTTTACTCTCCGTAATCAACTTCTTTAACCAAGTTACCCTGCTCGTCGTAGTACTTCCACTTCCCGACGTGTTTGCCCTCTTTATAGTAACCTTCTTGGAGCAAGTTACCATTGGCTTGCCAAACTGTAGCTTTACCCGTGCGCAGGCCATTCACGAAAGTACCTTCACTCTGCACGCGACCATCCGGGAAATAGGCCTTCCATTCACCATCGCGCTTATCGCCTTTCATGGCGCCTTCCATCTTCACCTGACCCGTCTCGTACAACTCGACTTCTTTCACACAGGTGCCTTTCTTGTTAAAGAACTGGGTCTTTTGGGTCTTACCGTCAGGATAGGTCTCGACCACTTTTTCATCCAGCTGGGTTGAACATGCCGCAAAGGCAAAAGCCACAGCCATTAACATAAACCATTTTTTCATATCTATTTCATTTATAATCGTTTCATCTATCAAAACACAAGCGCATACCCTTGTCTTCTTCGTGGAACGCGCCATTTTCAAAGACCAAGTTGCCGTTCACAAAAGTGTGTGTCACGCGGCAATGGGATGTAACGCCATCATACGGTGTCCAACCACATTTCGAATACTCATACTTATCTGAGATCACGTGCTCCGTCCTCATATCCACAAGCGCCAAATCCGCATAATAGCCTTCGCGGAGGAAACCACGACGGTCGATCTGATACAAGATGGCTGGGTTGTGGCACATCAGCTGCACCAACAGAGACAAATCGTTAGGCAACACATTGACCATCACCTCCAAAGAATGTTGGATGGACGGGAAACCCGACTTGCTCGTGAAATAATCGCCTGTAAACTTTTCCTCACGCAGATGTGGTGCGTGGTCGGTGCCAATGGTGTCAATCAAGCCTTCCCTCAAGGCGTGCAACAAGGCTTCCTTGTCACGGTGCGACTTGATGGCAGGATTGCACTTGATGGCGAAACTTTTGTCCTCATAATCATGGTTGTCAAACCACAAGTAATGCGGGCAGGTTTCTGCCGTTATTTTTTTGTCTTTCAACGGGATGTCATGTCTAAACAGCGACAGTTCCTTTTGTGTCGAGATATGCAGCACATGCAATCTAGCACCAAAATGATCTGCCATGTCAACGGCCTTGAACGAGGACTTGTAGCAAGCCTCCATGGTACGAACAAAAGGATGGATACTCGCATCTGCGATGACTTCTCCCTTGGCGGCCAAGTCCTTGCAGCGCACCGTGTTTTCATGAATGGTCTGCTCGTCTTCGCAATGTGCTGCGATAAGGCAAGGCGCCTCCCTAAACAGGCGAACCAAGACTTCGTTCTTGTCGACGAGCATGTTACCCGTGCTGGAGCCCATAAACAGTTTAATGCCACACACCTTCTTCGGATCAGTCTTGACAACTTCAGCAAGATTGTCGTTGGTAGCACCCAGATAGAAAGAATAGTTGACCAAGGACTTCTCGGAGGCAAGGTCGAACTTATGCTGCAATAACTCTTGAGTGGTCGTTTGCGGGTTGGTATTGGGCATGTCCATGAACGAAGTCACGCCACCTGCCACGGCCGCACGGCTCTCCGTGTAGATATCTGCCTTATGCGTTAGGCCTGGCTCACGAAAATGCACATGCTCGTCGATGATGCCAGGGATGAGGTATTTACCTGTGGCATCGATGACTTGGGTATAAGGTCCCTGAGCCTGTCGAAGGGCCGTCCCAGAATCAACCGGCCCTTCGACAGGCTCAGGGACCTGGTCTTCACGAATAATCTTGGCAATCTTGCCATCCGAAACGAAAACACTTGCCACAAAGGTCTGGCCTTCGTTGACAAGTGTCGCATTTTTTATTAGGTAGTTCATGCTGTTTTCCTCGGTTTGATTTTTCCGAACATGCCTCTCAAACGCAAATTGATAACGCCAAACACAGCCTCACGGAAGATGCCCTTGCTCATCTTCGACTGGCCTTCGCGGCGGTCGGTGAAGATGATTGGCACCTCCTCAATCTTGAAGCCGAGTTTCCAAGCGGTGTATTTCATCTCGATTTGGAAGGCATAGCCAACAAATTTGATTCTGTCGAAGTCGATGGTCTCAAGCACCTTGCGTGTGTAGCATACGAAACCTGCCGTAGTGTCGCGCACCTTCATACGGGTGACGAAACGAACGTATGCCGAGGCGTAGTACGACATCAGCACACGACCCATGGGCCAGTTGACCACATTGACGCCCGTCTTGTAGCGCGAGCCCACCGAGAGGTCGGCACCATTGGCGCAGGCATCATGCAAACGAGAAAGGTCGTCAGGATTGTGTGAGAAGTCAGCATCCATCTCAAAGACATACTGATAGTCGCGCTCCAAGGCCCACTTGAAACCAGTGATATAGGCTGTACCAAGGCCCAACTTCCCTGCTCGCTGAATCATGAACAAGCGGTCACTGAACTCCGTCATCAGTGTTTTCACGATGTCGGCGGTGCCGTCAGGGCTGTTGTCGTCGATAATCAAGATATCGAATGCCATAGGCAGGTTGAAGACGTAGCGAATAATCTTCTCAATGTTTTCTTTCTCCTTGTAAGTCGGGATGATGACCAAATTCTCTGCCATACCAAATTCGTTTTCCGTTCAACGTGCAAAGATAGGGGAAAATTGCAAAGTCACAAAAAAAAGCCTGCGCAAACGCAGGCTTTTTTTTTGTGACTTTAAGGATCATCACTCTTCAACAACGAAGTTCTTCACCTCCCAAGTGGCTGAAACGTTGAAGTTGCTCGTGTACTTGAATGCGATAGTCACCCTCTGACCCAGATACTGGTTCAAGTCAGCAGTAGAGTTGATGAAAGTCCAGTCGCTGCCTGCAGGCCATTGGCTGAGGTTCAGCTCGGTCCAAGTGCACTGAAGGACTTCATCAACGTAATCGGTGGAGATCATCACCGACAAAGCGCCATCAGGTGAGGCATGATTGACGGCTTGGTCGAACTTCAACGTAGCAGCGCTGGCGTTTGAAAGGTCGATAACAGGCGAAACCAGCCAGCTCTCTGCAGCGTAGGCCTGATCGACGTAGGCGCTGGCCTTCATGCAGGAATAGTTGGCGTCATGTTGCCAGATATAGGTCAGTTCCTCAGGCAACATGACATCCTCAATGGTGAACTCGCCCTGACCACTAGCAAAGGTCTCTGAGAAAATCTCTTGACCCGACGGAGGAGGCGTGACGCCACCTTCCAACACAAAGTCGGCTTCGGTACCGCCACTGTCGCGCAAACCAGCCTGGTTGAAATACTTGCGGAGCTTGCCTTTCACAGCCAGATGCTTGCCCAAATTATCGGGGTTGTCCATCAAGTTGACTTGCGTACGCAAAGGCTTGCCAGCAGGCAGGTTGACGATGATGCACTGGCTGATTTCTCTGCAAGAAGCATCGTCAGCGATGACCACATTGGTGGCCAGATCGAACGGAGCACTCCAGTTGATGTCATCATTGCTGGTGACCGAACTCAATCCCGACTTCACGGCACCGACAATATAGCCATGCACCCAAGCGATGGGTCCTTCGCTCTGCAATCCGATACCAGCAGCCACATTATACGGGTCGTCGGCTGTACCGCTACCTTCGCCTTGTCCAGGAGTGGGAGGCGTGGGCGGCGTTACACCACTACCCTCTTCGATGGTGATGCTTTGGATCTCCATCGTGCCAGCCTTGCTGTCGGTAGAAGTGTACTTCACAGCTACGGTAATCGTTTGGCCGACATATTCCGTCAGTGAAAGTTCAACGGTGATGAAGTCGTTCCAATTGCTGCCTTCCACCAAAGTGGCGGGAATTTGAGTCCAAGAGGCCATGTTCGGAGCGCTGCCCCAAGTGTAGTTGGTCGACGCCCAAATGGTGACTTCCTCGTTGATGGAAGTGAAGTAACGACCGATGAAGGACATCGTCATCTTGGCATCATCCACGCCCGTGATGGCCACCGGTGAGGAGATGAGCCAGTCTTCGTTGGCATAGTTCTCACCAGGATTGCCTCCAACATGTCCGGTCATCTTGGCCGTTTGGAAGTCGATTTCCCAAGATTGGGGACCCAAAACATCATAGGTCATATAGGTGCCAAACTCCGAAGTAAAGCTTTGGGTGTAAGGCATGTTCTGCACCTCACCACCCGGGTTGGGGCCAGGAGGAGGCGTCGGGCCACTACCCTCTTGGATAAGGATGCTCTGCACCTCGATGGTACCCGCCTTGACGTCATCGGAGACGTATTTCACGGCCACACAAATCTTCTGACCCACAAATGGCGAGAGGTCGACGGTGGTGGAAACGAAGTCGGTCCAGTTGCTGCCCGAAACCCAAGTGGCAGGGACTTGTGTCCATGTGGCCAAAGTCGGGTCGCCCGAGGTGTAATCAGAGGAGACCTGGAGGGTGATGTCGCTATCCAAATTGTTGAAATAACGGGCAATGTAGGTCATCGTCAAGCTGGCACTCGAGACATTTTCCAAGGAGAACTTGGCAGAAATCAGCCAGTCTTCGTTGGCGTAGTTGGTACTGTTGGCATAACCTGTCATCTTGGCGGTGCTGTAGTCGATTTCCCATGACTGAGGGCCAGCAACATCGTATGTGGTATAGGTGCCGAACGAAGAGGCGAAGTCCTGATAATACGGCAGGCCATTGTCGCCGCCAGGCACATAACCGTCAAACTCGAGCTCGCGAGCCGAACGAAGAAGGAGTTGCCACGTGCTGTTGTACACCGTGGCGATAGCCACCAAACTACCCGTGCCCTGCGGCAGCGAGTCGTTGGCGAAGTTGGCATAGTTGCTCGTACGAACGAGAACGGTCTGCGAGTAGTCCGTCGGGTCGGCCAAGGTACGGTTACCATAGCCAGTGGGCTCGGCGAAGGTGTTTTGTTCGGTGAATCTCACGTTCTCCAAACGTATCAACTCGGCAAGATGGTTTCCTGCGATGACGTCAGCAATGGTGGTCAGCTTAGGCTCAATGGGCTTGTTGTTGGCCAAGATGACGATGTGACCGTCAGCCTCGAAGTTGCTCAATTGCGGCAGGTTGTTGTACATGGCATAGGTGACATCCTTCAAATAAATGCGGACAGAGTCGCCTATGCGAACGCCACTGACAGCGTTAAGGTACAGCTCAATGGCTTTACCCGTAGCACGGTCCTGCATAAAGGCGGCCTTGTAGAGGTTGCCCGACACCTCGTCAGCAGTGATGATACCATACACTGAGGCGTCATCAGTAAACACAGTGCCAGGCTCCATGTTAAGGATGTCCTCGATGGTGTAAACTTCACCTATCGGCAGTTCTTGGATAGGCGGCTCTGGATACTCTTTCTTGCAGGCGGTAAACATCATGCCCACCATGGCAAAGAGGAGAAATGCGTTGAATAATCTGTTTTTCATTTTATTTGGTGTTTATTTTATTGATTTCTTTTTATTGCTACTGGCTGCTGGCAGCCCCCTTTGTTTATGAGATTGCGGGTCTGCGCCCGCAATGAGACTCTGTAATGGATCTGCCAGAAGCCAGAGGCCAAAGGCCAGAAGCTACTTCCTAACCGTAAAACTGATGTAATAATTCAAGCCGTACATATACGAATACTTCTCGGGAAACATATCGGGGTTGTTGGCGTTGAAGCGCAACTGTTCGTAACCGTAAAGGATGGCGCTCTTGTTGTTGAGCAGGTTGTTGACGCTCAAATTGAAGAGGAAATAGTAACCTTTGTAACGCTTGGAGAAACCACCGTAGAAGTCAAGCGTGAAAGCGGGCTTTAACGGGTTTTGACTCAAAACATCCTCAATGCGAATGTCACCCACAGCGTAGTGGTCCATACCGTGTTTCGTGTGGTTATAGGGGTTCACGTCGAAGTACATATTGGCCATATAGTTGCCGTTGAGGCTCACCCACCAATACTTAGGCGAGTTGTACTTGATACCTAACGAAGCTACCGTCTCGGGACCCGACGAAACATGATAGTTTTTCAGGTAGGCGGTATGGCCATCGATGTAGGCGATGTCGTTGTTGTCGTCATACACCGAGAACAACGGGTTGTTGGCATAGACATGGATGCCGTTGGCGGCAGCGGCCTGAAGGGTGACCGTTGGCGAGACGTTATACTCAGCACCCATCTCCAAGCCGACGCAACGTTGTTTGGTGCCCGTCATGATGAAGTTGATGAACTCACTGGTGTAGGAGTTGGCACTGGTGGTAGTATTTTGATAGACGTTCTCGCAATAGAAGCTACGGTTCCAGATGATGTTGTTATAGGTATTGTAATAACCCGTCAGACGGAACTTGAACTCGGGCGAACGGTACATGTAGCTCAAATCGACAGCGTTAATGCGTTCGCTCTTCAGGTCGCCCTCCACGACGGTGTGACGCGTACGCGGCGACACATAGATGTCGCGGAATTGGGGAGACTGTAACAAGTAAGCCCAATTGACAACGATGTAGTTGCGGCCGTTGATGGCGTAGGAAACGCCTGCCTTCACACCAGGATCCAAGAAGTTGTGCTTCACGTCATCTCCATACGAGTTGTCGGCAAACTCACCATTCTTGAACAGACCGGTACGCCAAATCTGCGTGAATGAGAGTTGCACACCAAGATACATGTCGAAGTTACCAACGAGCCAGTCGATTTGGTCCCAGACGCGACCATAGTTGCGGTTTGCGTAATAGTTATAATTAATGATATCTCCGACCTTGGCCACATGGTTCGTGTTGAGCAAGTTGGTCTGGCAGTCATCGTTTTCAAGGTTTTCGGCATACTTATTAATATCGTAGTAGTAGTCACCGCCAAGGAGGTCGTTGACGCACTCGTAATAATGCGTCCTCGAGACATTGACCGCCAAGCCGCCTGTCATGATCAGGTTGGGCTTAAACTCATGCTTGAAGTAGGAAGCGCCACCCGTCTGCATCTTGTCGTAGTGACGTTCGGCGAGGATATACTTCGAAAAGCTTCCCGTCACTGTGCCGTCTTCGCCGTTGTTGGCGTTCTGCACGGTGAAGAGATGGTTACGGTTGGCCATGTAAAGACCGTCCCAGTCGATTTGGGTGACTTTCGGGTCACGGTTACGCCACGCCTCAAACTGAGCCTCGATTTCAGCAGTGCTATGGGCATTGGTCATGTAATAGCTCGGCAGATTCTTGTAATAGTCAGGACGCGGGTCGGGAGCTTCACCCCATTCCAGCGAGGTCTGACCAGCCTTGCCAGCAAAAAAGTAGGCTGAGGTCTGGAAGGAGGTCTTCCTGTTCGGTGTCCAATACCAAGTGAGGCTGCCGAAAGGTTGGTGATAGGTGCTCACGCGCGAGTTACGGACAACTTGCGTGCCGTTGGCGTCGATGGTCTGATAGCCCCAGTTGGGGTTGTAGTAGTTGGACCCGACAAGGTCGTAGGCTTCCTGCACCACGGGTGCCGAGCCGCCACGCTGCGAGGGCGCACCGAACACGGTAAGGTCGAGACTGTGCTTGTCGTTGAACTTCTTCTCCACGGAGAGGAAATAGCTGTAGGCTTGGTAGAAAGAGCCTTCCGTGTAGCCCGTCACGGTGCTATACAAGTTGTTCTTCCAATTGGCATCATAGTTGCCATTGGCATGAATCCCCGAATAGCGTCCGCTGGCGGCAGCCATCAAATACCAGCCCTTCCCTATCTCGCCCGTGCCGATGGAAGCCATGGCACGGTGGTGGTAGGAACGGTTGCTGAAAGCGTAGCTCACTGAAATCTGTTTGCGGTACTCCGATGCGCGGGTCGAGAAAGCCGTCAGGCCACCCAGGTTGCCGAAGCCGGCACTGGTCTTGCCAAGGCCTTCTACAATAAACGAGTTACGGAAAGCGTCGTTGAGGCCGCCCCAGTTGGAGAAGACCGGACGTCCTGTCTCAGGATCGTTCATCAGGATGCCGTTGATCATCACGTCGCTGTACTTCGAGTCGTTGCCGCGCACGCGGTACCGCAACGCTCCGAAGTTGAAAGCCGCGATACTGTTGAACACGTCACGCGACGAGTTGAGCAGCGTGGAGGCATCGTTGACCGAGGTGGAGGACTCCTCAAAGTCGGAATCCATCAGGATCACCGTCGGCAATTCATTGTTGTTCAGGTCGACAGTGTCGACAACTTGGGCATACGCCCCCGTCATCAGCATCGTCGCGACCAAAAAAAGTAGGAATTTCTTCATATTGAACTTATTATGATTTGCGATGGATATTGTGTGAATCAAACGGACAAAAATAGGAAAAAGTTCTTTTATCGCTATCATTTTTATTGGATTAATTTGCTACCTTTGCCGCGTTATCAACCCTAATATTGCTCTTTCCATGAACAAACACTTTGCTTCTATATTGGCACTTTTGGCTTTTGTCCTTGGTTTTACGAGCCTCAACGCACAAGAAAAACAGGCCTATAAAGTTGGTCTGGTCGGCTTCTATAACCTGGAAAATCTCTTTGACACCATCAACGACCCGCAGAAAAACGACGAGGAGTTTCTACCCCAAGGCGCCAACCAGTGGAATACCGAGAAATACCTCAACAAACTCCATAACATGGCCTACGCCATCTCCACCATCGGCTCCGACATCACGCCTGATGGCGTGGCTATCCTTGGCATGTCGGAGATTGAAAACCGCCATGTGCTTGAAGACTTGGTGGCCCAGCCCGAAATCAAGAATCGCAACTATCAGGTGGTGCACTACGACTCGCCCGACCGCCGTGGCGTGGATGTGGGATTGCTCTATAACCCTAAATATTTCAAGCTGACGAACAGCAAGACGTATCATACCATCGTCCCCAGCGACCCTGAGTTCATCACCCGCGACCAGTTGGTCGTCTCTGGTCTCTTCGATGGTGAGATGATGCACTTCATCGTCATGCACTGGCCGTCGCGTGTGGGCGGTGAGAAGCGTTCCATGCCTGGCCGTATCGCAGCCGCCGAGTTGTGCCGCCACATCGCCGACAGTATCATGCGCCAAGACCAAAACGCCAAGATCATCATGATGGGCGACTTCAACGACTATCCGACCAACAAAACTGTTACGGAACACCTGCGTGCCTCGGGCGACATGAAAGACCTGCGCGACGGTGAGTTCTTCAACCCCATGTACGAACTTCACAAGAAAGGCTACGGCACTAACTTCTATCGCGATGCGCCCGGCGTGCTCGACCAGATGATCCTCACCCCTGCCCTGCTGCCCAACGGCTACGACAGCTACCAGTTCAAGAACGCAAAGGTCCACAACAAGGAGTTCCTGAAGCAGCATGGCGGCCGCTACAATGGTTATCCCTTCCGCACCTTCGCCGGCGGCGTCTGGATGGGAGGGTATAGCGACCACTTCCCGGTGTATGTGATACTATTGAAAAAAACGTAAGACCATTTGAGATTCCCTTTGGGAATATCTATTCCTTCACTGCCACACGCGCTGTATGGTTTCTCCCTTCCGCATCCGCAATCCGCAGCAGGTAAACGCCTTGTGGCAAG
>CACXIM010000061.1 GCA_902767725.1 uncultured Bacteroidia bacterium | reverse complement strand
ACGGTCAAGGTGCAGCTTGTACCATAGTCATAGGTTCCAGCGCCAGTGATGGTACCGCCAGCAGTCGGGTTGGCCGTAGCCGTAATCTCGTAGCTGTTGGAGCTGAAGTTGGCAACCAAGGTGCGGTGATCGGTCACAATAAAGGAATAGTTGGCGCCTGCTTCTGAAACCACTAGTCCGTTTTCAGTCCAATTGGTGAACTGATAGCCCTCTGCGGGCGAGGCGTTCAAAGTGCAGGTATCGCCTTCAGCATAGGTTTGGGTAAAAGTAGCACTACCGTTGATTGTGCCGCCTGTGGGCGGAGTAGCGTTTGCCCTAATGGTAAACTCTTGCGCATACATTGCTCCTGAAATCAGCAAAAGCAATGCGAATAATAGTAAGCTTTTTTTCATTTGGTTGAGTTTTTATTGTTGTGTTGTTTGTTGTTCATCTTGATATTTCATTTCCTAGATTTCCTAAACGGCTCTTTTAAAATAAGACAATAATACAATCTTTATTATGCCCATTTAGTTGTCCAGATTGACATCACTAGTGTCTGTTTCTTCAATATCTTCTGCGATTTTGGCACTTCCAACTTTTGACATATCAGTTAAAAATGGTCTTCTAGCCAAATAACGAATTGCCAAATAAGGTTCGCGTTTTACCCAATCCAACATTTTAAAAGCCCTTACTGGCTTCATTTCTTCTTTGGTTACCAACTCTTCAAAAGATACGCCTTCTATGACAAGATCGCATTTTTTTGTTTTGAACCAAGTCGCCAGTGCTTTCTTGATTTCAGGGTCAAATTTCCTAATATCGTTAATTGAGCGTATGGCCTGAACTCTTGTAAGTTCTTCCTCGTTAATGAGGTATTTGTATAACTCAAGATATTTCATTATAGATTGTGTTTTATTTTATATGAATCTAGTAATCCATCAGATATAACTCTATCAGCAAATTCCCATGCATCCAATTCAACGGGTTGTTTCATGTAACCTTCGTCACTTTCATCTGACGATATATAATTGTACATATTCTCCAACCATTGTTCCTTCGTTTCTTCGCTATAACCATGGTTTTTCCTTCCAGAAAGTTCGTCCCATTGTCGTGCATGTTTACACTCATGAACAATAGTGTTTATTAAAATCAGAACTAGTCTGCTATCTGTGTTTTGTAAAACACTAGTGTTG
The DNA here is from genome assembly GCA_902767725.1 of uncultured Bacteroidia bacterium. GTDB lineage: Bacteria > Bacteroidota > Bacteroidia > Bacteroidales > F082 > Limimorpha. Next base: position 22,285 of record CACXIM010000061.1, on the reverse strand, counting down.
ATGTTTAAAGATTGTTCTGATTCATTATAATAGCCAAGATTGCCGTCATTTTTTGTGTACCAGTTGAATGAGACGTTGCTATCAATATCCATTCTCGCAAAAATTGTTGGAACAAGTGTGTTTTCAACAAAATCCACACGCTCATTAATCGTTCCACTAGATAGTTCTCTTACTGCATCTAATGATGCTAAATCATTGGTTAAATCTTGGGCTAGTGTGATGTCAATAGGTTCTGGATTATACTCGTATTTTGTTTTGTTGATTTTCTTAATATACTTTTTATGATCCCACCACATTTTAGCTCTTTCAAACGCATCTGAAATTTTTTGGCCAAACGTCTTTGATTCTTCTTCTCCTTCAAGACGTCTCGCAGCTATAAAACGGTTAGTTCTAAAACTGGTGTTTCTCGGCTTCTCATTCACCCCTTGTGCGCCTTCGCCGACCTGCCCGTTGTTGATCAAGCTGATCGTTCCGCCCCACATGCATTGGCACTTGCAGGACTGCAACAAAGCGGGCTGCCCCTTGATGATGTAGTCCATCTTGCCGGTCATCCATGGAGCGGGCACATTGGGTACGCAAGGCATGGGTGTGAGTGCACCCAAAGCTGCAGCCGTAGCAGAAGCAGTGGGAGGGAAAGCCAGTGAGCGGCAAACCCCAAAGGGTGCCAAGTTGACCATCGATTGGTGGTCGCTGATGTTGGCCATCAGCTGCCCGGCAAGGAATACCATCCTATTGGGAAGCACCGTGAGTCTTGCAGGACTGGTGCCCATGGTGCATTTCATCATCGCACCCGAACAAACGTAGGAATCTGCCATTGCTTTAGTGATAATATATTAATAAGGTAAAACCTTGGTTGTTATATGATTGTCAAATCCGTGCTTCCTGGCTTCATCTGCAGCCACAGCTCAAGGGTACTCATCTCGCCTGCTTCTTCGTTCTTGATCCTTAATGCAGAGCCACCATCGCTCTTAACAAGCCTGACCAGACGACCATCAGCAGCCAACTCAAGTGCATCCGTACTCGACAATGGCACAATCTCTGTGCAGCTCATGATGATAGTCTCTACTTGTTTCATTCGTTCTTGCTTTTCGTCTTCAGATAGGTAGAAACAAGTTCCCATTATGTTTTCACGTTCTCTGAAAGCATTTGCATACTCTGAAAAACGATGGTTTCGCATCATAGAGATAATGGAGTTGTATTTCATGAAAACCATGGGCCGCAGTTGATCCTTTAGTTGGTCTAGCCTTCTGGATTGTTTCCATCCAACAAGAGTATAAGGCATCTCCACTTGGATAAAGTCTTCGTGTACCAGATAGGGTATGATGGTGTCGTCATGCTTGGGCGTTTCGTATAAAGCCATAGTTGATACGGGATTGTAATTCGTTGATTCCAAATCATATAGTTCAATCTCACAGCTCAAATAGGCTTCTTTATGAAGTTGCACCTCGCCTTTCAAGGGAAGGACTTCATATTTGATGGAAGCCCTGCCCGATTCCAAAAGCAGGTTGTTGAAAGGATATCGGGTGGAACACTGCCCGTCGACATCCATGCTAAAACACGGAACGCCGTTGACGGATATTTTCATGTGGCACATGCGTGCATTGAAATTCACCGAATAGAATGGTCTCATCTTGTTTTTCTTTATTTGAAAATGATTATCACCAAAAGTGAATAGGTTGATGCAATTTGTTTAGGAACACTATGTCGGTTACCAGCCTCTTACGCCTCCGCCACCGCCTCCGCCACCGGCAAAGCCATTTCCACCGCTTCCGCTGCCAGTAAGGCCATTTCCTTGGATAGTACTTACACTGCCAGCACCAACACTGCTACTTTCTCCCCACTTGTTCAATCCGCTTCCGCTCCCGCTCCCCGATTTCTCTGTAAAGAATACTGCTTCACCAGAAAACAAATCAAATTTCTTTTCTTTCCATAAAACTACTTCTCCTTTTATTCCTCCACCAACACTGAAGGTCTGGAATAAGCCTGCACTTCCTTCCACACAATACTTGATTTTTAATTCCATTAGTGAAGTATCGACAGACAGCGTCAAACCGTCTCCTTGAGCAATTCGGTTTTTACATCCAATTTTAACCTTTAATCCACTCGTTGCAGAAGCCGAAAGCTCTCCACTGGCAGAAACAAAATATAATACTCTAATGCTTGCTTTAATTCCAGCCTTAAGGTCGACTTTTATGAGACCTTCTATTGAGCCATTGGTTGAATTTGCCTTTGTTTCTGTTGTGTCGATAAGCCAATGGACATCGCCATTTACGGCTCCGGTGAGAACCAAATCAAAATAAATGTCACATTCAAAAGGTTTGGTGGCATTGTACTTCTTTTTCCAATATTGGCCCATTACTTTTCCTATGAGCTTGTCGATTTCCTTGAGCATTACATAGATACCGGTAACGGTACCTCCAGAAACGGCTGTAAGAATCAAGAATAGCAGGTCTATTGTTAAACTAATGCTAATCAAAGGCTCACAAGTGCCACATATGTCATAGAATCTGCCAATTTTGGTCAAATCCCTTGAGGTTTGGTATTTGCCATCAACGGAAATGATTATTTCTGGTGGATTAAGCTTTAGTTTATAGGGCTTGTAGTTTTTGACCATATCAATACCCAGCTCTTTGAAGTTCTTCTCGACTTTATAGAACTTCTTTATTAATCTGGAGAGTTCCTTGATTTTCTTTATAGTGCCAGGTATTTCTTGTAAAAGCTCGGACCCAAAGTCCGCTTCAAGTGAATCATGTTTATAATTGAAATGGAAAATTTCATTATCAGTATCAAGATCGAGCTTCACTTCGATTTCGTCCTTCCCGCCATTGTATTTGGTACCCGCTACAAACGAAGGAGGAAGTAATTTCATCTCAACACCAGGAGCCTCTTTAATTAAAGCCTTGGCCCTATCGTCAAGGTACTTCTCTGGAAATCTTGTCTGTCTTAAAAAATGTGAGCGACCGTTCTTTTTTTTCTTTGCTTCGTTCGTGCCTATGGTAACTTCCAGATAGAAACAGATGTCGGGATAGGAAATGATTTGGTAGTTGATGAAGCCTTCCTTGCAGCTGGTGAGTGAGAATTGGGTGGCATGGTTTTTCACCGTAGGGATTGGAAGGTTCCAATACTTAAGTGCTTCTAATGCTCCTCCTATTTCATAACACTTGATAGTGAAATCTTCTGAGTTTTTGATTGTTTCCTCTTGTTTCTGTGGATTGTTGATCAGATTGTAAGGATAAACAGGAAGCTTAAGCGCTGAAATTTTGGATGTTAACTTGTTTTGAGGAACGCGTGATGCGAGGGTGACATCTTTTGTTTCGTCTATTTTGAAATCATCCCGGGTCATCTTGTATGTCTTGTGGTTGTCACGTTGGCATTGCCCCTCGTCCCGGTCTGTCTTGATGGTGACTTTTTGCCCCTTTGGTGATGTAATAACATAGATGGTCTTCCCCTCTTTTGCGTCCTTGTCAAAAACGCTTGCTGTCACCGTTTCTTTTTTCCCATCCGTGTTTTCCCATTCAGTGGAAGCGGTAATTTTTGTGATGCTACATTTGTAGCTTTTCACATTCACCTCAGCGGCGCCTACTTCTGAACTGCCAGCCATAATACGTTCTTTTATAATGGATTAATTAACCTTGGTGATGGTCGCTTTGATGTCGATCTTTTGGCCACCATCGATCTTTGTGGAATTGGACGACTTATATTGTTGGGTCTTAGACAACACAACGACATCATTGTCCACTTCCTCTCTAAGATCCTTGGCACTCAGGTAACTCGTGTTCGCGACCCTTTCGTCCTTGTTGCTTCCCACGTCAATAGTTTGGTCGGCACCGATTTGGACGTTGTTGTTGCTGCCGATGGCTGTCGTTTGGTCGTTACCCACTTGTACGCTTTGGTCATTGCCTATTTGTATGCTTTGGTCGTTGGTCACTTGAAGGCTTTGGTCGTTCTTCACCTCGATGCTTTGGTCGTTTTCTACCGTTGTTGTATCGTCATTACCTACGTCCAAAGTTCTGTTGTTGCCAACACTGATCTTCATATCGTGCCCAGCACTCATGATGATGTCGTTACTGGCAACAAGTTCGATGTTGCCCGAGGACTGCAATCTGATGAGTTTTTTGTCGGTGGAGAAAGTGAGAACGTAGTTGTTTTTCTGGTTGTCGTAGATGCAGATGTAACCATCGTCGCCCTCGTCGTGGATTTCCAGGGTGTGTCCGTTGCGTGTACGGATGGCTTTGACTTGGTTGCGACTGTTGTTGCTGGGCAGCCATGATGCATCGGGGTTGCCCACGCCATTGAACAGGGTGCCTTTTACGTAGGGCCGTTCAGCATTGCCGCCTTCAAAGTCGACCATGACCTCTTCGCCGATTTCGGGAATGAAGCTAAAGCCTTTGCCGCCACCTGCGTAAGGCTGGGCGATGCGAAGCCAAGGCGTCATCATATTCCCGTCGAGTTGGGCTTGCCAGTCGAACTGAACACGCACACGGCCCAAGTCCATCGGGTCTTCGTTGTCGGTCACTTTGGCACGGCAGGAGGGCGCCACGGGGTAAACATCACTGCTGGCATAGGGCGGGTAATCGCATGCCGCAGGGATGCCAAAGAAGTGGTTGCTGTAGGTCTCGTCGGCCGAGAAGTTGTGGATAAGGCCCGTGATGAGAATCTCATCTTGGTCAACCTCACTCTTTGCGTTGGTGACATCATCGCTGATGAAATTGTCAACAATGACCAATGTGGTTCCAATCTTGAGCTTTGAGCAGTAGGTGTTGCCCGAATAGGTGAGCATTCCCGCTTTTTCACCTCGAGCTTGTGTTTTGGTCGACACGTTGAGTATGGTCTCACGTCCGTCTTGATCAGCGAAGCCTCCAGAATGGAGATTTTGGAGCGTTGGTTTCGAAAAGAGGTTTTCGGATGCTTCAAATACACTGTCTCCCAATGGGTTGTAGGCTCTTTGCATTTCTTCGAGGCCTTCTTTGCAGCTGGCCTCGTAGGCGTTGTATGAAGATGACAAGTGGCTAAAGGCCACATGCTGCATTTTCAAATCCACATTGTAGGACGGAATGTCTTTGCTGGGATAATTGAGTCGGACTGCTTCATGGCTGACCAGATTGCCAAACACCATCTGTTCGCCGTCGTTATAGAGCCATTCTCCATAGCGTCGGGCAAGTCGCTGGAGGAATTGGTAGTCGGTCTCGTTGTATTGCACGCAATAGGCAATGGGATCGGTAAACCTAGCATCCACAGAAGCTTCGATGTTGTTGCTTTCGAGACTGATTACGTCATTGACGATGTCGTTGAGGGTCATTTCCTCAAACGACTTGCAGTTGGGATTGTCGTCGAGCAAAGCTTCCTTGCTTCTTGCTTCCACATTGACGATGTATTGGCTTCCGATCCTGCTTCCGGAGGCCGACATGATGACGCCACGAAAACTGATCTCGGCAGTTTTTTCGTTGTTGGTGCTGAGCGACAAGTTCTCGATGTTGTCGGTGTCCAAGGCAAGGGTGATTTCCTTGCCGATGATTTGGCTGCATAGCGAAAACCTGGCTTCTTTGTCATCTTCTTTTGGCCCTTTGTGCATGGTGAAACACAAAGTGTTGTATGACATAAGGCTCTGTTGGAGCGTGAAGTCGTCGAGACGCCACATCTCGCCGTCAAGGACAAGATCGAAACCTGACGATTTGGCATCATCAATGGTTACGGTTATGTTTTTTACTGAGATTGACATGGGTTAGGTCCATTCGTTGGTGAAAAGGGCTCGGTCGAGCTTGCCGATGCGTATGACTTGTGCGCTGATGGTGATGGTGGAATACATCAGTTTGCTGTCAGTGTTGTTGAAATAGTCTTTGAGTTCTATGCAATAGGCGTTCTCAAATTCCAATGTTTTATAGTAAGGCTTGTTGTCGTTGGAGTAGACGGTGAATTTGAATACGCCCGACTGCACCTCAGTTTTGTTGAACATCCATTTGTAGAAGAACAAGTCGTCGTCGCTGGATGATGGCGTAACAAAGGTGATTGTGCCGCCTTGTGGGCGAGAAACAGGCTTGCCGGTGTCGTCGATGGATTGGCGAAAGTCGTATACACATTCCAAGATGTTATATTCCTTGGAGTCGCCGTTGATGCTTAGTTTTGCTTGAATAGCCATAATTCGTTGACATTAATAATTAAGGTGTGGCGTGGCGTGTTCCACGCCACACCAAATTAGTGGTGACTGTTAGGCCCAGTCGTTGGTGTAGGTCACCGAGCCGTTCTTGATTTCGCGGCACGACAAGACGATCTCCTCATAGTGGCCCATCTTGTCTTCCCACATCTCGACGAAGTTGACGCAATAACCGTCGGTGAATTCAATCTTCTTCATCAGGTTGCCTGACTTGACCTTCAGTGTCAGTGGCTTGGTTGAAGGAATAGGTGACCATCATGACCTCGCGTTCGGTGAGGCCGTCAACTTTTAATGTTACAGGTGTTTTTGCCATGTTTGTAATGGTTTAAGGGGTTAGTAATAAGTGTAAATTATGGTTGTCGTTCTACTGAGGTGTTGGCACTCATGTAGTTTTTATTGTCTGCTTCAAGCTTGATAACGAAGTTCTTGGCTGCAAAGAACGGGGTGATGGAGATGTCGACAGAAACAATCTTAGTCTTAGGATCTTGCTTTGGTGGTGAGTTGAGCTTGTAGCCTGAGAACAAGAGTTGGTATCCACGATAGTGGTCAAGGAAGTCCCTGATTTTGCTATCCAGTTTTTTGGGTGAAATATAAGGATCCCAAGTCTCAAGGGCAATTTCATGCATGTAGTTCATGAGCACTTTGTTCACCCAATCCAATACACGTACGATGGGATATTCCTGTAAGCTAAAGGCCGAGCCATTGTAAAGCGATCGGTTGGAGATGGCGATTGTGCGCCCCTCGCTTTCTATTAGAGGGACGACACCTTGGTCGACAAGGACGGCAATTTCTGCTTTGAGCAAATTTAGTCTTGTGCCTTGCACGCCATCCAATATGCCAAAATCCTTGCCTACTACACCTTGGGCTATGACAATTTCTTTGGTGTTGACCATGCGACCGGCAAGGGCGCCTGAACCGGGGATGTAGACGTCGTCGTCTTCATAGGCCAATTCCGATTTTTTTCGGCCGAGAAGATAATTGCAGGTAACGACCACATTGGACAAAAAGACATCATGTCCTTGCAGATGGGCGTCTTCCAATTCGTCTTTCAGTGTCTTGAAGCTTTCGCAGTCCTTGAAGTCGGTCACTAACAAAACCTTTTTATTATGGGCCGTTTTTGCCCATTCCCTTAAGATGGAAGTATCACCAAGATAACCTGGAATCACAAATAAACTATAGCTGTTTTTGAGGCTCAAGGCATCATAATGTTTTTTCAACTCCTTTTGGATGGCCAGGCTCCCCTCCGAGTCGTTCGAAAGCAATTCTTTCTTGCTTACATCCATCAGCGTCAAGAAATCAGTATTTGGTTGCCCCACATTGGCAAAAAACGAATCAAGGGTGCGGTAAGTGACTTCTAATTGGTAGGTGTCTTCGTGGATTTGGAGTAGGTTGTTTTGTAGGTTGAGCTCTGCTTTTTCACGACCTGATTTGCATGCCTTTAGCATCTCGTTCAAGTCCGATTTGCCTTGTTCGAGTATCGAAGCCCACAACAATAGGTCGTTGTTCAGCTTTTGACGTAGGTCGGCATAATAGACATCGCTTAGGAATACGTTTTTTGCGGCCTTCCGGCTTGGATCCATATTCTCAACATGTTTGACGATGCCTTTCAGCAACATGAAGTTTTCCTCGCTGATTGGATGCTCAGTAACTTGCCTTTGTTGCAATTCGTTGAGCAGAATGGCTAAGGTGTGTTTTACTGCATCGCGAGTTGACTCATCCGAGAGAATAGAACGAAGGTTTTTGTTCTTCTCAATTTGGCGAAGAATATCGTTATAGGTGTTGATTTTGGATTCTTCAGTCGAAAGGAGCTCGCTTTGCGCTATCAATTGTTCGTCTTCAAAGTCGTCGATGGAGCGGAAATGGAATTGTTCAGAAACGTATTCACCATCTTCGTTATGAAGTTCGATTTCCTTCTCGGGGTGGAATTTTTCGAATACGGTGTCCATGTCTCGGGCAGAGAAAACATCGTAAGCGTTATCCAGTATGGGCCCGTCTCCTGAGAATTGGTCGACATAAAGCGTCCGATTTTGAGGGAAATCTAAGATACCCTCCCAATCATCATCTCTGTCTATCAATCGTGTACTCATTCTGATTCTTTCTTATTGAAGGATTATAATAAAGATAAATGACTGGCAGGCACGAATGCTATGGCTACAGCCGCCAAGCCCTCAAGCTGAACGACTACATGCTTGTTTCTGTTGATTCTTTTAATAACCCCTTCCACACCCGAGAAACAACCATCAATAACTTTTACGCGCTGGCCGACTTTGTTGATGAAATCGTTGTTGTCGAGAAACATCACGCGGTCGTCTTGCACAGAGGCTACACGCATGAAATTCTCCATTTGCTGGTCGGGCACATGCATGATTTCGCTTTTTTCTCCGTTTGCCACTGGCCGTTTCATCATATAACGCATGGGTGCAAATTCTTCACGGGTCATTTTCAACTCCGTTAGGATTGCTTGTGTGGCTCTGACAAAAATAAGGTTGTGAATGGCTGGAAGCAACATCCGTTTTTTCCCTCCGTTTTTTAACTCAACCACCTCCCAATGCAGGGGCAAGAAATTCTCTATTCCCATTTCATCAAGCAATGACTTGATTCTCATTTCCCGATGGTAGGTGATACGCATTGGGAACCAATGCAATAAGTTTCCGCTGTTATCTTCTTGATTTACATTGTTTTTGCTTGTGAATGGAGTAAAACAGAGGGACACCATGCTACCAAGCGTGGTTCCATCTGTATTTTTTTTGCCATTTAATCTATTCATATAGGCGCTGATTTCCAGCTACATAGATGAATACTGATTGATTGCGATTGATACCTTTTGTATCAATGTAGATGGTAGATATCGCTGCAAATATAAGGAAAAAATTGAATTATTGTTTTTGACAATGAAATAAAGAATAAAATAATAACGTTTATATGTTAAAAGCCGTTGCCGAAATGTCGGCAGCGGCTTTTCTATTGTTATATGTTAAGACTACCGGAGTGCGATAGCCATACGTTCCATCGATTACAGATTATCCTTGAAATATTGCGTAATCTTGGTGATTAAATGCGCCCTATCCTTGCTTGCCATTGTGGATGCAGTTCTCGACGAAGACGAGGCTGTGCTGCCACATCACCACGGGGTCGGTGGTGCAGTGGATCATCAGGAGCTTGCCTTCCAGCTTGTCGGTCTTGTTTTCGAGGCTGGTCAACTCGTAACCTTCGGGGTTCTCTTGAGGCGTGTCCATGTAACGCTCGCCGTACATGATTTCATAGTACTTCCAATCCAACACGGGACCGCCTGCCACGCTCACCTTGAATACCTCGGGGTGGTTGATCTTCAGCGAGGTCGACATGAAGCCGCCATAGCTCCAACCGTCGCTACCGATGCGGTCAGCGTCGACATAGGGGAGGGTCTTCAGCCAATTGATGCCCACCATCTGGTCGCGCATCTCGAGTTGGCCGCACTGGCGGTGAATGCATTGTTCGAAGGCCTCGCCACGGTCGGCGGAGCCACGGTTATCGAGGGTGAATACGAGGAAGCCTTCCTGGGCGAGGTAGTTGAGGTATATGCCAGCACCTGCCGTCCATTCATCGGTAATGAGTTGGGCGTGAGGACCGCCATAGACGTAAACCACGACGGGATACTTTTTCGAAGCGTCGAAGTTATAGGGCTTGATAAGGCGGGTGTAAAGGGTCTGGCCGTCTTCGGCTTTCAGCGTGCCGAGGGTGGTCTCACCGATGTTATAGTCTTTCAATGGATTCTCTGCCTCGTGAAGGCGTTTGACCAGCTTACCGCTGTTGTCCTGCAAGTCGACATTGTAAGGAACATCTGTGCTGGTGTAAGAGTCGAGGAAATACTTGCCGTTGCCAGAGGGTACGATGTCGTGTGTACCATGTTCCTTGGTGAGTTTGGTGACTTTGCCGCTGCGGATGTCCATCATGTAGCAATGGCGCTCCAGAGGGCTGACCTCGGTGGAGCGGTAATAAATCTTGCTGCCGTCTTTCGAGAAGCCGTTGAAGTCGGTGATGACAAAGTCGCCATGGGTGAGTTGCTTCACGGTCTTCTTGCTGATGGTGTAAAGATACAGGTGATAGTATCCGTCGCGCTGTGCTTTCCAGATGAACTGGTCGGGGTTGTTAGGCAGGAAGTAAGCGGGACCTTGTGGCTCCACATACTGTTCGTCACGGTCTTCGAAGATGGTTTGGATGAAGTCGCCCGTGATGGCGCTGTATTCGTTGAACTTCAGATAATTTTGCTCGCGGTTGAGCACGCCGATATAGATGCGTTTGTTATCGGGGTTCCACGTGATGGAGGTAAGGTACTGCTCGGCAGGCTCGCCCGTTTTGACAACGACTTCCTTGCCCGTGGCGATGTTGTAGATATGCAACGTTACCTGATGGCTCGTCATGCCTGCCATGGGGTATTTGATGGGCTTGGTCGTGGCGATGCGCTCCGTGATGTCGACCAAAGGATAATCGGTCACCATGCGTTCATCCATGGAATAATAGGCCAGGTACTCACCATTGGGCGACCAGAAGATGCCGCCGTTGATGGCGAACTCATTGCGGTGCACGCTCTGACCAGCCACAACACCTTTTGGATTATCCGTGATTTGGATTTGCCTGTCGCCGTAGGCCACAAAGAGGTTGTTGTCAATAGTGTAGGCAACGCACATGTTTTTTTCGCAGATGGTTTGATTTGCGGCGTCTTGTGGAATCGCGGCGACGTTTTCAATGCTTTTGCCCTTGATGTCCATTTTGTTGAGCGTGATGCCGTTTTCGCCCAAGGCATAGAAATAGGCCTGATAGTCATTGATCCAAGTCAGTTGGGGAATGCGTTTCAGCTCGGCCATGCCTTCGGGCTTTTTGTAGCCATTCAGCTCGTCGAGAGTGAGAAAAGTGGCTTCTTTCTTTCCGTTAGGCATCATGGTGACAATCTCTTTGTCCTTCACCTGCATTAGGATCTCTGAGTTGCCGATCCATTTCAGTTGGTTGGGGCGTTGGGCATAGAGGCTGCGGTTGTTGTAAGAAGCGTCAGCAGGGGTGAACATCTTCTTTTCTTGAGCAGAGGTAGGCAGGGCCAAGGTCATGGCGAATGCCAGCGATAAGAGGGTCAGAAATTTCTTCATTTTTCTTGTTGATTTTGATAATTGGCGCAAAAATAAGGAATAAATCAATATCTTTGTGGCTTCAATCCGATTGCTTATGAAAAAACGCAAAGTCCCACATACTTTTGTCATCGTTTTCTTTATCATCGTCATCGCGGCGGTGCTTACGTGGATTATCCCGCCGGGAAAATACATTCAGGAAGCGGTGCCGAATCCCGAAACGGGTGGCGTGGATACGGTGATGACATTCCATTATTTGGATGAGTTGAACGAAGGCGGCGTTTCGACAGGCTCAACGACCGCGGAGTATCATGCAGAGCCGCAGACCTGGCAGGTGTTTTCGGCGTTCTACAAAGGCTTCGTCAAGCAAGGCAACATCATTGTCTTTATCTTAATCATCGGTGGTGCCTTTTGGATCATGAACAAAAGCAAGGCCATCGATATGGGCATCATGTCATTCTTGAAGTTCACCAAACGCCTTGAGCGCTGGAAGTTGATGCGCAAGATAGGGGTGAACAATGTCGTCGTCATCCTCATCATGCTGTTGTTCAGCCTCTTCGGTAGTGTGTTCGGCATGAGCGAGGAGACCATCGCCTTTGCCTTGATCATTATTCCTTTGGCCGTCTCGATGGGCTACGACAGCATTGTGGGTCTCTGCATGGTGTACGTGGCGGCACACATCGGTTTCTCGGGTGCCATGCTCAACCCCTTCACCATAGGCATCGCACAAGGCATCGCGGGTATCCCGCTTTTCACAGGCATCGGCTACCGTGCCGTCTGCTGGGCTATCCTGACGGTGGTGGGTATTATCTTCGTACTGTGGTATGCCAACAAGGTGAAGAAAAACCCGCAGTCGTCCATCATGTATGAGGACGACGCCTATTGGCGCAAGTCGGCGGAGGTGAAAGAAGAGGAGCTGGAACGCTACACGCCTCGCAAGGCCTGGTGGGTCTTCGCTTTCTTGACCGCAATATTAATCGTGTTCTCGGTGCTTTACCCGATGACCACCTTGAAGATTGGCAACAACGAGACCACGCTACCCTTGTTGCCTATCGGCACGGCGTTGTTTGTCTTGTTGAGCGTCATCACTTTGCGTAAGACAGTGCATTATTTCGTGTTGACGCTGCTTTTCGCCACGGTGTACTTCTTGGTGGTCGGCGTGCTGGGCTATGAGTGGTACATCATGGAGATTGCTTCCTTGTTCTTGGTGCTTGGCATAACCAGTGGCTTGTCCGTCGACAAGAGCGCGAGCGACATCGCGAAGCTGTTCCTCGAAGGCATGGGCGACATACTCTCGGCGGCGGTCATTGTGGGTCTGGCAGGCGGCATCGTCATCATCCTTCAGGACGGCGGCATCATCGACACCATCCTCTATGGTCTCTCCAAGTCGATGGGTAACATGGGTAAAATCGCCTCGGCGGAGATTATGTATGCCATTCAGACTTTGATTAATATTGTCATTCCGAGCGGCTCGGCCAAGGCCGCCATCACCATGCCCATCATGGCGCCTTTCAGCGACCTTATCGGTATCTCGCGTCAAGCCACGGTGGTGGCCTTCCAGTTCGGTGACGGTTTCACCAACATGATTACCCCTACCAGTGGCGTTTTGATGGCTGCCCTCGGTGTGGCCCGCATCCCTTGGGAGAAATGGGTGCGGTTCATCTGGAAGTTCATCCTTGTGCTGGTCATCATCGGTGCTTTGTTGCTCATCCCTACCGTAACGATGGAATTGGCGGGATTTTGAAAAAAGCCTGCTGATTGAGATAATGGTTGTAATCGTAAAGAAGCAATGCATTAATTGAGCATCCTTACGTCTTATTAACCTCATTTGTTCATTGAGGGCATCTATATCTGATGAAAAAATTATACTTTTGCATTGTAAAAGTCGATGGTTTACTATGGATAAAGATCAATTCTTGGAGAATATCATGCCTGGTAATTACTTTATTACCAAATCAATGGAGCTTACCAAAAGCCAGAACTCAGGAACATTATGGTACACAAAGAAGTTTCTGGTGCTTTATTATTATGTTTTTCTTAATAATAATATAACAACGCTTTCGGTGGCAAAGGAAATCTGCAGCATTTTTAAAAACTATATAAATTCTCTTCCTGAGGCTTTGCGAGAACAAGCAGAGAGTTTTTTCTTCGTTTCTAAAGATACAGCTGATTTACGTAGCGAGAATTTTAAGTTGTTTGGTGATTTTGCTGGACAGATTCAATTTGAAGACGACAATTCCAAGATAAGCTATTATGAGAGTGCCAAGAAATACTACTTTGCCTTTTTGATGGGTTCTGGTGGCCAAAGCGGGGTTAATAGATGGATTAAAGATCATTTATACCAACCGGATTTTTGTTATAGTGACATAGATGAAATAATTAAGGAATGGGCGGAGAATAACGCCATCAACCCAGAGGCTACAAGCAGCCATTTACAAAACTATCGAAACGGTAATGTTGAAGCAGCCATAACTGGAATGCGTAATGATTATATGGCGTTTATAAGAAACGAAAGGCAAGTTTTATTCTATTACGGATTCTTTCATTCGAAATCCAATGGTAGCAATGATATGGAATTCAGCAGTTTAACACCAATTGGAGAATTGGCCATTTATAGTAATTTTTATGAGTTGATTGCCATTTGGGAGCACCAAAAAATTAAAATGATATCTCAACCCGTGAACATTGAGATAAGGGGATTGGAAAACAGCGTAATAGACAACGCCGATCTGTTTGCCATTAATATAGACCCTTATCTCACAATAATTCAATCATTAAGTAGTACCAATGGCTTCTCAAAAGAAGTATATCAATACATCATCTCCAGATTGACGCGCTTTCCTTCTGAAGGTATTGACGTTTCCCAATCCTTTATTGATCAGGTAAAAGACAAAGTTAACAGTTTTAACAGAAATGCTGATGTGGCTACCGAGGATTTCAACAAGGAATTGCTGAAGTACGTATTAGGAATAAGAAGTGATTTGGCTAGCGACAATGGCTGTAATCCATTGGGCCTTTGCAAATGGAACAACAGAGGACTATCTGTGACAAATCAAAATAAGCTGGACAGACTTGTCGAAGTATACACCATATTGTGTAATTACAAAAACCAAAAATATAGGGAACTGTTCCAAAACTGTTCGGCAGAAATCAAAAGGCAGTATATATGTAATGTTAGCAGCACGGCATATAAGATTAACCCTAAGATTAAGATAGAGTGGGATATGTACAACATTCACCCCGATCTCCTTATCTTATTGTCTGTAATGATATTGGTTTTGGAGGCCAAAGAAAGCATAGTGTTTTCAAGAAACACTCTCAACCCATTTGTGGATGGCATTATGAGTTTGTGCCCCAACATTCTAAAATTGATAGGATTGTCGTGCAAAGCAGCTTTAAAGAACGAACTCAAGGATACATTGTCCGTGTTCTCTGACAGTGTGTTTGATAAATATCTGACAGAAAAGGAGGATAAATCTGGTGCGTCTATTGAGACATACTTGAATGAGTCATTGGCCGATTTGGAACAAAAGATAAAAAATAATTCTAGTTTGCAACCTACTTACAATGATGGTGTACGTAAACGGAACATGGTGCTAATTGGCTTAATCAAATCCTATAACCTCCAGAAATATGCTGTCGGAGGCGCGTTACTCAAATGCGAATGCTGCGGTCTTCCGACTTTTCTTACATACAGAAACGAGTCTTATATGGAATACCATCATCTCATTCCGTTTGGTGAATTTGATGGACCTGACCACAGCCTCAATATTTTAGCTGTGTGTCCCATGTGTCATAGAAAGTTGCATTTCTTAAAACCTGAAGACAAGCGGCCATTATATTGTAGTGTCGCAGGGAATAGCTACAACAAATTATCAATAGAAGAAAGACTGACTGAATTGCTTAGTGAGCATAAGTTGAAATCCTACCAATTGGAATTTTTATTGGCAGACAATGCTATAGACGAGACCGAATATAACCGTATTTTAAAAATAGCATGATGGCCAAAAAGAGGATAAATAGTTTCATTGGGCGTATTATCAATGGTAATAGTGCCGAGGTATTATCCACCATGGAAAGTAACTGCGTTGATTTGGTGGTAACCAGTCCGCCGTACGATGATTTAAGGAATTATACTAAAGACTCAGCTTGGAGTTTCGACAGTTTTAAGAAAATTGCGAAACAGTTATATCGTGTGATGAAGGATGGCGGTGTGGTCGTTTGGGTTGTCGGTGATTCCGTAATAAAAGGGAACAAATCATTGACCAGTTTCAAACAAGCACTGTATTTTCAACAGGTGGGTTTTAATATGTTTGATGTGATGATTTATGAAAAAGCAGGTACGTCTCCTCCCCATAAAAAGCGTTACTTCAATGCTTATGAATATATGTTTGTCCTTTCAAAAGGCCTTCCAAAAACTATCCATCTTATTGAAGACAAACCCAACAAATGGGCCAATCATTCCACTTTTGGCAATGTAACCAGAAGGGAACAAGATGGCAGCTTGACTCCCAAAGGGAAAAAGGTCATAAAGCCTTTTGGTGTAAGGACTAATATCTGGAGATACAACAACGGAAAAGGATTTGCAACAAAGGACAAAATTGCATATGAACATCCTGCCATTTTCCCAGAAAAGCTCGTCGAGGACCATGTCATTTCATGGTCCAACGAAGGAGATGTGGTATTAGATCCTTTTTGTGGAAGTGGAACGGTTGCCAAGATAGCTACTGCATTAAAGAGGCAGTGGATTGGAATTGAAATATCTAAAGAATACTGTGAAATAGCAAAGAAAAGACTAGGATTGGAATGTACGGAGCAATAATCATCAATGACAATATTCAGAATACTGTTTCTCATCTGAAAACTTATAAGGATAAGTTAGACACCAGTGGAAACGTTTTCGTTTTGGTGAGGAACGAGGTGGACATGATAGGAGATGTTACCCATGACTTCTTTGATGTCATTGATGTCGCAGATAAAATGGGTTTTTTCTATGTGAATACGATTGTAGTCCCAACGGATTTTACACCTTCCAACCTCCCAGACAATGTGCTTTATGTTGTGTGGATTGCCAAGGATAAAAACCACTTTTTCAATAAGGATAGTATTAGAGAAAGCCATATATGGAAAGATGTAGAATGGGGCAAACGGGCCAAAAACTACAACCCAAAAGGAAAAGACCCGGGAAATGTTTGGATCCCGACTAAAGATGATGGGAAAGCCAACATAACTGAACATATCGCACTATCCCTGTCTGACATTGTCAACAGACTTAATAGCTGCTCTTTTCAAGAAGGCTTGGATACATTGTATATAACGTCTTCAGACATTGACATACTTGATATAGACGATAGAATCAAAGTGGAACGTTTGGAGGAGGACAACTCGACTAAGATGGCACTAAAAGCGTCATACGATGAACCTAGTGTCAAACCAAGAAAGAAGACAACTGGTACAGTAATCTGGGGCTCTTCTGAAAGTATGGATATGATTACGAATGATAGCGTTAAGGTCGTTGTCACTTCTCCTCCTTATTGGGATTTAAAGGATTATTTTAAGCCTGGGCAAATTGGACAAGAGCCTTACATAACCTATCTTGAAAGGCTCAATAATGTTTGGAAAGGCTGTTACGACAAACTCAAAAAGAGCGGCTCGTTATGGCTAAATATCAACATACGCACAAAGAACGGAAAGGTAATACTGATTCCTAAAGATTTTATTATGCAATGCAAAGCAATAGGATTCCA
This sequence comes from uncultured Bacteroidia bacterium, assembly GCA_902767725.1. Classification (GTDB taxonomy): domain Bacteria; phylum Bacteroidota; class Bacteroidia; order Bacteroidales; family F082; genus Limimorpha. The sequence goes on along the minus strand of CACXIM010000061.1, from coordinate 5,288 downwards.
TTACAAAGGCGTTCTGATATGGCACAAGTCTTCAGGAATACCCACGCATGAGAAAAACATTGTGGACAGGCATGAGTATGTCTTGGTGTTTTCAAAAGACGAGACATTGCACATTAATTCCCGTATTGCTGAATTTGCAGATTACAAAAACGAAAGAATCAATGGAGGATTGTTCTGGAATATCAACAGAAAGGCTGGAAGTGTAGGAAAACAGTTTATACACCCTGCCATTTATCCCAACGAATTGGTTTCCAGAATAGTAAAAATGACCACCGAAGAAAACGACACCGTATTAGATCCTTTCTTGGGAAGTGGCACTACGCTGATTGCTTCTGTGATAGAAGGAAGAAATTGTATAGGATACGAATACAATGAAGGTTTTAAAGATTTGATTAAGAACCGATTTGATAATGAAGCAGCAACAGCCGACTCCTTACTATTATTTAAATAGTTATTAATAATCTCTTCGGCTTTTCAACTGGTTTTCTTTTTTAATATGCTTCTTATTCATTTTCTAGCGCGTTTGTGCTCTTTTTTGTTATTTTTGCGGGAAACAATAGACCCATGAAACGCCTCTTCCATCTTATCATCCCCTTGCTCATGTTTTTCGGTTGCCAAAAGCAGACCTCGAAAGAGCCTTGGTGCCTAACTTACATTGCTCCTGCCAAAATCTGGGAAGAGTGTTTCCCTTTGGGTAACGGTCATCTCGGCATGATGCCCAATGGTGGATTGGAGATGGAAACTATTGTGCTGAACGACATTACCTTATGGTCAGGGGCGCCGAATGACGACAGCAACCCCCAAGCCTTGCAATCGTTGCCTGAAATTCAACGACTCTTAAAAGAAGGCAAGAATGACGAAGCACAAAACCTGATGTATGAGACCTTTGTCTGCGGAGGCGAAGGCTCTGGCCAAGGACAAGGCGCTAAAGTACCTTTTGGTTGCTACCAGACTTTGGGCAATATGACCATTGAATATCATTGTCCTGATGATGATTCTGTAACTAATTATAAACGAACGCTTTGTCTGAACGATGCCACCCATACAGTCTCTTTTGAGAAAGGCGGCTTATGTTACGAACGCGAATCTTTCATCTCCCGCACCGATGATGTGGCAGTAATAAGAGTTAAGGTCCCTGAGCCCGTCGAAGGGCCGACAGCAAATAATGAGCTTATTACAACGTGCCCTTCGACAGGCTCAGGGACCCTCACCATAAGCCTCTCCCGTCCCGAAAAAGCCCAAGTCATCATTGATGCCAACGGTGTTGCAATGTTCGGCCAGTTGGACAGCAATGTGGAAAACGTTGAAGGAATGCGCTACTATGCCAAAGCACAAACGGTTTCCACCAACAATGAAACGGTCATCTATTTCTGTGCTGCCACCGATTTTGTATGCGGCGACCCTGAGGCATACGTCAATGAACATCTGCAAAAGGCCATTGCGAAAGGCTTTGAGGCGGTAAAAAGCGACCATCTGAAAGCCCATCATGAGCTATTTGATCGCGTGGATTTGGTGATTGGCGCCCCAAAAGAGAAACAAGAGCTGACCTTGGAAGATCATTGGAAAGACTTCCTCGTCAACGACGACCCTTGGCTGCCGACCTGTTATTTCCACTACGGTCGTTACCTACTCATCAGCTCTACGCGCGAGGACTTGCTACCGCCCAACCTGCAAGGGCTCTGGGCCAACACCATCCAGACCCCTTGGAATGGCGACTACCACCTGAACATCAACGTGGAGATGAACCATTGGCCTTGTGAGGTCTGCAACCTCTCAGAGCTGCACCTGCCATTAATTCATTTTGTCGAAGAGCTTATGCCCTCTGGACGAAAGACGGCACAAGGCTTTTATGGTGCCCGAGGCTGGACCGCGCATGTGGTCTGCAATCCGTGGGGCTTCACAGCCCCCGGCGAGCATCCCTCATGGGGCGCCACCAACACAGGCGGAGCCTGGCTGGCGCTCCATGCTTGGCAGCATTTTGAGTTTACTCAAGACACAACTTTCCTTCGTGAAGCCTATCCACTAATGAGAGAAGCCGCCCGTTTCTTCCTCGATGCGATGATAGAGGAGCCTGAACATGGCTGGTTTGTCACCGCCCCGACCACCTCGCCTGAAAATGCTTTCTGGTTCAACGACAGCACCGCTGTCAGTGTGTGCATGGGCAGTACTATGGATGTGCAGATTGTCAGCGAGTTGTATGATGCCGTCTGTCAGTCGGCGGAGGTTTTGGGTGTGGATAAGGCTTTTTCCGACAGCCTTCGCGACGCCAAATCCCATTTTCCGCCCATGCAGGTCAGCTCCAAAGGCTATCTGCAAGAATGGCTGAAAGACTACAAGGAGGTGGAGCCGCAACACCGCCATGTGTCACATCTCTTTGGACTTTATCCCGGCACGATGCTGACCCAATCCAAGACACCCGAACTGATGGATGCCTGCCGCGAGACTTTGCGTCGTCGTGGCGATGAAGGCACGGGCTGGTCGCGGGCATGGAAGATCTGCTTCTGGGCACGACTTCACGACGGTGACCATGCCTATCATCTTTTGAGGAACCTCCTTGAGCCCGCAATCCATCTTGACGGAAGCCAGTCAGCAGGCACCTATCCCAACCTCTTCTGCGCCCATCCACCTTTCCAGATCGACGGCAACTTTGGCGGTACGGCTGGCATCGCCGAGATGCTGCTGCAAAGCCATGACGGAGACATCGAGCTGCTGCCCGCCTTGCCATCAGTATGGAAGGACGGCCATTTCAAAGGGCTTTGTGCCCGTAACGGCAAGGTGGTGGAATGTGATTGGAAAGATGGAAAAGTCAGGCATTATGCTGTGACTTCACGGTAAGCACCCTGCTGATCCAAATAGCAAACGGCAACGAAGTCAAGAAGGTGCAAACGTCGGCAGCGGCTTGCGCTGCTTCAAGACCTGTGATTCCCCATAACCACGGCATGATGAAGACCGCTGGCAGGAAATACAAGCCTTGGCGGCACATCGAGAGCAAGGTGGCCTGCCAGGTGTAACCGATGTTTTGGAACAGCATATTGGTGGCCGTGCACATACCCATCAGCGGGAAGGCAATGCACTGCCAGCGCAAGGCTTGGCTGCCCACGCGGATGAGCTCGGGGTCTTCGCCACGGAACCAGGAGATGATATCAGGTGCGAAAAGATAGACCACCGATGCCAAGACAATCAGGAAAGCCGTGGACAGCGTGATGCAAAACATATAACTCTCCTTGACGCGCGCATAGAGTTTGGCGCCGTAGTTATAACCGCACACGGGCTGGAAGCCTTGTCCGAACCCGATGACGATGGCGAAGCAGAACATGGTGATGCGCGACACGATGGTGAAGGCCGCCACGGTGGAGGCTTCGTTGCCAGGCAGAGCATAATGCACCGCCATACGGTTGAGGCTGATGGTGGCCACCACCGACAAGGCCTGTCGTGCCAATGAAGGCAAACCGCCTCGCGTGATTTCCTTGTAATAGTATAGGGTAGGGGTGAAATTCTTGAACTTGATGTGTACGTTGCCTGGTCGCGAGGTGCCCCAAAGCAGTACGCACCAGCCGAAGCACTGGCTCACTGCTGTGGCTAACGAAGCCCCGCTGACACCCAAGTCAAGAACAAAGATGAAAATGGGGTCGAGGATGATGTTGAGGATGGCACCCGAGGCGATGCCAATCATGCCAAAACGGGCGTTGCCTTGCAAACGCAGCTGGTTGTTGAGCGTCAGCGACGACATCATGAAAGGCGTGGCAAGCAGGATGAATCGCAAGTAGTTGTTGGCGTAGGGGAGGATGCTCTCGGTGGCGCCCATAGCACGAGACAAGGGCGAGATGAAAATCATGCAGACGAGGCCTGCAATAGCGCCCAAAATCAAAGGGGAGAAGAACCCCGTGGCAGCCATGCGCCCTGCATTCTGCCCTTGTTTTGCGCCCAAGGCCCGTGAGATGTAGTTGCCCGAGCCGTGACCGAAAAAGAATCCACAGGCATTGATGAAAGCCATATAGGCGAACGAAACGCCTACACCTGCCACGGCTTCGGTGCTCAGATGTCCCACATAAAACGAGTCCACCATATTGTAAATGGTGGTCACAAGCATGCTGATGATGGTAGGCACGGCCATCTTGAGGATCAGTCGCCTGACGGGCTGCTCCGTCATCATCTTATACCGCTCGTTGATCTTCCGCTCGTCGTTGATATTGGACATAATGATCGAATTCGAGCGCAAAGATAGCCCTTTTTGTGTCACTTTGTCACCCCGACTGACAAAACCCTGCCATTTTCCACTTTGGCACGAATTATGACTAGCATTCGCCGTCATTCAATTTCGATATGGGAATGAAAAGAAACTACGAATTGAACGAATTGAACGAATCTGGAAATGAGAATTTTGCAGCCAAGGCTGCGGATTTATACGAATGTGCCATGCAAATCCTCATTCGTATCCATTCGCAACGAAGTTGCAAAATTCAATTTGTAGAGAATTCGCAACATTTGTGTAATTCGTAGTTAGTATTGAATTTTGAATTATTAAATCTTTAAATAACAATAAATTATGGCAAAATTAGCAATCAAACCTCTGGCCGACCGCGTGGTTATCGAGCCCGCTGCCGCCGAACAGAAAACCGCTAGCGGTATCATCATCCCCGACACCGCAAAAGAGAAACCCCAACAAGGCAAAGTAGTCGCCGTAGGCCCCGGCACCAAGGACAACGCCATGACCCTGAAGGTCGGCGATAATGTCATCTATGGCAAATACGCTGGCACCGAGTTCCACCTCGACGGCAAAGATTATATGATTATGCGTGAATCTGATGTCATAGCAATCATCTAAAACCTTCTGGCCTTTGGCTGTCCTTCCCTTCGGTGTCATTGCGGACTTGATCCGCAATCTCCTAAAGCAGTGAGGAAGGCCAAAAGCCAAACAACAATTAAACACTTCAACAGTCAACAAATAAACAACAAATATCATGGCAAAAGACATTCTTTTCAATATCGAATCGCGTGACGGTCTGAAGAAAGGCGTCGACGCTTTGTCAAACGCAGTGAAGGTGACCCTCGGCCCCAAAGGTCGTAATGTGGTCATCGAAAAGTCGTATGGCGCTCCCCAAATTACCAAGGACGGTGTGACGGTCGCCAAGGAAATCGAACTCATCGACCCCGTTGAGAACATGGGTGCACAGTTGGTGAAGGAAGTGGCTTCCAAGACCAACGACCTCGCTGGTGATGGTACCACCACCGCCACCGTGTTGGCCCAGAGCATCGTGGCCACGGGTCTGAAAAACGTCACCGCCGGT
>CACXIM010000060.1 GCA_902767725.1 uncultured Bacteroidia bacterium | reverse complement strand
GAGGTTAAGTTGACAGTAGTAGTCTGTCCGACGGGTGCAAACATAAGATCTCCTGCCCCTTTGAAAGGTAAAACCAACGAAAAATCAACGGTTTCGCCCTCCAAAACCCGTGAAAGGTCAACCTCACAAGACAGTCCCTTCAAGTTACCTGTTTCAGCAACCATGGCATAGGTTATCCCACCAAAATTAAGCGTCACATTATCGCTCAAACCGCGTAGGTTGGGCAGGCCAACAACGATTTTGGCTTTCTCGAAACACCATTCATGTCCATCCTGCATTTTCTCGAAGTCGTTGGGTAACTTGAACTGCCCTGTAAGGTCAAGACCGGTTTCGTATACGGTAAAGTCGTAGATGCCGCGTTTCAAGTGTTTGGTCTTCACATCGCCTTTCACACCCAGTTGCTCGGGCAACACAATCTTGGCGTAGGTTTCTTTTTTGTTGTCTTTCTCTTCAGAATAATAGACCTTGATCACGGGTCCTGTGACCGTTTGTGGTCCTGCCCATTTCTCGAAGACCTCATTTTCGGCGAGGCTTTCCGTGCTTTTGCGTTCCGAAACCAGATTCTTCAAAAGGAGTTGTGGGATGAGAAACGCCACGCACATCCCAGCGATGAGCAAAAGTTTCAAACCCGGACGGGCTTTCTTTTCGTTTTGTCCCTTGTTTTGCTTGTTCTGGGTTTCCTCTTTTTGGGCTCCCAAAACTTCCATGTTTTCTTCTGTTGTCATGATGTTTAGTTTTAATGGTTTGTTTATTATATAAAGTACTTTGAATTTCAAAGTTAATATATCAAAAAAAAGAGTCCGTTATTGTTGGCTATTGACAAATGAGGCAAGTGCTTGAATATGTGCCGAAAACGCAGCCCTTCCCAAATCCGTTATGGCATAACTCGTGTTGGGCTTACGGCCGATGAATTTCTTTTCGCAGCGGATGTAGCCCAACTCCTCAAGACTGCGGGCATGGCTGGCCAGGTTGCCGTCGGTGTCCAAATTGGCAATCATGGCTCACTTGCTCCTTTCATATTTCAGCATGAAAACGATTCCGAAAACGATGTGCAGCACCCCGAAGCCGATGAACCAAGTCAGTAGGGCGTAATCGACCAAGAAGCAATCGATGAGGCCCAAGGCCAACTCGGCATAACCCAAATAGCGCAAAGCGGGATAGCTGAAATGGCTGGCGCTAATGAGTGACAAGCCATAGAATATCAGCGTTATTGATGAGACAAGGCCATAGTGTTGCTGCAGCAGCAAGGCTGTGCAAAGCAACCCGCCAGCAAGCATCGGCACAAAGAAATTGACCAACAGGCGACGCATCGTCGCGTCCATGGTGAAGCGAAGCTGATGACGCTTGGCCTTCAAATAGGCCATGAGGAACACCGTCAAGAAGGCCACAACCAAAAGTACAAGAGCTACAATAATAGTGGTGCGCCACTTGGAAGGGGTATTGATGTGATAATCGCCCAAGAAGAAATAGATGTAGGCCGACACCAGTGAGGCCAGAATCCCTACAATGACGATTGATAATCCACTGATAGCCTTGAATTTGGATGAACGCTCCATCATATCCTTGATGTCGTTCAGCGTATTGAGAGCTTCCTTGTTTTCCATGGTTTTTAAAGTACTTTGCGCCGCAAAGTTACAACTTTTGTTTTACATGGCAAGTGTTTTTAGAAAATAATTAATTTTGCGCCATGATTATCCTCGACAATGTAGTCGTCACCGACGAATTCCTGAACGCCCAGTTCTGTTGCTGCCTACCGCGCTGCAAAGGCTGGTGCTGTGTGGCCGGCGATGCTGGCGCACCACTCGAAGCCTCTGAAATAGAGCAAATAGAAGACAACCTTGAAGCCATCAAGCCCTATATGCGCCCTGAAGGCATCAAAGTGATTGAAGAAAACGATGTCTACGATTATGACGAGACGGGCGAGCTCGTCACGCCTTTGGTGAATGGCGAAGAATGCGCCTTTGTTTATTTCCACGAGAACGGCTCGGCCCTCTGCGCCATCGAGAAGGCCTATTTGGAAGGCAAATGCGACTTCTGGAAACCCATTTCATGCCACCTTTATCCCATTCGCTTGGTTGAGAAAGACGGCTTTACGCACATCCTTTACCACGAATGGAGCGTCTGTGTGCCCGCCAAGCGCAAAGGTGAACATGAGGGCATTCCGCTGTGGAAGTTCCTCAAAGCCCCAATGATTCGGAAGTTTGGGGAAGATTGGTATAATCGGTTGGAGAAGATGTTACAAAAGGTATGATTAAAACGTATGTAGAGACGTAGCGCGCTACGTCTCTACCAGTTTTATCAGAACTGGAAATAAATGAACGCCTGCAAGTCGGCTGTGATGAACTGGTAGATGACGAACACGACTACGACACATACCAAGACCATCACTGCGGTGGGCATTTTGGCAAACCAAATGCGGTAGCGGCGCTTGAAATTCTCGGGCAACCAATGGATAATCATACCTATCACAATGAGGATGAATACGTTGCGGTAGTGCCAAACGATGTCGGGCACCTTGCTCCAATCCCAATGGCTACCCATCTGGTTGACCATGTTTTTGGCTGTGTTCCAGGCGGTCTCGTTGGCCACGGCAGGGTCGAGGTTGGAACCGCTGCGGAAGAAGAGTCGGGTGAAGGTGATGAAGGTAAAGGTCTGGAAGACCGCCCAGGCATCTTGCAACCACTGCCAAGCTTTCTTGCCGCCAAAGAGGTTGTAGAGCAACCTGACTATATTGCCTGCCAGCACAATCATGCACCATACAAAGAGCATGTTGAACACGGGTTGTGGCACGTAGACGCATAACACACGCAGCAGGAAGCTGGTCGCTAGTATAAACAAGGTGCGACCGTACACGCTCCAGTCTTTCCAGAAGTGGAAGAAAATCATACCAATTCCGTTCAGTCCACCCCAAATCATGAAGTTCCATGAGGCGCCGTGCCAAAGACCACCAAGAAGCATCGTATCCATACGGTTGATTTCGGTGGTGATTTTCTTGCGTTTGTCGGGCTTGAAGATGGCCACCAAAGTGAGAACAAGCGCCAACACGCCTACACCCAGTCCGACCCACCAGCTGCCCGACAAAAAGACGGCAATAGCTGCAATCATGATGATGATGCAGAAAGTGCCAAAGGTGGCATTGCGGTTGCCGCCCAAAGGGATGTAAAGATAATCCTGCAACCATCGTGAAAGTGAGATGTGCCAGCGTTTCCAGAACTCACCCGGGTTTTTGGCTTTGTACGGTGAGTTGAAGTTCTTGGGCAGATAGAAGCCCATCAGCATGGCCACGCCGATGGCGATGTCGGTATAGCCCGAAAAGTCGGCATAGACCTGTAAGGAATAGCCGAACAGCGCCATCAGGTTCTCAAAGCCAGTATACAGCAAGGGTTGATCGAAGACGCGGTCGATGAAGTTGACTGCGATATAGTCGCTTAGCACGATTTTCTTCACCAAACCATTCATTATCCAGAACACGGCGATGCCAAACTGCTTGCGGCTGAGGAAGTATTTCTTGTGAAGCTGTGGAATGAACTCATTGGCCCTCACGATGGGACCTGCCACCAGTTGCGGGAAGAAGCTGACGTAGAAGCCGAAGTCGAAGATGTTTCGCACGGGCTTGATGCGTTTGCGGTATACGTCCATGATGTAGCTGATGGCTTGGAAGGTGTAGAACGAGATACCCACAGGCAACACGATGACATCAACGCTAAAGCGGTTGTCGCCCGTTATTTGGTTGCCCACCCATGAGAAGACGTCGAAAACGCGAAACTCTAACCCCGTCAAGTTGTTGATGACATCGGTGATGAAATAGGCATATTTGAAATAAAAGAGGATAGACAGGTTGACGATGACGCTGAGCCCGAGGATGGCATTGCGGCTGCCATCTTTCTTTCGCGAGTTAAGCCACCGCCCAGCAAAGTAGTTGTATAAGGTGATGAAGACTAGTATCAAGACGAAAAGTCCGCTGGTCTTGAAGTAAAAGAACAAGCTGACAAAGAACAGGAAGAGATTACGCAGTAGGCATTTGTTTTTCACCAGACAGAATACGGCGAACACCAAGGCGAAGAATGCCCAGAAATAGAACTGTGTGAACAACAAGGGATGGGCCTTGTCGAACGAGAACAAGTTGCTCAGAAAATCCAATGCTATGTCGGTGAAGCTCGTCGTCATGTCACGGTTGTTTTGCAGTGGCTTTAACGTGTTCGATATACCGGCTGATCAAGGCATTGTAGAGCAGGTCACCGATGAGTTTGTAACCTTCACTGGTGAAATGGACCTTGTCTTTCTGTGCCAATCCAGCATTTTCCCAATTTCGCATGGAATATAACCCGCCCATCACGTCGAACTGGTCCCACACGGCAGCGTTATATTTCTTGCCCAACTCCAAAAATGCTTTTTCGACAAGGAAGCCATTAGTGTTCACTTCATAACGTCCTTTCCTTTTTCTTACCCTCACATATTTGAAGCTGTCGTTGTTGGTCACGAAGAGCAGGGCACAGTCAGGGTTAACGCGCTTGATGATGCGGATGAGTTCGTCGTAGTTTCTCTTGAATTGTTCGACGTCGAAGTCAGTTCCCGCTGCATCGTTAATGCCGATGCCGAAGATGACGAGGTCGGGACGGATGAGCTTGAGGTCGCGCTCGAAATCGTCGCAGCGCAGGTAAGAAGGCACGGCGGCTCCGTTGACGCCCACGCCATGCACGCTGATGCCTGGCATACCGTTTTCCAACAGCACGCCCGTGAGGGTGAACTCGCCCTGCATGGATTCAAAGAAGATATTGACGGAGTCGGTGAGGGCAGGTAACAGGAAGGTGTAGGTGTCCTGGCTGGCGTCGTGTATACCTTTGATTGTCGTGCCTTTGTAGCCAAGCACGGGAGTCACGTTTTCGGTCTCCGAGAAACCGATGAGGGTCACTTTTTTGAATTCATAGTTGGGGCTAAAAGCGCTGAGTCGGCGTTCGCGGCTGACGATACTCACCGAGGCGTTGACATCGCTGGTGGTAATGGCGGCGCCTGCCAGCCCCATGCGTTTGTCAGTCTCCTTGCGTACGGCGTTACGGCAGTAGTCCCATGTACCAGTAGAGCTTACGCGGTAGTGCGATGGGTTGTTGGTGCCACCTGCGGCAAAGGGGAAGATGAAGTACTGTCCACCAATCAGGTCGGGAGTGATGCCGAGTAGGTCGTTGCGAAACTGCTGGGTGAATACGCCAGCTTGCACATGCGAGCCACCGATGTGCATGATACTGACGTTGCCTTTTCCAAGGAAGAGCACCGAGTCCATTTTGGAGAAGAAGCGCTCCATGGCGAGGCTGTCACCAGGATAGAGCAGTTGGTTGCGGTCAAAGTTGGCAAACACCAAGTCGTCGACAGGTTTCAGCAACGATTCGATTTGGGCAAAGGAAGGCAAGGATGCCAACAACAATCCTATGACAATCAGTAGTTTCTTCATTTCCTCTTTATGCCATAGGGATTATAGGTCGGCAGTTTGATACGCCCTGCAGTTCGGATGGAGTCTTCTTTCTGGTCGAGGTTGACGAACTCGATGACTTTCTCGCTCGGTACGTGTTGGCGTAGTTTGTAGAAGTCGTAGTAGGTGGTGAACGAACGGGCGAGGTCGGAGCCAATCTCTTGTGCGCCAGTGAAGGTGAAATGGATGTAGTCGGGACCGGCCAGGGCAGGTTTGTGTTTTACCCATTGGGCCATCGAGCCTTCGCCACCCATCACATGGAACATATCCCAATAAGCTACCTTGTTGCGCAAGGCCATGGCACGCAACGAGTCGTTTAGTTCAGGTAGACCGTGCCAAGTACCTATTTTGCCACCGTAACTGCGACCCATGTCGGCGGGACCGATGAAGAGCAGGGTGGCTTTTGGAGCCACGCGTTTTATATAATTGATTTGATTCTCCAATTCGACCATATATGGTGTGATGCTCTTCGAAGTGGTGATGCCTGGCATACGATTGCCACCAAATTGGAGGATGATCAGTTTGGTGTCCAAGAGTTTAAATGCTTGACGAGCTATCGACTCATTCATACGGGTGAAAATGGTGCCCGAGCAACCGCGCAAAGCCACGTTATCGATGGCCACACCAGGGTCGCCGTCAAGCAGGATAGCGTAGATTTCAGCATTGCCCTTGAAGCTGATGGTGCCTCTTTGGATGTTTTCGGGGAGAATCCATGTGATGAGAGAGACACTGTCGTTGGCAGGCAACACTTTAGGCTCAGTGGCGATGTTGCCACATTTCAGCGTGGCAGTGAAGTTTTGGCTGTTTTTGCCTAACAACACCGATACGGTCGAGATCTCCTTGGCATTATCGAAGGCTTGCGAATGGTTGGTCTTGCTGAACGACACAGAGCCTCCACCAATGACTTGGCTATATTGGGCCATCACACCATAGCGATTGTGGTTGGCGCGTATATTGGAGGCATCGCCGTACACAGCGTAGCGGCTGAGTCCTGAGGCTTGTTGAGACACCGAGATTGTGGGCACAGGTTGCACGGCAGGAATCATGTTGGGACCCGAGCCGCCAAAGAGTTCTTGCAGTTTCTGGCGCAACACAGAAGAGATGCGGTCCATCTCGATTTGTGAGTCGCCATAGTACATCACGCGATAAATCTTGCCTCTTTCTTGGGCTTCCTCAAATTGGTTGAACAACGGGTCAAAATAGGTATAGTCGTCGTTTGGCAGGTAGATGCGGTTGGGGTTTTCCTTGAGGTATTGGCGGAAAAAACGCATACTGTCCAAGAGGTTGTCGGAGCAGCTCATTTCGAAGCTTTTCGTCACCTTGTTCAAGACCGCGTCGACATCAACTTCTTCTTCCTTTGGCTTGCTGTCTTCCTCCAACGACGGGAAGCGAAGCGTATAGTCGCCAATGGTGATGCCCTCGGCGGGGAAGAAGAACCAGCCCGCGCCTAAAACGAGTATTATCGTTAAGATAAATGCAAGTGTTCGAATCGATTTCATTTTTTGATGATCAATGTTTGGCCTTCGCGGATTTTATCACTTTTCAGTTTGTTCCATTTTTTTAAGTCGGAGACTTTGACATGGTATTTTGAAGCGATTTTGGTCAACGTGTCGCCTTTTTTGATTTTGTATTTCTGGGTTTTCTGAGTGTTACTGGTCCCTGAGCCTGTCGAAGAGATAGTTTTTTTACTGTCTTTTTTTGCTATATTGTTTGTGGATTGTCCTTCGACAAGCTCGGGAGCCTTGGCAGGTTTTTGAATCTGCATCGTCGGGAGCCTCTTGATTTCAGGTTCGGGCATGGCGACGAGCTTGAGTTGGCCTTCGTTGCCCAAGTAGATGCAAGCGATAAAGTCACCAATCACTTGGGTGTTGGGCAGGAGGTTGCTATCGCGGAAGTCCCATAATTGAGGCGATCTGCCATGGCGAATCAAGGCATGTTGCAAGGCAATGGGACTATTGGTGTAGGCCAAGATGCTGTACCACCAGTCGCCATATTGTTGGTAAAGCTCGTTCAAGCAATCCAAGGCGGCGCGGGTGGAAGCTTCCACGTTGAGTCGTTCGTCTTGATTGTCGTCGATGGTGAGGCCGTAATGCAAGGCCGTCAAGGTGGGCAATTGCCAAACGCCGCATCGGTCACCTTGGCAATAGTTGCGACGCATCCCGCTGAGGGCCAAAGGCAAATACTTCAACTCCAAGGGCATGTTACGTTGTATCAAGGCGGTGTCGATCATGGCGGAATAGGTCGCGAAATTGTCGGAGAGGGACTTGTTGGCAAAGAGGTTGATCGTCCTTTCCAGACCTTCATGATAGGGCAGGGGAATGGTCTTTTCCCATTTTTTCAGCCCTTCGATGACCTTGTCGCTGTCCGACGACACGCAACAATTGTTCACCGCAAGGCAGAAAATGCTAGTCCATATTATGAATAAAACCTTGAATTTCATACAGTTATCTAACTATTTTGCCTCGTTGTACCTCTTTTGTAGACCTTGAGGCATAGAAGCGGCAAAAATACGGAAATTGTTTGGATTGGACACGTGTTTTTTTGCTACTTTTGCACGCTCAAATCGAAGATTGGCTCGCCAAATCTGAGATAAAACACAGTTAAATCGAAACAGAATGCCACAGATTGACAGAACACGGGAATTGGAGACCTTGAAAATCAGCCGTCTGTTGTGGATGTACGCTTTGCCCAGCATCGTCAGCCACATCATCGCCTCGATTTACAACATCGTCGACCGTGTCTTTTTGGGACAATATGTGGGCGCACTTGCCATCGCTGGCTTGGCCATCACCATGCCCATCATGAATATCATCCATGCCTTCGGTTCTTTGGTTGGTGCGGGTTCGGCGGCACGCATGTCCATCATCCTTGGCAAGAAGGACTACAAATGGGCTGAGGACATTCTGGGCAATAGTTTGCTGCTCACTTTCTTCTTTGGTTTCCTCTTTGTCACGGGTGGTTATCTCTTCATGGATCGCATCCTGACGGCGTTTGGTGCCTCGGCCGACACCATAGCCTACGCCCGTGAATACATGGATATCGTGTTGCCTGGCATGTTCATGACCACGCTGTCGTTCAACCTCACTGGCCTGATGCGTGCTACGGGTTATCCTAAGAAGTCGATGTGGATCATGGCTGGCGGTGCGGTTGTCAATATCTTCTTGGACGCACTGTTCATCTATGTTTTGGATTGGGGCATCGCTGGCGCGGCTTGGGCCACCACCATCTCGATGACGGGTACGGGCATCCTCGCGGTGATACATTTCCTGCAAAAGAGTTCTTTCATCCGTTTCCGCCGTCATGCCTGGAAGCCCAAACTCTACATTTTCCGCAACATCCTGCTGATAGGTATGAGTCCTTTCTCGATGAACCTTGCGGCCTCGGCAGTGGTGGCCTTGCTCAACAACCAGCTTATCCGCCATGGCGGCGATTTGGCCGTGGGAGCTTATGGATTGGTCAATACATTCTGTAGCCTCAGTGTGATGCTGATGTTAGGTCTGTGCCAAGGTATGCAACCTATCGCGGGTTATAACTATGGTGCTGGTCATCCCATACGACTGAAGGAAGTATATACACTCACCATGAAACTCAACATACTGATTGGTGCAGTAGGCGCCTTGCTCGCCTTGTTGTTGCCACACGCCATGTTGCGATTGTTCACCAAGGAAGAGGATTTGATTCAAATTGGCATTCCTGCAATGCGCTTCATCATGGTGATGTTCCCTTTGGTGGGCTTCACCATCACCAACTCCAACTTCTTCCAAAGCATCGACAAGCCTTGGATTGCCATCGTCACTAGCCTCTCGCGTCAGGTGTTGTTCCTTGCCCCGATGATTTACCTCATTCCGCCTATTTTCATCAATATGGGCGGCACAGGTCTCACGGGTGTTTGGGCCTCTATGACCATCTCCGATGTGTTGGGCGCAGTCTTGGCCTTCGTCTTGATGCTGAGCCAACGACACGTGTTTAAACCAACAGATAGTTAAGGTCCCTGGGTGCTGAGCAGAGTCGAAGCATTGAAGGGCCGAACCTATTGATATTGAAAATGGATCTCACCAACGCCATAACCGCCAAAGAAGGTACCCACATCGTGGATTCCTGTCTCGTCAAGAGCAAGCAGGCCATGCGCGAGTATCTGAATCAGTTGCGTGAGGCCGTTGCCCCAGAGATGGCGGTCTGCCAGCGAGACATCGAGTCGCAAGTACATGAGTGGCGGGCGCACAACTTTTTCTATAAGCTCCACGTGTTTCGTAGTCGCACCCGCGACGTCGACCTCGAACTGAAACAAAAATGGTATCGTGAGCTGTTTTGTCGGGTGGTGAGTTTCTTTTATTTTTGGGATTTCAAAGACTGAAATCTGTCTTTTTTATTGGTTTTTCGTAAAAAAGGCATTACTTTTGCGGGGTTAATCCTTTGTGCAAATATACTACTATTCAATATTAACTAAAACGTAATGCAATGAAAAACTCTAACCTTTTCAAGACCTTGGCATTGACACTTGTCATGGTGCTCGGTGCCTCCACAGCCAACGCACAATTTGGCAAACTCGGCAATAAAGTAAAAGAAAAAGCCGGAGATGTGGTTTCGAAAGCCATCGACAAAGAGGTAAGCGTCGAAGCCATTCCAACCACCGTGGAAGAGTTCAGAGCACTGCAAGCCAATCTGGGCACTACACCCGAAGGCTGCGTCATGCTGCAACTTGTGGCCATGGAGATGTATCGCCACGACAAAAATCTTGGTCGTGAGTGCCTGAGTCTCAACAACACAACGACCAACCTGTCGTCGGTGACGGGTCGACTCAACGAGCTATTCCGTGAGAACGACTCCTACGCTAGGCCTTATATCGTAGCCGCTTGTTTCAAAGGCGCCAAGCCTTCCAACGGCTACAATCCCGAGAAGCCTTATACCATTGAAGTGCGCAAGGATCCAACCAAGACGGATCAACGCTCACAACTGTTGAAAGGTGTGGTGAAATACGTCCAACTCTACAGCGATGGTTGGGACACTCATTGGCGTAACGTTGACGTTGTGCAACAGCAAGGCGAGGATTTCTATCGCGTCAGCAATTGCCCTGCCATCCTCACACAGTGCAAAGAGATTGATTTCGATGCCAGTATGGAATGGAAAGGTCTGGAATAACTGAATGAAACAAATCCGTGTAGAGACGTGGTACACCGCGTCTCTACGTTTTTATGATTAAAACTACCCATCAATGAAAAGATTCCTTTTTTTGACGACCCTTTTGGTCCTTTTCCCGGCCTTCCTCTTCGCAGGCGAAGGCATGTGGATTCCCATGCTACTGCAATACAACGAAAAAGAGATGCAGGAGATGGGCATGAAAATCACTGCTGAGGACATCTACAGCATCAATCACAGCAGCTTGAAAGACGCCATTGTGCTCTTTGGTGGCGGCTGTACGGGTGAGATTGTCAGCGATCAAGGTCTGCTGCTCACCAACCATCATTGCGGTTACGACTACATCCAGAAACACAGCTCGGTGGAGCACGACTACCTCACCAACGGTTTCTGGGCCATGAATCGAGGCGAGGAGCTGCCCTGCCCGGGCCTCAGTGTCGTTTTCTTGCGAGAGATGCGTGACGTGACGGAGAAGGTGCTCACAGGCATCACGGTTGACACGCCCGAAGCAGAGCGTAAAGCCAAAATAGAGGAAAACATCAAGAAAATCAAGGCACAGATTGAGAAAGAAACTCGCTACAAGATCAAAGTCGAGTCCTTCTTTTTGGGTAATGAATACTACCTGCTCCTCAACGAGGTCTATACCGACGTACGTCTTGTAGGCTGCCCGCCAAGCAACATCGGCAAGTTTGGCGGCGACACCGACAACTGGGTCTGGCCTCGTCACACAGGCGACTTCAGCATCTTCCGCGTCTATGCCGACAAGGACGGTCACCCGGCAGTGTATGACAAGGATAATGTTCCATACAAGCCTGCCAAGCATCTCGACATTTCATTGAAAGGCGCCGAGGAAGGCGACTTCGCCTTCGTGTTTGGCTATCCTGCCCGCACCAACGAATACCTGCCTGCCGTGGCTGTCGACCAAGAGGCCAACCTTCTTGATCCCATCATCGTTGACCTGCGTGGCAAGGTGCTCGATATCTACAACAAATATCAGGAACAAGACCCCAAGGTACGCATCCAATACGCTTCTAAACACGCTGGTCTCGGCAACGGCTGGAAGAAATGGATGGGTGTGACTGAAGGTATTAACCATTTCCACGGTGTGGAGAAAAAACGCGCTTTCGAAAAGGACTTCCAAGAGTGGGCCTTGGGTGCACGCAACCGCTACATGTACATCGACCTTTTGAAAGATTTCAAGAATAACTATAGGGAATTGGAGCCTTACCAATTGGCTTACACCTATATGGCTGAGGCTGGCATGCGCATTGAGTTGATTAGTTTTGCTGGCCGTTTTGCCAAACTCTCCGAGGTGACTAAAGACACTCCGCAGGAAGACATCGACCGCATGCTCAACCAACTCAAAGGCACTTCCGCGAGCTTCTTCAAAGACTATTATGAGCCCATAGACAAAGAAGTGGCCGTCATGGCACTTAACGAGTACCTAAAGGCTCAGCCCACCGACTTCCGTCCTTCGTTCTTGAACGACATCAAGAATGTGAATGAATTTGTAGACAAGCTCTTTGCCAAGTCGATGTTTACCGATCAAGCCAAGGTGGATGAAATCTTGAACGACTTCAAGCTAAGTAAAGCCAAGAAATTGGCTAAAGACCCTGCTATGCAAGTTTACCAGAGCCTGATTGGTTTTTATCGCGATAATGTCTACGACCATATCTCGAGCATCACCAAGGACAACGACCGCCTGCGCCGCATCTACATGAAAGGCCAGATGGAGATGCAACCCGACAAGCGCCTCTTCCCCGACGCCAACTTCACGTTGCGTGTCACCTATGGCAAGGTGGAAGGCTTCAAGCCGCAGGATGGCAAGACCTACCGCCACTTCACCACACTTGAAGGCATCATGGAGAAGGAGAACCCCGACATCTACGACTATGTAGTGGAGCCGCGCTTGAAGCAGCTTTATAACAATAAGGATTACGGTCGTTATGCCGACAAGGACGGCACCATGCATGTGGCTTTCACTGCCAGCGTGCACACTACGGGCGGCAACTCAGGCAGCCCGATTTTGAACGCTGAAGGACAACTACTCGGCCTCAACTTTGATCGTTGCTGGGAAGGCACGATGAGCGACCTCATCTACGATCCCAACATCTGCCGCAACATCAGCGTCGATATCCGCTACGTGCTCTTCATCATCGACAAGTTTGCCGGTGCAGGGCATCTGATAGATGAGATGACGATAGTAGAATGAATGAAAAAAGGCGGCTAGGCCGCCTTTTTTCATTTGCCTTTTACCACAACACGTTTTGTCGTCAACCCTTTATCCGTTTGGATTCTTATCAAATAGACTCCTGATCCATGCGGACTGAAGTCGTATTCAATGCGGTTGCCCGTTGTTGAGGCTTCGTAGATTTTTTCACCCAACAGGTTAAAGATGCCGATGGCTTCGATGTTTTCGGCTTCAATACAAAGGGTTCCATTGGTTGGATTGGGATAAACAGAGGCCGTCCGTTCATCAAGTTCCGGTACTTCGTTGCAATCGTCGATGATGGTGGCGAAATAGTCATGCCATTCTGAGTTCTCGTATGCGGAAATGCAACCGCAGGGGACGGTGAGCATAGTGCAGGTGAAACCCTCAAACACCTCGTCAAACGAAAACTCAGGCGGTACGGTGGCCAATGAAACGACTTCGGTAAACCCGCTGCAATTGATGAAGGCTGCCCCACCAATGCTGTCCAAGGCATGCCCAAACGTTAATGTGCCTGTAAACCCTCTACAATTGTTAAAGGCATTAGGTTCGATGCGTTTCACGGAATTGGGGATGGTCAGCGAACCGGCTAAACTTGTGCAACCATAAAATGCGGAAGTGCCGATGGAAGTCACGCCACTGCCGATGGTCAAACTGGTAAAACCGGAACATTTGTAAAATGCGGCATCCTCAATGCGTGCCAAGGAGTTGCCGATGGTCAGTGAACCGGTGAATCCCGAGCATCCATAGAATGCAGCATAGTAGATATACCTCAATGAGTTGGGTAGGGTCAGCGAACCGGTGAAGCCCTTACAACCATAGAATGCTGCGGGTCCGATGGTGTCGAGGGAGGTGCCAAGGTCCAATGATGTCAATCCGCTGCAGCCCAGGAAGGCGTTTTCACCGATGGAAATGATGGTATTCGGAATAGCCAAGTGACCCGTAAGCCTGCTGCATGATATGAAAGAGTTTTTCCCAATCACAGTTACAGTATAGTCTTTATCATTGTATGTGATAGTTTCCGGGATGCTTAATTCACCATTCACCTCTGTGCCATTGACAGGGCCTATCAGTGTTGCAGAAACCCCGTCAGGATTGATTTGATAATACAAATCCTCGATGATGAAATAAGACTGCGCCTTCAGTTGTGTCATTCCCATAAAGCCCAGAACAAGAATGGATAAGACAAGAAATGCTGCTTTTTTGTAGGGTGAGAAAAACTCTTTCATGATAATTTGGTTTTCGTTGGGTCTTCCATTGCTGTTATGCAATGAAAGAGATGGTTTTAAATACTTACT
>CACXIM010000059.1 GCA_902767725.1 uncultured Bacteroidia bacterium | reverse complement strand
TGGCCGCTTAAAGTATAGGTCTGTGCCTGAAGACAAACAAAAGAGGCAAAGAATAATATGGTGATGAGGATACGTTTCATGGCTTATTGGTTTTCGGGGGTGAGGGAGTTGTAGATATCGTGGTAAGTAAAGGGTTGGCGTCGCACATCGGAGGCAAAGAAATAGCCATAGCCGTTCTTGACATTGCCTCGCACGTTGCCCGAAATGGTGGCGAACAGGCCCAGGCTCCAGTCGTCTTCGTTGAAGACATCCAACAGGAAGGTGTAGAACTCGGGCGAGACCGAACAAGTGATGAAAGTCTCGTTGCGATCGAGGGCGTCTTCCGTGACATGATAGGAATACCAGAACAGCCTGGCGGTGAACAGTGCCGAGAGCGACATGTCGTTATGGATGAAAGAAACGCTTTCGAGGCTATCAATGGGGAAATCCTCCGACTGATAAAAGGTCAGGCCGCAGATGACAGGCTGTTCCCCAACGGTATATATGTGTTTGTCGAACTGGAATTCATGCGCCATCTTGCCCGATTGCATCTGATAACCCCTCACTTTTGTGTGGTCCTGGATGATTTGGAAGTAATCCGTGTTGCCCAAAGGCGTCAGATAGTCCTCGGCGGTGATGTCACCCGTAGGTGTTTCGACGACGAGTTTGTAGGTCTTGCCCGCCTCACCTTTGAAGGGTTGCTCCGAAACGAAAACCATACTACTGCGGTCGGCTTCCTTTTCAATATAAGGTATCGTTTCGGGCAAAACATTCTGGTTGTCGCCCCATTGATGCACAGGCGAAATGGTGACGCGGTGCTGGCGCATCTCGGTGGTCACATTGCCAAACACGGCGATGGTGCCGTTTAAGACCTCGCCATCCGGCTGATTGAAACTGTTGATGTCAACTTCATCGATTCGGCTGCAAGCGACTGACAGTAAGACGATAGTCAACAATAATAAGGCTTTAAACTCTCTCATCATTTTGTTGTTTTGGTTTTTAGTTGTAACACTATCTTTGGATTATTATTGTCTTTCAGAGGCCAAAAAGACTTTTCTCAAACAAGAAGCGTGGCTCTGCATGCTCACATCTTCAAGAGGAGGCCCTAGGAAAGCCCAATATAACAAGATGTTAATAGCAGTCCACGCTTTGAGCGTTTGGAGCTGCTATGCTCGCATAGTTATATTTGCTTTCCACTTTCAGATCAGCGATGTCGCAGTTGAAATTTCCCAGGTTCCCTCTTGCAACACGAAGCATAACGCTTCTTTTCCATTATGTCTTGGTAATGAGAATTACGTCCCAAAACCGTGGCAAAAATAGGGAAAAATGGATTATACAAGAAATCAACTTTCATTTTTTTGTTGTTTTCCTTTCTGTGATAAGGGCAAAAATCGGATCGGAAATATGTTTTTTTGCCACAATTCACAAAAACCCCTATCTTTGTCCTCTCCTAAATTGCTAATGCCATGAAAAAGATACTCTTACTCATCTTTTTGCTGCCTTTCACCCTCCTCGCCCAAGTCACCGACGACTTCTCCGACGGCGACTTCACCCAAAACCCCATTTGGTCGGGGACGACAGAGCAATTTACAGTGAACAACAACAAACAGCTCCAACTCAACGCCGAAGGCGAGGGCACGGCCTACCTTTCCTTGCCCATCAGCGAGTATGAGTCCATGGAATGGCAGTTTTGGATTCGCGAGGCCTTTGCCCCTTCAGGAAACAACTATAGCGATGTCTGGCTCAGTGCCGATAACGCTGACTTGCAAAATGTCACCCAAGGCTATTTCCTCCGTTTTGGCGAAGGCGGCAGCAACGATGCCATCACCTTGTTTCGAAAGGATGCCGATGGCCAACAACAAATCTTTCGCGGCGCGGAAGGCGCCATCGCTGCTTCGTTTGCAGTCTCCATCAAAGTCACCTGCGATCGCGAAGGCAACTGGATGATCCAGACATGCTACGACAACTCGGGTATTTATCTCATTGAGGCACAAGGGACGGACGACACCTACAGCCGTGGCGGCTATTTTGGCTTCTGGTCCAAGTTCACGTCAAGCAATGCCAAGAAATTCTATTTCGACAATGTCTATGTCGGTCCCCGCATCGCCGACCACGAGCCACCCCAACTCTTGACCTGCGAGGTGCTCGACTTGACGCATCTGCAACTCTCCTTCAACGAGGCGCTGAATGAGATGACGGCGCTCAATCCCGACAATTATGCTGTCGATAACGGCTTAGGCCATCCGGCTTCCGTCAGTTTCGGCGACAATCCTGCCGTTGTGGTGCTCGAAATGGAACGCGAAATCGGCAACGGCATTAATTATACGCTGACCGTCAGCGGTATCAAAGACCTGTGGAACAACATGATGGAGCCGACCACCATAGCTTTTTCCATCTACGAAGCCTCGGAATACGACATCGTCATTAATGAGATTATGGCGGATCCGAATCCAGTGGTGGGCCTGCCCGAATGGGAGTATGTGGAGCTCTATAACACCACGGAGTTTGGTGTTGACCTGAAAGACTGGCAGATACAAATTGGCTCAAACGACAATACCTTTAGTAACTTTGTCCTTGCCCCACATGGTTATGTCATCCTTTGCCACAATGACGCCGTTTCCGAACTGCGCGAATACGGCGACTGCATCGGCTTCAGCAGTTTCTCGGTGGGCAATGCTTCCTCGGCGATGTACCTCTACAGCAAGGCGGGCATCTTGATTTCTCGTGTCAACTTCAGCAACACTTGGTACCACGACTCCGACAAGGCTAGCGGCGGATGGTCGGTGGAGCAAATCGACCCGCTGAATCCCTGCGCTGGTGCCTCCAACTGGACTGCCTCGATGGATGCCTCGGGTGGCACCCCAGGCCGCATTAATTCAGTGAATGGCGAGAACAATGTGGCACCTAAAGTGGAACGCGTGAGCATGTTCGGCAACCAAATCGTCCAACTGTGGTTCGACCAACAAATGAATGCTGCCGACTTGTTGGAAACGCAACACTTCCTTGTGGAAGAGACGAACGAACATCCCCAACTGACGGTCATTAATCCCATGGACGGCTCCTATGTGGAGCTCCAATTCGACCGCGGTTTTGAACAGGGTTTGGTCTATACATTGCTTATTAATGGCGTGACAAACTGCGTAGGAACAACTATTGAAGCCGACACCCGTGTGCAGTTCGGCATCCCGAACGACATCGCCGAAGGCGAGATCCTGATTAACGAAATCCTCTTCGATCCCATAGCCCCAGGAGTGGATTATGTGGAGCTCTACAACAACACCGACAAGACTTTCGACCTCAGCGCATTAATGCTTGGCGTCATTCGTGAAAGTTTCCCCAATCCTGCCGATACCACCTTGAAGGAAATCACTGCCGACAGCCGTCTGTTCCTACCCAAGACATATGTTTTGCTCTCCACCAACAGCGAAATCGTTGGCCAACAATTCGACTGCCTGACTGACAACTACGTGCAGATGGCATCCTTCCCGAGTTATGCCAACGCAGGTGGTACAGCCATTTTGATGGGTAAGGACGGCACAGTGGTCGACCAGATGGCCTTCTCCGAAAAGATGCACTATCCCTTGCTTAAGGTCACGAAAGGCGTGGCTTTGGAACGCGTCGCCTTCGACCAGCCTTCGATGGATGCCAACAACTGGCATTCCGCCGCCGAAAGTGCGCATTTCGGTACGCCGGGCTATGAGAACTCTATGATGCAAACCGCCGAGCCTTCCAACGACGAAATCTCCATCAACCCTGACGTCTTCTCGCCCGATGGTGACGGCTTCGATGACGCCTGTTTCATCAACTACCATTTCGACGAGGCAGGCTACACGATGAATATCTACATCTTCAACGTGGCTGGACAATTAATCAGCCATCTGGCCAAAGGCGAGCTGGTGGGGCAGGAGGGTAGCGTCCTGTGGAACGGCTTAGATAATAACGGCAACAAGGTCCCCGTCGGCGTCTACGTCGCCGTGACCGAGGTCTTCAATTTTGAAGGCAAGGTGAAACAATTCAAGAACGCAATCGTCGTCGGAACACGTTAATTTGTAAAGACGGTGTCACACCGTCTCTACAATAATAATCCGTGAAAATCTGTGCAATCCGTGTTCGAAAAAATCCCCGTGTTTAAAAATCCATATTCGACTGCGCCACAATCTGTTTCGTATCAGGATTGAAGGCAGTCAAATTTCCTAATCCAGGTTTGTCAGTCACGAAAACGCCGTTGTCCAAGGCAATGAAATCGTAGTTGTCGTTTTGCTCAATGACCATGTTCATGAAGCTATAGTCAACGGGAATATGGCCATGGATAATCTTTTTGCCATGTGATTTGTTGAAGTCGACCCTGAACTTGCGGGTCCACATCATGCTTTTTGTGTCTTCAAACGGGTCGGCGATGTTGAAGTTCATGCCGGCATGCACGAGGATGTATTCCTCTAACTCGATGTAAGGCAGGCATTCATTCATCCAGTCGATGTAAAGTTGCGGAATCTCGCGCGGATGCTTCACCCCGAAACTCTCCAAGGTGGCCTTGGCACCTACGGCTTCCCATTCTTTCTGTTCCGGATGTTTGCCACCCAAAAACTTCTTCTTTTGGTCGGCTACAAAAGCTTTCACGCACATGTCTTCGTGGTTGCCTTTAAGGAAATGCACATTGTACTCCTCCTTTTGCAGGCGCATCAGGTAGTCGATGACGCCTTTGCCATCGGGACCGCGGTCGATGTAGTCGCCCAAAAAATAGACATCATCGTTCTTTGTCACCTTGAGCATGTTCTCAAGGAGCACCTTCAAGGTCTTGGCGCAACCATGAATATCGGGGATGATCCAGCGTTGTGACATCAGAATAGGTTATTGAGGTTCAGTGATTTGAATTCGTCGCGCAAGTGCTTCTTGATGCTCCAGCGCACATCCGAAATCCAGCGGCGGAACAACTCATTGTAGTCGACGAACATGGAATAGGAGAAAAAGAGCAGCACCGTGCCGCCTAATGCCCAATACCAAGGCAGGTTGCAAAACATGACGATAGTGCCCGCGATAAAGACGATGGGGAAGAGCACAAACCTGACGCCAAAGCTGACCGTGTTGCTGAAGGCCGGGTCTTTCAGTCGGCTGCGGATGATCCAAGTGGTGAGCCACACGGGCAAGTTGACAGCAGCAGAGGCCAGATAATAGGGCAACAAAAGGACTAGCGTTGCAAACATCCACAAGGAGTTGAATATGGGGCGTTTCTTGGCCACTGACATCACCGAAACTTTCTCTTTGAGACGATGTTTGGAGAACTCCATGACACGTTCAAACAATTGCTTGGCTTCTTCGGGCTGTTCTTCCTTATATTTCAACACTTTCTCGACCGTAGCGCGGTTGCGTAGCATCTTTTTGTAAAGGCTTCCAGCGCGTTTCTCATTCTTCATCTTCACAATTTCCCAAATGGCGTCATAGTCTTCATTGTCAGGGATATAGGTGAAGAGCTTGGAGATTTCTTCGTGGAGCTTGTCTTTCAGTAGGTTGATGTTGGCGGCCTCGTTTTCTTCGGTGGTGTTCTTGAAGAATTCGGTCACGTTGATGGGCTCGCCGAAGTTGATCATCGCCGTGGAGCGGTAGCGGAAATAGTCGCCGTATTCGATGGCCGTAGGGATAATATATACGGGGCTCTTGTCACCAAATTGCTTGTTGGCATCGACGGCGATATGGAACAGACCCTTGCCCATGCGCATCAGCGAATGCTTGGTGCGGTGTGTACCCTCTGGGAAAAGGTAAAGGTCTACATGGTCATGGATGACGTCGACGGCTTTGTTGAGCGAATCATCATTTTGGCGCACGGCAGCCACACCGTTGCGGATGCGGAAGATGGGCAGGATGCGGAAAAAGTTCAGCAGTTTAGCCACGGCCGGGTTCTTGAAGATGTCGCCACGCGCAATGAACACTTTGCGGATGTTGTCGGCCGAAAGCAATACCAAGGCATCCATCAGCGTGTTGCTGTGGTTGACACCGAAAATCAAGGCACCACCCTTGGGTATGCGCTTCTTTCCGTGTACCTCAAACCTGCTGTATGACCTCCTTGTGTGCCAGTTGACGTAAGGCAACAGGAACGAGTACCAAAAATCAGGATCTTGTATTTTCTTGGCCATTCTAAGTGTTAAAAATAAGGCTGCAAAAGTACATAATTTAGCAAAACGCCCCGTGTTTTTTCTTGCAAATAATAAATTTTACTACTTTTACGGCCTCTAAGACGCACGAAATGAAGATAAAACTACTTTCTATCCTCGGATTGTTGACGCTTGGCTTGGCATTTTTTTCATGCCATGACGAACCCGAAATCAAAGAGAATGAGCTTGAGTTTCGCGACACTTTGACGGTGATGCAACATGTGCTCGAAAGCGGACGATTGGTTGCTGTAACCAATTGTGAAATCATCAATTACAACACTGAAAATGCAACGCCATCGGGCTTTGAATATGAGCTTTTAAGCGATTTTTGCAAAGACTATGGCATAGAATTGGAGATGCTGGTCAACGAGAACTTAGACTCGTGTTTCATGCTTCTCGATTCGGCCAAAGTCGACATTGTGGCAGTGGGTATTGGTGCCAACAAAGACATGAAACGCCGCTACATGATTACCAATCCTATCCTCAAACAGCGGAGTGTGCTAGTTCAACGTCTTCCGAAGGATTGGAACCAGATGTCGACGGCCAATGAAGTAGAGAACCAATTGCTGCGTTCGCCTGTCGACCTTGCGGGTAAGACTATCCATCTGCCTCAAGGCAGCCATGAGGTGAAGCTTTTACAGCATCTTTCAGACCAAATCGGCGACACTATCTACATAGTGGAATGCGACAGCCTCAACAGCGTTGATTTGGTGAAGGCTGTCGCTTCAGGCCTTATAGACTATACTGTCGTTGAGGAATATGTGGCTCGTATGGCATCTATTGGGTTGAGGAGCTTGGACACGAAACTCTTTGTCAGTGTTGAGCAACCCTTGGGCTGGGCCATTGCCAACCATGAGGGCGATTCTTCCCTGCTTGTCGAACTGAACAATTGGATTGACGGTTTCGAACAGCGCAATCTTTCCCGCATTTTGGCTAAATACATTAATAAGGCCAATGTCTTTTCTACGCAAAAGCTTTCTGGTGACCATATCTCGTTCTTCGATGACATCATCAAGAAGACTGCCAAGGAGATTGGTTGGGACTGGCGCCTTTTGGCTTCTCTTATTTATCAAGAGTCGCACTTCAAACTGGATCTTGAGAGCGAGAGTGGCGCCTTTGGCCTCATGCAACTCATGCCCGTGGTGATGGAGAAATATGGTATCGACTATGACGCCACGCCCGCCGAGCAACTCCATGCGGGTGGTCAACTAATCAACCATCTCAACAATAGTCTCGAAGACAAGGTGACCGACAGTGTAGAAAGGGTGAAATTTGTCCTTGCCGCCTATAATGCAGGTCTGGGTAATGTGTTTGATGCACAACGACTTGCTGAGAAATATGGCAAGTACCCCGACGTTTGGGACGACAATGTGGACTATTTCATCCTCAACAAGTCGAAACCTCAATATTACAAAGACACTTGCTGTACGGCAGGTTATCTGCGCGGCACCGAGACCTTCCGCTTCGTGCAAGAAATCCTCGATCGTTATTATCAATATCAAGCAACTTATAGTGAATAACAGGGTCCCTGAGCCAGTCGAAGCATCGAAGGGCCCATTCCTAATTATAGTAAGTAGATGAGCAGAATTAGTTTACATAAAAGGCAAGAGAATTTGGCCTTCAGCAGTCAGCCATCAGCAGTCAGCCATGGTGCTACCGAGCTGATAGCTGACGGCTTACAGCTAAGAAGCTTATAATAATGAAGTTTAATTTGAATAGTTACTTATTATGAAAAAGAGTATTTATCTATTGGTTTTAGGATTGTTATCCATCTTCTCATTTAAAGCCACAGCCCAATCCTTCAATGCCGGCCTTATCGTCGGCCCCACTTTCTGTCAGGTGGATGGCGACAGTTATTATGGCTTTCATCAGTTAGGCTTCACGGCGGGTGCATACGCCAACCTGCCTTTGGACGACTTTTTTGCGGTCCAAATGGAGTTGAAATACTCGCTGCTTGGAGCGCATTCCTCCGACAAGGAAGTAAATGAGTTTTATTATAATCCATATAGCCTTCGACTGCATTATGCTGAAATTCCCATAATGCTGCAATACAATTTGGGCAATTTCCGCGTGGGCGGTCGGCCATTGGATTTCCTTACTTTGGAAGCTGGTGTCAGTGCCGATGTCCGGCTGAAGGCTACCGAGGATGTGGATGCCGATTATCAGGTCACCACTTCGCGTTGGAACTTGTTCTCGGCTACAGCCAATGCTGGTGTGCATGTCGCCTTCAATGACCATTTGGGTATTGGAGCGCGATTCATGTATTCTGCTGTACCATGCCGCTTTTCAGGCAATCCGGGTTGGTTCTATAACCAGTATTACAACAAAGTGGTGCAGATTACGCTTACCTACAACATCAATTCTCCTCTGAGATAAAGCTTCATCCATTGTCGTGAACTGCGTCCCGCAGTTCACCACTAATGAACTCAATGTTCCTTTTCAAGCCCTCATATCCGGCGCGTTGCACGGCGGAGTGCTTGAATAATGCCTCAAAGTCAGCTTCCGACATGTTTTTCCAGTCGTTTTCTCTCATGGCCATGAGTCGCTCCGAAGGCTGAAACTCGGGCTCTTTATTGGGCAAGGCAAAACGGTTATAGGGACACACGTCCTGGCAGATGTCGCAGCCGTACATCCAACCTTTGAAGGTCTCGGGGTTCATGCCCGAAAGGCTGCCTTTGTATTCAATGGTCAGGTAGGAGATGCACTTGCGTGCGTCGATGTGGAAGGGGGCCTCCAAAGCATGGGTCGGGCAAGCATCGATGCATTTCGTGCAGCGACCGCAGTGGTTGGTGAGCTCATGGCCAGTTTCGGCGAGTGCTATGGGCAGAAACAAGTGCCCTATGAAGAAGAAAGAGCCTCCACATTGTCGCTGACTGCGTCCCGCAGTCAGTTCCCCATGATTTAAACTGCGAGACGCAGTTTGAGACAATGGAGGATGAATCAACAATGTATTCTTCCCAACAAATCCCAAGCCGCAACGCACTGCCCAAGCACGGTCTAGAACAGGAGCCGAGTCGACAAACACACGCACGCCCTCCAGTTTTCCTGTCTGGGTCTCAATGCGTTCCAGCAGCTGTCTTAACTTAAGCTTCAGCACGTCGTGGTAGT
This sequence comes from uncultured Bacteroidia bacterium, assembly GCA_902767725.1. Classification (GTDB taxonomy): domain Bacteria; phylum Bacteroidota; class Bacteroidia; order Bacteroidales; family F082; genus Limimorpha. The sequence goes on along the minus strand of CACXIM010000059.1, from coordinate 11,906 downwards.
CTGCACCGTAGGCGTATTTGGCGATTTTGAAATGTTCGCCATTGCCGATTTGCTGTTTCGGATAGTAGTTGTAAAGTACTGTGACAATGGACTTTGTGCCTTCCACCAAAAGACGTGGGTCGTAGCGTTTCTCCTTGTTGCGGGTCAAATAGCCCATCTCACCTTCGTGGCCTTCGTCAAGCCAGCGCTCCACGTGGGCCGACTCCACTTCCAAGGCTGTGGCTTGGGCTATGCCGCAGGCATCGAACCCCATGCGCTCGGCTTCAGTTACAATCCATGGTGATGCGATTTGCGTCATTGAAAGGAGGAACGACGAAGCAATTTTGTGAATAAACAAACTCTCTGGACTGCTTCGTGCCTCGCAGTGACGCAAAGCGACCACAAGCAATCCTTCCTAAATTAGAACGGTGCAAAAGTCAAACCTACCGAAAGGGGATGGAAGGTTGGGGCGTTGTGGCCCACCTCAAACACGGGGCTGATTTGATAGGCGGCAAAGGCACTTACCCATCTCCAACCTATGCGCAGAGTGGCCGAATAGGCCATACGTTCCACATTGCTGATATAGCATTGTTTTTCATGTACCGTGGCACCACTTTCGTTGGTCAAGGTGTAGTCTCCGCCATCGGGGCCCACGTATTTTGTTTTTGTGGCTAACATTAATCCTACTTTAACGCCAACGCCAATCTTTACGGCATCCTTGATGCGGAAACGCAGCTCCAAGGGCACTTCACCATAGGTCGGATTGACCTTATAGCGCTTGAAGTTTTCCACATCGCGGTAGCTTTGGTACTCAAAATCTCCGTTGGTGTAAGGATTCAGGATGCGCGTGTAGGAATAGTAGTTGTGTGACGACAAGCCCAAGCCGATGCTCACAGTGTGTTTGGAGCTTTCGCCCAAAGGGAAGTTGTAAGTCAAGGCGAAGCTAACACCTTGGTTAAAACCTCGGGGATCCCAATTGTCGCTCGGGGCAAGCTGTAGGTCGCTGAACAAGTCGAGACCAAAGGTGACTTTTTTGTCGGTTTTGTTGGCAATAAGCTGGGCGAACGCGCTCGCCGAAATGACTAAAGCAATAAGCGTAAATAAAACTTTCTTCATATTACAATTCTATTATTTCAACTGAATAACTGAACAACTGACAACTCCTAACTACTAACTCTTAACTCTTAACTCCCAACTCCTCACTAATTGCCGTGCGCTCATCCAACAACCTATTAATTTCCTCGTCAGAAAGACCGGGCTGCCGCAACTGGTCGTCGATAGCAGCCAAATGCGCCTCCAAGTTTTCGGTAGTGCCAGGGATGTCGGTAAGTTGTTTTTCTTTGTTGACGGGAGTCTCAACTGGTGTAGCAGTTTGATTCTCAGTAAGCTGAATGTTGCCGGGAAGGTTCTTCAACTGTCCCATGACCATCTCAACCATCTGCTTCGTGAATGGGTCGAGTTTGTAAATCTCGATTTTCATGTCGTTTTTCAGCTCATCAAAATCTTCGAGAAACATCTTCAGCTGTTCCTTTTGCTCTTCATTGATGCCAGGAATCGAGTCAAGGTCTTGGCCTTCAATGAGTTTTTTGAACATGTCCAAAAGGCCGTCGAGTCCGTTATTGAGGTTGTCGTTTTCCATTGTGTCTTGTTTTGTGATCCCTTTGGGACACGGAAACGGTCATCAAAAACCATTCCGACTGCAAAGAAACGAATTTTTTGCGGAATGATTGTGACAGATTGACAATTTTTCACGAATATTGCATCTCTAAACTTCCTTCTCTAAGTTTTCAACTCCCAACTCCTAACTCCTAACTCTAAACTTTCAACTGACTCTAAACTCTCAACTAACGAAAATGGAATTCACCACGATAAAAATACAACTGGGCGAAAGTATGGCATGGATCAACCTTGACCGCCCGGAGGTGCGCAATGCGTTGAATGCCGAACTGATACGCGAACTGACCGAAGTCTTCGACTGGCTCAACAGCCGCGACGACATCCGTGTCATCATCCTGAAAGGCAACGGGCCCGCTTTTTGCGCTGGTGCCGACTTGGCCTATATGAAGGAGATGGCCAGCTTCAGCTATAACCAAAACATCGCCGATGCCGAGAAGCTTTCCAAGCTGTTCCAGACCATCTATTATTGCGATAAGGCTGTCATCGTCGACGTGCATGGGGCTTGCATCGGTGGTGCCAATGGCATTATTGCCGCTGCTGACATCGTGATTGCCGAAAAAGACACGAAGTTTGCCTTTACTGAGGTGCGTTTGGGCCTCACACCAGCCACTATCTCGCCTTTTGTGGTCGGCAAGATTGGTAACACGGCTGCCAAAGAGCTCATGCTCACTGGTCGTCGGTTCACCGCTGAAGAGGCCAAGACCTTTGGCTTGGTGAATGTTGTCGTCGATGAGGCTGAGCTGATCGATACTGAACGCCAATACATCGACCATTTCCTGCAGGCCTCTCCCGATGCCATCGCCGAGTGCAAGAACCTGCTTCGTATGGTGACAGGTACCGACGACCGTTACAATCCCGTTTTCATGCAGACCTCAGTGGCCATCGCCAACCAGCGCATCTCAAAGGCCGGGCAGGAGGGCATGAAGGCGTTTTTTGAGAAGCGGAAACCGAATTGGAAATAGGAAACTATTCCAATAACCATTTCCAAATAGGTTTTACTTCGATTGTCAGCCCATTGTCTTTGTGAATGGTGGTTTCTTCATCCCTTGTAATGATCAGCGCGCGCTGCAAAGGCTCAAAAGCGTGTAATTTGACAAGTGCGTTGATTTCGCGTTCCGATGTCAGAAGGTCGTTTAGACTGTAACAAGCTTGGATAGCTGTCTTTTCTTCAGGTAGGTAGAAATCAACCTCGATGTTTTTTTTGTAGAAAAACAGTTGTGTTTCATCATATTGCCTGTGAAGGTGAATGGCACAAAGGTTTTCCAACAGATTAGCGTTTCCGTCTGAGAGGAAGATATTCAGTAGGCCATTGTCCACGAAGTAGTGCTTCTTTATGGTTTCGCGTTCCGAGAATTTGGAAACATAATTGGCTAGCGAGAAAATCATGCAAGCATCACGGAGAAAACCGACATAATCCATTACCGTGTTGGGTTGGCAATTCACTCCTGTACTTTTCACCAAGTTGCTGATACGGTTATAGGCAATCGGTTGTTTCACGCTTTCAGCCAAACGTTTGACTGTCATTCGGAGCGCAGCCTCGTTGCGGACTTTGTTTCTCACAACGAGGTCTGAAAAGAAGATTTTGTTGTAAAGCTCATTGAGCCAAATTCGTTTTGCGGTCACATCAAATACTTCGGGGAATCCGCCAAATTGAAAATAAGCGTTGAATACGCGTTCTACAGCGGCCTTTAATTGCGGACTTTCGCTCCAGTGTGGGTCAAGGTCGATTCGCTCCCTTCCAATGTATTCCTTGAAGGAAAAAGGATAAACGTTGCGAGTCCAATATCTTCCACCCAAGGTGGTGGCTATGTCGCGACCGAGCATCTTGGCATTGCTGCCAGTGATGAAGACTTGGTATTTTTGATTGGCCAACCGTCGTGCAAAATGTTCCCAGCCATCGATGTTTTGGATTTCATCAAAAAACAGTAACGGCCTGCTCTCGTTGGTGGAAGAATATGCCTGAAGTATAAGGTCAAGTTCTTCCGCTTTCATTTGGCGCAGACGTTCGTCGTCAAAATTGACATAAACGATTTCCCTGATATTGTGACCTTCTCGTAGCAGCTGTTGGATGCGTTGGTAGAGCATATACGACTTGCCGCACTGCCTCACCCCGACAAACACATAGTTGCCATTTTGCTCAAAATCCATTGGGCGGCTATAGAGTTCTATTTCAGGGATATAATCTTGTCCTTCGCGGATGATGGTGCTAATGATGTCTTTTTCCATTTGCGCTATTTTGAGTGCAAAAATACAAAATTTTCATTGCTAATACAAAATATTGACTAAAAAATTTCATTATTAATGCAAATATTCGTCTTTTTTCAATTATGAATGCAAGAAAGGCATCCATTTAGATGACCGTTTGGTTGTTTTTGAAAATTCTTTCTGTCGGTTTTGGCAGTTTCGAGGGAATTTCAGTACCTTTGCTCCAAATTCAAAACGAAACACTATGAAAAAATTTGCAGTAATCTTAGCTGGCTGCGGCCGTAAGGACGGCAGCGAAATCAATGAAGCCATTACCCTTTTGCTCTCCATGGAGCAACACCATTGTGAATACCAATGCTTTGCCCCCAACCGCCCTCAGGCGGAGGTCATTGACCATCTCACTGAGGAACATGTCAAAGAAGAGCGCAACATCCTGATCGAGGCGGCCCGTCTGGCTCGTAGCCGCATCCTTCCCGTCGAGGAATACAAGGCTGCCGATTACGATGCGCTGTTTTTCAGCGGCGGCTACGGTGTGGCCAAAAACCTGTGCGATTATGCCTACAAGGGTGCCGACATGGAAGTGCAACCCGATGTGGCCCGAGCCATCATCGAGACGCGTGAAGCTGGCAAGCCTCTCGGAGGCATGTGCATCGCACCCGTGATGTTCGCCAAACTACTGCCCGGTGTTTGTGTCACCTTAGGCAACGAAGGCACACCCGATGCCGAAAACATCCGCAAAATGGGTGCTTTCCACGTGCAGACCGAACACGGCGACGTGTGCGCCGACAACGAGTTGCTGGTCTTCACCACGCCCGCCTATATGCTCGATGCCACGCTGAAAGACGTCTACGACGGTGCCTACAATCTGGTGGAGTCAGTGGTCGATTATCTTGATAAAAAACAATCCTAATTATTAACCTTAAATTTAAATTTCATGAAAAAGTTATTATTAGTTCTGGCAATAGCTTTGATGGCTATTCCTTCCTTGGCGCAAGACTATACTCGCGGGAGAGGCTTCTTTGTCCGTCCCGAAATGTATGGTGGTTTCTTTGCAAATGTAGGTTATCAGATTAGTCCATACGTGCAAGTGTCTGTAGGCCCAGGTGTATTGTTGCTCATTAATCAAGCAGGCAATAGTGTTTCTGTTGATGTCCGTGTTTATACTTCTGGCAAAAATCCATGGTCAGCTTTGATTGACTATCATGTAGGAGCATTTAGGTATAATAGAGATCCTATATGGAGACATGCACTCGTTGGTGGAGCGAGCTATAAAGACTTGGATTTCGGCGGTGGTCTGCAAATGATGTTCGCACCTAATGCCCAGGTTTTCGGTTATGGGCCGCTGGTTACAGTAGGTTATAACTTCCGCTTTTATAAGCATTAAATCTTATCGCCATAAGCGAGATCCCCTGCATCACCTAATCCTGGAACGATGTATTTGTGCTCGTTCAGGATTGGGTCGATGGCGGCGCACCACAGCGTGACGTTGTCAAGGGGCTTGAACAGCTTCATCAGGTTGTCGATGCCGTCTTGGGCGGCGATGACGCAACAAAGGTGCAGCTGCTTCGGTATGCCTTTGGTGCAAAGGGCTTGGTAGGCCAATTCAAGGCTGCCGCCTGTGGCGAGCATTGGGTCAGCGATGATGAGGGTCTTATCGCTGAGGTCGGGTGCGGCCAGGTATTCCACTTTGATACCTACGTTCTCGTGCTTCTCGTCGAGATAATAGCGGTAGGCCGACACGAAGGCGTTGCCCGCATGGTCGAAGATGTCGAGGAAGCCTTGGTGGAAGGGTAGACCGGCGCGAAACACCGTGGCTAGCACGACTTCGTCGTCGGGTGTGTTAGCCTTAGCTTCGGCCAAGGGTGTCTGTATGGTCTTCACTGAATAATGTAGGGTCTTGCTCACCTCGTAGGCCATCAACTGGCCGATACGTTGCAGGTTGTAACGGAAGGTGCCTCTGTCGCCTTGGACTTTGATGTCCCGCAACTCAGCCACATACTGGTTGACAATGCTGTTGCTGTCAGCGAAATTGATGATGTTCACGTCTCAAAAGTTTTGGGCAAAAATAGTAAAATCTTTGTTTTCATGAAATGAAGAGTCTCGTTAGTATTGAAAAAAGATTTATTTTTGCCTATCGCAATTGGCAAATAAAAAATCAATCATTATAAGTTCAACTAAATTAAGATGTTATGAAAAAACTATTACTATTTCTCGTGGCAGTGATGGCTTTCGCTGGCATGGGCAGGGCACAAGATGTGTATTCGTGCGGCTACTACACAGTGAACGACGAAGCGCGTGCCGCTGTTTACAAAAACGGCTCTTTGCTGTATTCTTCGCCCAATAGAGGCACTTGTCATTCGATGGTTCTGAACCCTAGTAACGGGGATGTGTATTGGGTGCGTAATTACGTCAATTATCCTAGTGGTTATGCCAACATTTTCGTTAACAACAATGTCGCTTTCCTCAACACTTCCACTGATGGTTCCTTTTTTTATCGGCTATATTGGCATGACTGCCCATCCCACAACCCCGAGGATTGCCTCTTTGCCGCAGGTTCTCGTATTGGTAGCGATGGCCAAGAATATGCCGCCTTTTGGCATGGTTCAAACCCCGTCCCCTTTTTTAGTCCGGGGTATGAGAATGGCAAGTATTCAGTAGGAACAGGCATCTGCGTGTCGGAGGCTGCCGATGGCTCGTTCGACATCTGGTGCTGTGGCTATGTGGTGGGGAGTGACGGATACACCCATGCCACAGTTTGGAAAAACAATGTGCTTCTTTATACGCTCTCCAATGTTCGGTCCGAGGCTTTGGATATCGTGTATTATGATGGCGATATCTATACAGTAGGCTATGCAATAGAAAATTCTTATTATATGGTCAAGGTATGGAAGAACGGTGAAGAGATAATCTCGCCGGAAACTGGGGGCTCATCTCATTCTGGTTTTAAAGTGGTGAATGGTGACATTTATACCACCGAGTTGTGGGGCGTCAATAAAAACGGAGAAAGGATTTTTTCTTTTACTGGTGGCGATATTAGTAGCATTGATGTGAACTCCGATGGTGTGTATTACTGTCGCAAATATGGAGATACTTATTATATTTATAAAGATGATGAAATACTCTATACCATGGAGGGATGCGAAAATATCCATGAGATACATGCGTCTCCAGAGGTATGCGAGGACGGTGGAGCCCGCCCCCTGCCTTATTTTGAGGGCTTCGAGATGGGTGCCACCGACTGGACTTGCTGGACCGTTATCGACGAAGGCGAGAACTTGTCTTCTACTGGCTACGAGATTGCCTCCTATTGGCAGCGCATCGGTGTCGGCAGCGGCTATACCGCCCACACTGGCGAATATTGCGCTTCCCATAGGTATGGTCTGGATCAACAGGAAGGCTGGCTCATCAGCCCGAAGATTCAACTTGGTGCAAACGCCATATTGACCTTTCAAACCTTTGAGCAATATGCTACCTATATGGATTATGAAGGCGTTTGGATATCCACCTCCACTCCCGAGCCCAGGGCTTTCACCGAGGTATGGTCGCAATCCAACGCGAGTGGGGTCTGGAAGGAAGTGACGGTCGACCTGCAGGCCTATCAGGGCCTGCCTGTCTACATCGCCTTCAAATACACGGGCGACGACGGCCACAATTGGATGATCGACGATGTGCGCGTGGAAGCGGCAAACACACCGCAATCTTACACCGTCACCACAGCGGTCGATCCTGTTGGAGCTGGCACGGTGGCTGGCGCGGGCACTTATCCCGCAGGCGCAACGGTCACCCTCACCGCTACGGCCAACACAGGCTACTATTTCATCGGCTGGGACGACGGCAATGCCGACAACCCGCGCCAGATCACGGTGACGCAGAATGCCACCTACATCGCACATTTTGCGAGCAACCCTGTGCTGACCTTTACTTTGAACGTGTTGTGCAATGATACCCAAGGCACTACTGTCGGCAGTGGAACCTACACGGCTGGTGCCATTGTGAACATCGCTGCTGTCCCCAATGTCGGCTTCGAGTTCGACAAGTGGAACGACGACAATAGGGAGAACCCGCGTCAGGTGACCGTGAACAGCAACTTGACCTTTGTAGCCTTTTTCAAGAACGTGGGTGTCGATGAGAACGACGGCTGCCTCATGGCGATTTATCCCAATCCCGCCAGCGACTTCATTCGCATCGAAGGCATCGGTGACGATAGCGAGGTGCGCATCTATAATGCGATGGGTGCCTTGGTGAAAACGGTCAACGCCAATGCCGACGGTAAGATCGGCATCGGCGACCTGGACGCCGGCATCTATCTGTTGCGTTGCGGCTATGCTTCGCTGCGGTTTGTGAAGGAATAATCATTGTAGAGACCGGTGTGCACACCGTCTCTACCACAAAAAAACAGGAGGCGAGCATCATGCCCGCCTCCTTCTTTTATATGGTGTTTGATGTTATCTGCGTCCGTTGCCCGATCCGCTGCGGCTGCTGCTTGAGCTCGAACTTCTGCTTGAGCTTGAGCTGGTTCCGCTTGAGCGGGTGTTGCTGCTGGAGCTGCTGGTGCGGCTGCTTGAGCTTGAGCTGGTCCCGCTTGAACGGGAGCTTGAACTGGAGCTGCTGGTGCGGCTGCTACCGCTGCTGCTGGTTCCACTTGAGCGGCTGCTGCTAGAGCTTGAGTTGTTCACTCGGCTGTTTGAGCTACTGGTGCCACTGCTGGTGCGGCTGCTGCTTGAACTCCCGCTGTTGACGCGGCTGCTTCCGCTGTTGCTCGTGCCCGAATTGGTGCGGCTTGAGCCGTTGCTGTTGATCACCGGGCGGGTGCTGGTGCCAGTGTCGGTACGTCCGCTGGTGGAGCCGCTGACGCGACCGCTGGAGCTTGATCCGGAGCTGCTTGTGCTGGTGGCGCGGCTACCGTTGCTGTTGCTTCCATTTGTGGAGCTTGTCGAAGTGTTGCTGCTTCCTGAGCTCATGCTACCGCCGTTGGCTTTGGGTCTGACCGTTGCTCTGGGTGCCGGTTCGTTGGCGGGGCCGTTATAGATATCCGGGTGGGTGGAAGGATAACCGCCGTTGCTGTGGTGATAGCCGTATGTGTGGTGATGCGGATCCATCGGGGGCAGGGGACCGTGGCCAGGAGGCGGCATTGGCGGGCGATAGCCGTCGTAGTAGTAGCGGTAGGTGCCCGGACGGTGGTAGTAGCGGATGCGCGGAGGTATGGTGATGACCACCCAGCGCTCGCGGCGCGGACCGTCCCAGTAGAAGTCGATGGGCTCGAAGTATTCGAAGGTGGTGAAGCTATAGAGCTCGTTGCCTAATTCGTAGTAGGGCATGATGGTGAAGGCGTACCTTCTGTCGATGCGATACAGCGGGATGTCGATCTCGATTCTCTTGATGCGGCCGGGATACACTCTGACGTATTTCTCGGCGTAGCTGTAGCCGTAGTCAGGCTCGAGGTAGAGGGAGACATAACCCCTATAGGTGTAGTCGCCGATATTCTCCACGTCGTAAATGACCGTGATAGAGTTGTAGTTGTACACCATCACGGGCTGTGAGACCAAGGCGAGTTCAGGTGGGTAGCCTCCGGCTGCTTTTGCTGCGATGGATCCTATTACCAACAGGATGCTCATCAGGATGTTCTTGGTTTTCATAGTTGGTGATTTTTTAAGGGTTTGACATCTTATATTAGTGTTCACTTCAATACTATACCAAAACCGTGCCAAAATCTTGTTGGGCTGTCGTATTACGGCAGCCGCTGTTTGGTTTAACAGCGGCTGCCACGATGTGACAGCCCTACAGTATTTTGATATAAATCTTTGAATTGGCGCGCAGCGAGCCATCAAGGCCGATGACGTTGCCGAAGGCGTCTTTCATTTTGCGCCGTAATAGGTACGCACCTCAGTTTCGTTGACGAATGCTTTCATGGTTGGATCGTTTAGTTCATTTCGTGGGCAAAATTAGCAAAACACCCCTTTTTTTTGCTTTTTTTCGACAAAAAATCTCAAAATAAGTATTTTTACCTATGGCAATTTTGATTTTTATTACTAATTTTGAAGCGGTAAAAGTGTAAAAACAACTCGAAATCTATCAATTAATTAATAATAAGTCTAACAAAATCAAAGAGTTATGAAAAAACTAGTACTATTTATCATGGCGGTGATAGGATTCGCCGGCATGAGCGTGGCCCAGGACATTTGGTCATGCGGCTTTTACAACAATAGTAACGGCCAACAGGCAGCTGTATACAAAAACAACACGCTACTGTACTCCTCGTCGTTATCGAACGGCTTCTATGCAGATTGCACCGGTATTGATGTGTATGGTGGTGATGTGTATTGGGTGAGAAACGCCTATAATCAAAGCGGAAGTTTCCATTATGCCGATGTGATGAAGAATACCGACAGCTATTTGGATTCCCCAACAGGCCAAGGCCGTCACATCTATGACTTGTACAGATGGCCCGAGAGACCTGAGGCAGGGTTGTTTGCGGTAGGCTGTATGGACATCGATGCTGTGAGAACTGCTGTGATTTGGAAAGATAACAATTCTAGCGTTTACAGTCAGTTGGGCGACGGAACCTGGCCAAGCGTAGCCTATGCTGCTACAGCTAATGATGATGGGTTGTATGTCTGTGGTTATCAGTATGGTTATGAAGAGACTACCTACCATGGTGTAATATGGGAAGTGGGGGGCAGTGAGTTCACCTTTCCCGACGGCACAAAGATTTACGACATTACCTACTCTAAGGAATACAATAATTTTTATAGTGTAGGTGTAGCCTATGAAGATGGCCAGTATAAATTGAAAGTGTGGATAAACGATACGGAACTATACACGCTTTTTGATAATACTGTCGGTAGTACTGATCGTATGAGCATTTGTGTTGACGACGCTGGTGATGTTTATGTTTCCGCTTATTATGGCAATCCAGACGTGGTGTGGAAGAATGGTCAAGAGATATTCAACACACCAGGTTACATCACTTCTGTTTTGGCCAACTCTAATGGCGTTTATTGTGCTGGCTCGGAGAGTTCTGTCGGCCAGATTTGGAAAGACGGTGAGTTGCTCTATCAGCCCACCAACAGTAAAAGGATTACCGGCTTCTACATTGCCGAGCCGGAGTGCACCAACAGCGAAGCACGTACCCTGCCTTATTTCGAAGGCTTCGAGACGGGTGCGACCGACTGGGCCTGCTGGACAGTTGAAGACAATGACAATTACAACGAAGACAAATTGTCCTATTGGCACAGAGGTGGAGCGTTCAGCGGATATTACGTTTATCCCGCCACAGGCGACTACTATGCTTGGCACAGTTATGGACCGCATGATGAGCCGCAGGAGGGATGGCTTGTCAGTCCTCGCATTGCTATCCCAGAAGGTGGTCCCGTCACGCTGACCTTCGAGACCTATGAAGGTGATCCAGGAGACTATGAGTATGAAGGTGTTTGGGTGATTACTAGCATTGATACGTATGAAGTGTGGAGACAAACACAAGAAGAGGTTTCTGATGAATGGAAGACGGTAGAGATTGACCTCTCCGACTTTCGAGACCAAGAAATCCAACTTGCTTTCAAATACTTAGGTACTTATGCACACGAATGGTATATTGATGATGTGAGTGTCCAACAAACTGCCGCTGATGAATACATGGTTACCACCAACGTGGATCCCGCCGGCGCAGGAACGGTGGAAGGAGGAGGTGCTTATCCTGAACAAACCAATGTCTACCTCACCGCCCATCCCAACCCAGGCTGGGTCTTCGACCACTGGACGGGTGGCTTCACCGACAACCCATTGATGTTTACGATTGTTAGTGATGTCACTTACACCGCTTATTTCCTTCAGGAGGAATATACACTCACACTCAACGCATTCCCGCCAGAAGGCGGCCTGGTGTCGGCCAACCCAGCTGGTCCCTACCACTATGGCGACATGGTTACGCTGACGGCCACGCCTAACCTGGGCTACACCTTCGTCAGTTGGAACGATGGCAGCACCAACGCCATGCGCACCGTTGAGGTGACGGGTGATGAAACCTATAGCGCTATCTTCACCCAGGG
>CACXIM010000058.1 GCA_902767725.1 uncultured Bacteroidia bacterium | reverse complement strand
ATGGGTCGACGACCCGTCCACCAACACTTTAATCGCCAACTGTTCGGATGATGCTGGCGAAGTGTACCTTTCAACAAACGAAGAGACGGGCGACACCTACGTTCAATGGATGCAATTCGGGCCCAACAGCTGGTCGCCGACATTGCAGCGTCTCAACGCTGAAGGCGTGCCGCAATGGGGCATGGACGGCATACACCTCGGCTATCATCAATTCAGTTCTTACTCGGAAGGCGTTGCCATGGCAGCAACGACCGATGGCGGTGTGGTGAGCTGTTTCTCCGTTTACGACGGTTACTCCTACGCCATTAAACTCAATGCCGATGGCTCCTATGCTTGGGGAGAGGAAGGCGTAAGGCTTTTCGACGGCCTCGGTTTCTCTCGTACTGAAGTCATCGCTGGCGAGGACGGCGGCGTTTGGACGTTAGGCTTCGACTACGGTCGACTCTTTGCCCAGTATGTCAGCGCCGACGGCACGTTGAACCCCAATATCATCATCTCCGCGGAAGGCCAGAACTGCATGTTCGGACAACTTACCCTTGGCAAAGACAACAAGGTCTTTGTGACCTACGAGAAGTCAGGCGGTGGAATGTACGCCGAAAAACAAATTGTTGTTGCAGGTTATGCCGTTGACGGCACACAGATAAGTCCCGAAACCGTGTTGATGTCGGAATCAGGATCATTCCAGTCGACCTACATCCATTATGCCATCTCTGACGGCTTAGGAGGTGGTTATGTCTATATTTGGCATCCTGGCATTGGAGAGGTATTCAACCTTTACGTGTTCCACTTCGATCAATACGGCGTCCCGACCATCCAAAGTCAACAAGGGGTAGCAGTGCACACTCCCGACCCTAACCATTTTTACGGCGAAGGTTACGCCACCGTCGACCCTGCCACTCAAGACATCATCTTGGCTTACGATCGGACCGACGCGCCCACACAAACAGAGAGTTCCGTTTGGATCAACCGCATAACCCCTGATGGCGAAGTGCTTTGGGGCGACGGCATCCTTGTGATTGACAACGGCAATGCACCCTGCCACGACATCAGAGTGGACGCCTACCCTAACGGCGACGGTTTCATGGTGGCTTACCTGAGACAAGACAGCGGCTGGGGAACGGACTCTTACATCGAGGCGAAAGGCTTTGATGCCAATGGCAACCTGCAATGGGAAACGGAGATGAACAACGTGAACGACTGGAAAGTAGCCGCTTACAACACAACAGGTTTCCACAACGGACAGAACATCATGATGTGGGTCAACCATAATGATGGCGGCTTGTATGGCCAAAACATCGGCATCGACGGCGCCATGGGCACCATTGAGCCCATGGTCACTTGCCTTGCACCTGAAAACTTCATGGGCGAATATGTTTACGACGGCGAAACGCAGACCTTCGGCGCCAAGTTGAACTGGACTGCCCCTGAGACGCAACCGTTACACTACAACCTCTATGTCACCGACCCATCTGGTTGCACAACAACGGTCGAGATTGGACCTGCCGAATCCGAGTATTATGATGAAACTACGGTTATCGGAACTGTTGTGTACCGACTGGCTGCAGTTTATGAAGCTTGTGAATCTGAATTTGCTCTCACGCCCGACGGTCAGGATAACGTCTTAATCGAAGTCACAGGGGTTGAGGAAATCGTCGACGTCGATATCGTCACCGTGCTGAATGTCTACAATATGAACGGGCAATGCATTCCGTTAAGCGACATTGACGAACTGAACACTGGTGTCTATATCATCCAAGGCCTGAGCCGACAAGGCAAACTGATGACGCAAAAGGCGGTAATCAACAGATTTTGAGAGTCATCAAATACATGTTTAATACAATGGCAGATAAAGCAAATAGTAAAATCTATAATTTCCATGCAGGAATGTTCTTGAAGGAGTCGCTTGAGCGTAGCGGATGCACAATCGAGTGGCTTGCAAAAAAGACGGGTATGGAAGTGTCGGAACTTGAGCGCATATTCATGCAGAGCAATATGGATGCAGTGCTTTTTGCCAACATTGGGAATCATTTCGGAATGACATTCTTCGATACTTTGCACGAAATAATCTTCCATCATCATTTATAAATAAGAAAACCTGCCTTTTTTTTGCATTTTCGGCAGGTCATTTTAGATCCTATTTTTTCCTGACATGTCCCTGGTGAGACGCCCCGGACATGTCTTTTTTTATGTGAAATAGTTAGCGAATTGTCGAAAATGTTATGGCATTTTCAGCGCTTCGAAAATAACGCTGCAAAAATATGAAATTAATTGGTAACGATTCAATAATTTTCTGTATTTTTGCATTGCTTTTTTAGCGGTTTATCAAATGCAGAGGCCCGCAAAGAAGTACTTATTGAATGGCGTTTACTTGACGCTTGTTTCTTGACGCTTGGGAACTTCGCGAGTTTCACGGTCTGGGCAAAGGGCAAGTCAGCGTGGATGTCCATCGTTCAAAAAGTATATTCATTATTATTCATAAGACTATGCTTTAGAGCGAGGGCGTTACGCTTCCTGCCCATTGATACCGGATGGCAAAGCGAAGCGCTCTCTGCGCGTGGGACAAGCACCAAGGACGGTCCCATGCTTTTCTGTTCTGTTTGATATGCGGAATCCAGGAAGTTGTTGGTGACGGCGCCAGTCAGGAAAAGAAGGAATCAAGACCCGCGACGGATTTCGCACGGCGGACTTTGCGGTATTTCCGAGCGAGTCTTGAAAAGGAATAATAAACCGAAGTCCGCTTTGATAAAAGACGCAAACGACAAAGCGTTGGCAAAACTGTCAAACGAAATGAAAAAGCACAAACACTTGATTCTTGCTGTTCTTTTGTGCGCCTCCCAAATGGGAACTGCGCAAATCTTCTTGGATGATGAAGACATGCCCAAAAGAAGTGGGACGCAAAACACCGAGGAATTGATCATTCCCCTTCACGGTGTCGAATACGACCAAACCGACTATGTCCCAATAGGCGGCGGCACCTTGCTGCTCGCCGGAATGGCATCGGCATATCTGCTTTCTCGCAAAAGAAAGCAAAACAGACGCAATAGACGAACACCAAGTCCGATGAAGAAGCGCATGGCCTTTTCCATGCTCTTTCTCATTGCTCCCTTATTCGCTGTGAAAGTTGCCGCACAAGCCTACTATGTCATCGTTCCTCCAACAGCAGCTACTCCGTATATGTGTCTCAATGGTACTACCTACGGGGCGACTAGTACATTTGACGCGTCAACCTGCGTTTGGGAATTCGATAACGGCATACTCAAAGTCGGCTCCTATTATCTACAAGGGAATAATAACAATCTAAGCCTGGTTGCCGACATCAGTAATGCCACGACGTTTGCGATAAGTGGCACTGATATTACCTACTATTCTGGTAAAACACGTTATGTGGTATACGATAATAATAGTTTCAAAGGCAGTGATAAAAACCAGAAACTTGCCCGAGCCTTTGGGGCCACACAAGGAAGCCATACCAATGAGGTGCAACCCAGTGGCACTGTCACCACTGCCGTCAGCATGTGCAGCGACACTATCAATAATCCTACTGTCTACACGCAGGTTGCTTCGGCCACACTGATGAATTTGGGGAAATACTATTTCAAGGGCGACATGAATGGCACCTATGACGGTTGCCCAGGATATTACGAATGGTCTTTTCCCTTGCCTCTTTCCGCGACTTTCTACGTCATCGACGGCTCAAACCAAATCGTCTCACAGCAACCGACTCCCCAAAACAGCGCATCATCTATTACTGTTGAATGGAGCCTTAGCTCGGTCCCCAACGACCAAGCGGGCAATCCTTTCTTGCGTCTGCTTCCCAATCCCTCCACGGGACAGCTGACCATCACCAACGGCAGATGGGGCTCTTCTGACGGTTATTATGGTTGGGGATGTAATAACGACAACTACCATAAAGGCGCTCCTATCGTGGTTACGCTTTCATACGGTGCTTCGCTGTACGGCAATACATTGGGTGGCGCTTCCATTACCCTGACCATCAAGGCCCCCACGTGGAAAGACTATGTCAACACCAAACCCTCGACGTTTGTGGCCGACGCCAGTGGCAACTTTCCCATCACTTGTCGCGAAGACCTCGCTTGGCTCATCAATGCTGTATTGGGAGACGTTGTTGGGGTGACTGCCAATTCTTTCTCGGATAAAACCGTGTATCTTACCTGCGACCTCGACATGAGCGAATATCCCTGGGTGCCGATAGGGCAACATCACTACGGTTTTGCCGGCACTTTTGACGGGAAAGGCCATGTCGTAAAGAATGTCTCCTGCGAATTGCCCTGTCTTCCAGGCTATTCTAGGAATGCACACTTTACGACCCACCTTGGAGGCATACGAGGCTTTTTCGGCAACTTTCATGACGGAAATCAGACAGTCGTTGTCCAGAACTTGTTTTTGCAAGACATCCGTTGCGGATGGCCGCTTTCCAGTACTACGGCTGCAGGGCCCCATCATGCCACTGGTGGCATCTCTGGTGGCAGCCCCAGCAAATTCATCATCCGTAACTGTGGCGTTTCAGGGCATGTCTACGGCAGTCAGGAGGATTTGATTGTACCTGTAGGGTCCATTATAGGCTATGCAGCCAGTGGCGGTATAATCGAATCGTGCTATTCTGTGGCAACAGTCGAGGGGCATAATGCTGGCGGCATGGTCGGTGAACTTGGTTCAAAAGGCTCCATAGCCAACAGTTTTGCCAACCCCATCATCATCGCTTACCAGCCAACTATTGGAAATAAGCATTCCTATTCCGGTGGTTTGGTCGCACATCTTAATGAAGGCTCCATCAAGAACTGCTATGTCAGGTTAAGAGGCTATTGTGCACCTAGTTCTGACAAAACAGATTATTTTGGGTTGTTTGTGGGATATTGTAATAAAGCATCCCTGCAATACGTTTATGCCCACGAAGACCAGTATGGCGCACCGGGGCAATTCAAGCTTATCGGCGACAATACCACTATTACCGACTACGGACTCTATGGCAACACCATACCTTATAAATACTATGGTGACAACAATCTGCTTTCGTCGGTTGTCGGGTCCACGACCTATGCACAGGTTGGCAAGCCTCTTGTCGATGCCCTGAACGATTGGGCCATCGCCAACGGCAAGACCTCTTGGGCTCGCACCACCTCCAACATCAACGAGGACTATCCTCTGCTGCGCTTTGATGATTTCAACACCGTCATCTCGCCGCGTTATGCCACTGGTGTCGGTCCTGTTATTGCAAGCAGCTTCGGCGTGGCCATGGGATACACCTATTCGGCTGTGTCGGGAACAGAAGGCCCCACCAATGAGCTGCTCGGCCCCTTCATGTTCTATAAAATGGGACTTGACAATGCCGTGGATTGGGCCAACAACACTACATACGCCCCCAACGGCGCCGTCATCGACCTGTATTTCGACGAAGACTTGCGCGGAAAAGGATCAGTCATCAATTTTAACGATAACACAATACAACTCTATATCAACGAAGACGTTGCCGTTCTTCACGACTTCTCCCTCAACGCCTATGTGGGCATCACCCTCGACAACTCGGCAGGTGCCAACGGTGCCAATCCAAGCGCATCAAATGCAGGAGGAGTCACGGATGTTTTGGATTGGCATATGTTCAGCACCCCATTGGCTTCCAATATGGCACCCTTGGGAATCGATTATAATGGCCAAAACGTCAACAATACAATGTATCAATACAACTATTGGAACACACCCTCTGACGTATTACCACAATTTGGTTGGCTGCCGGAAGGAGACAGGACCGGGAACGGCTATTTCCCCGATGACACGCCGTATGGCAGCTACGACTATTACTGTTGGACGGAGCCAGACTACCAATGGATCAACTTCAAACGCAATGGCATCAGTCACTATCATGAAGACGCTCCGCACAATCATATCGAGTATCGGGCGGTGCCTTCTGCTAGTCCCAATCTCAACGAGGATTATCTCATTCCTGGCAAGGGATACTTGCTCTCGATTGATAAGGAACAATTCATGCAAAGCTACGGCACGCTCGGGCAGGGCGATGTGACCATTCCTGTCACCCGCCAAGGTGCTCACCTGAAAGGCTACAACCTTTTGGGCAACCCCTACCAAAGCTATCTTGATTTCGACGCCTTCGCGGAGGAGAACGCAAGGCTATGGGAGACGAACGGCACGAGATACTCCAATTCCTATATACTGTTGGACGAGGACCAAAAGGGCTATGTGTCCTATACTCCCGGAACGTCCAAGGGCGCGAATGCCGCTCCCCGTTACATCAATATGCATCAAGGCTTTTTGATTCTGGCCGATAACGCGGGAACGGCCACATTCACCAACGACATGCGCAGTATCGACCAAACCCCCGATTTCAGGGGAGAAGGCCAGCCGGCCTACCCACTTGTCAACTTGCGAGTGACCGATGCGAACGGCAATTGCGAGAATCTGGTGGTTGAGATGAATCGTCCCGATTGTGGCGGTGCCCGCAAAGCCAAGGGCTTAAGAATGGGCAAGGGACAGTTTTACGCGCATCATGAAGACGGCGACTATGCCATATTCTTTGCCCGAGAAGGCATGCGCCAAGTGCCGCTATACTTTGAAACGGATGTAGACGATACGTTTGTGTTGACATGGGACACCCAGAACGGGCAATTCCACGACTTGCGCCTGGTTGACAACATTACGGGGGCAAACGTCGACATGAGCCAAAATGGCCAATATGTGTTCCAATCAAGTGCGACAGACTATAAATCCCGCTTCAAGTTGGTGTTTGACGTTACCGGATTGGAAGAAGATGAAGACGACATGTCGAGCGACAGCTTTGCCTTTGTCAACAACGGTCTCTTGGTAGTCAACGCCGAAGGCCAGATGGACATTGTCGACCTCAACGGTCGTGTGGTGTACTCGTCAACGCTTTCCTCCCCGCAGTCAGTCATCGACCTTAACCATTTGTCGCATGGTTTGTATGTGTTGAAGATTGCAGGTCAAAGGTCGTTGATGACACAGAAAATAGTTTTCTAGTTTAAAGTTTTTTTTTCATGGTTTGATGAGACGAGAGGGAACATGTTTCCCTCTCGTTGTATTTGTATTGAGGGAAGTTAAGGCCTTCTATGTAGTTCTCCCGTCTCTTCAATGACCTGCTTTTTCCATGAATCCGGATATCCGGGTTGCTTAGGCTTGGCGGGATAGCCATAACCGTTGCGCTTGAATTGGCCGTTTTCTTCCTGCTTGACGTTGCTATCCAGGTATTTCACCAAAAGGTAGTTGTCCAGCTCCTTCCATGTGGACACGGTGTTGTGCCCCGCCTGGTTGGAGAAGTCAGTGAGGTAGGCAATGGCTTTCTGAGGGTCTTGTGAGTAAAGGGTCAGGGCTTCGTTGTCGGCATAGTTGACCTGCTCCTGATAGCCGGTCTCCAGCTCGTTCTGCACGGCTTGGATGTCGCCGATGACGCGATTATAGAAGAGGTATTTGAAGTGTGCCAAGCGGTTGAAGACCCAGAAGGCGGCATTCTCGCTGTAGGTCAGCATGTCGCCGTTGCCCACGCGGTATTCAATCGGCACCTCGCTGATGGAGCAGTAGAAGGGTGTGTAGACCGTCGAATTGGTGTCGTCGACGCCAAACCAAATGATGCCTCCGATGGGATTGGGCAACCAGCTACGGCTCTGCGCGATGAACGAGAAACCAGTTTGCACCACCTCAATGCTGCGCTCATTGAGGTAAGGCTTGCCTTCGTATTCCCAATACAATGGATTGAAACGGAAAGGTGACTCGAAAGGACCACCACCAACATCTTTGGTCTTGTCCAGCTCGGTGCCTTGGAAATGGTCGCGCTGAAAAGCCATCATGTCGCTGAGGCTAATCTTGCGGTTGGGCTTGACATACAGCGGCATACGATGTGTCAAGTCCTTGCCTGTGACATAGTCCCAATATTCGTCCATGCCGTCGCAGACCTTGTTGAACATGGTCCATACACGAAGGTCGCAGACGCGGGCTGCGCTGAAGTCGACGGGAGCGTAGGCGGCCGAGAAGTCGAAGTCCTTGTCCTTGCCACTGAAATAACCCTTGCGACGGGCGAAGTCGATGATGTCGTGCTTGTAAATCACCTCAACTTGCTCATTGTATAGTTTTTTCCAGTCCTTGTCGGTGATGGAGGTCTTGCCATTGCGCAAGGGGAAGGTGGTGATGCGCGCTGCGTTGGCGTGACCGCTCACATAGCCGTCGGGAATGCGGATGGCCACCCACACGGCACCACGGTCGGCGTTGATGGTGTCGCCGGTCTTGGTCACCAGTGGGGTGTAGCCCTTCGGCATAATCTCCATGTACCACACCTCGTTGGCATCGCTGATGCTGAACGACTCGCCATCGCTGCCGTATCCGTAGGCTTCCACCAAATCGGCCATGACCTTGATGGCTTCGCGGGCTGATTTGCTGCGCTCCAAGGCGATGAACATGAGGCTGCCATAATCCACGATGCCAGTTGGGTCCATCAGCTCTTCGCGACCACCGAAAGTGGTCTCACCAAGGGCCACTTGGTTTTCATTGATATATCCCACCACTTGATAGGTGTGAGGCGGTTGTGGCACGCTGCCACGCGGGGCGTTGGTGCCACGGTCGTAGCACACGCGCATGCTGCCCGCTGGCCAGTCGGCGGCAGGGGTGAAGTAGAGCTCGCCATAGCGGATGTGCGAGTCGGCGCAATAGCTGATGAAGTTGGAGCCGTCGACGCTGGCGCCTTTGGTGATCAAGAAGTTGGTGCAAGCCTGCGATTGTCCAAAAGCGGTAAGCAGGACGATAATAAGAAGGGTTTTGATACTTTTCATTGGTGAAACACTTTTGTGGCAAAAATACTATTTTTATGGCCTGATGCCAAAAAGTCGTTTGAAATTGTTATTTTTGCAAAAAATAAACCCTATGAAAAAACATCTTTCGTTCGTTTTGCTGGTACTTATGGGAATCGCTTTCCCTTTGCAGGCTCAAGTTACTATTAAGATAGAGACATTATCTAAGCCCGACTCCTTTTTGCCCGTTGAATCTCCCGAGGAGATTTTCAAGACTTTTATTGAAGAAGATGCAGGAGTGACCAAGTATGACATAGAAGAAAATGGCTTTCGTATGAATTATGGCCTGTTGGCGTTAAAAGTTGATGCAGATAGCCTTGTTACATTTGGCAGTCATTCTTTTATTTCAGGTATGCGTGAGGCGTATTGGAGCCATCGCCCAGTGACTTTGTCGCCTGATATGATTTGGGTGTTGATAGCCCAAGGCTTTTCTCATCATGTGAATGCCAATGCCGAGGCTTTGCGCGACCGCATAGTTGATTTTAAAGGGAAAAAAGAGTTGGTATGCGAGTTTGATGTAACGTCTATTGGGCAGATTGACTGGGAAATGGCCGTTGATTCATTTTCGGTAAAGATAACGGAGAATACCAAGGGTGATATCGCAGAAATCATCAAGGCGGATTTTTCCACCACGACACAGGTCGAAAGAATCGCTTCGGAAATCACTCTTATGAGTGCGGTAAAAGATTATTTTGTGTTCACGGTGTCAATAATGGGCTGTGGTATCCCATATGTCGTTTTGGAGGGAACACCGGAGGACTGGCAGCGAGTGTATGACAAAGCGATGCAATTGAGGGATTATGACTTGGGATGGTGGATTGATGAGCTTGAACCTGTTCTGAGACAGATTGTTGCTTCTTCAAAAGGTAAAATTGACAATAGTTTCTGGATGAATATGTTTCGGATACATACCAAGGATGTGTATGGCAGTCCGGAATGCCTCAATGGTTGGATGGCCAAGTTTTACCCATATAATCGTTATGAAGAAAGGCTGCCGATGGATACGTTGTATTTGGATGATATAGATCGTTTGCCTGATGAGATGGTTAAAGTGGATGTCAGAGTATTCAACGAGATGACAGGGGATGATACACTCGTGGAATTGTGGGCTGGTTTTGTGGGACTTGCACAAAACAACGAGAATTATATGCTAACCCCCAAGATGGGCTGGATGGTGCGAAAGAAGGATGTTGGTAACGAGTTCCAAAGGCTGAAAATGGAAAATGAAGAAGGCTATTCTTTGCTTTTTGTCCAGAATCTTCCTGTTGCCTTGCGCCAATTCGATACCATTCCCATTCGGAAACTTGAGATTGATTTTAGGGAAAAACCGTATTTCCCCGAATGGTTTTGGGATTTAAACATTGAACAGTTGAGGGTAGAGGGAATAATAAGCGAGGAAGAACGGCGTAATCTGTTGCAACATTTTGATGATGTCACCTTGGATAATGCTTGGTACTTCAATACTGGTGACGGTTGGGTTGCTCATGTAAAAAATGGCAATGTCTTTGAGCAGATTGAAGGGTTGAAACATGTCAAACTGTTGTGCCTTGATGCTACAATAATAGGTCATGAAGATGATTTAAAGTATAGGCCAATTGGCGTTGGATCTGATTGGGTGCCTTTGAATATCGAAATGCCGGAGTCATGGGAAGAAGTGCAAGTGGATTCCGTTTATGTACGGCTGAATGAATCAGAAAATGCTCCGCTGGAATTGTTAAAAAAGCAACTTCCTGAGGCTGTCTTTAAAACAGGTCATGACTTTCCTTTTATTTCGTCTTTATTGTCATTGCAGGGAAGACTTAGAAAAGAGCAAAGTCAAAAGCATAAAAAGTAGTATTTTTGCGCAAAATATTCAGTGATGCAATCCACCATTCCATTAGCGGAACGCCTGCGCCCGACCACGCTTGATGACTACATCGGGCAGAAGCACATCATCGGCGAGAACGCCGTGCTGCGCCGTGCCATCGAGTCGGGACGCGTGCCATCAATGATTTTTTGGGGACCGCCTGGTGTGGGTAAGACGACATTGGCCTACATTATCTCCAAACAGGTCAAACGGCAGTTCTTCCAGCTGAGCGCGGTCAGCAGCGGCGTAAAAGAGGTGCGTGAGGTCATCGACCGCGCGCGCATGGCTCCGGAGGCACCTATATTATTTATCGATGAAATCCACCGTTTCAGCAAGTCGCAGCAGGACTCGTTGCTCGGTGCAGTGGAGCGTGGCTTGGTCACCTTGATTGGCGCGACGACGGAGAATCCTTCGTTTGAGGTCATCTCGCCCTTGCTGTCACGTTGTCAGGTGTATGTGCTGAAGTCGCTGGAGAAAGAGGATTTGGAGATTCTTTTGGCTAAGGCCGTTAAGGCGTTGGAATACGACTTTGGCAAGAAAATCACTGTTAAGGAGCCAGAGGTTTTAATGAAAATCAGTGGTGGCGATGGTCGCAAGCTGTTGAATGCCATAGAGTTGGTCGTCACTTCGCTAAATGACTTGGACATGGCTGCCGAAGAGTTGGTCATCACCAACGACTTCACCACCGACTGCATCCAGAGCAACCTTGTGAAATACGACAAGCAGGGCGAAATGCACTATGATATCATATCGGCCTTCATCAAATCGATGCGCGGCAGCGACCCCAACGCGGCTTTGTATTATCTTGCACGTATGATTGAGGCAGGGGAGGACCCATTGTTCATCGCGCGCCGTATGCTCATTCTCGCCTCGGAAGACATCGGCAACGCCAACCCCAATGCCTTGCTGTTGGCCAACGCCTGCTTCGATGCCGTCAACAAGATCGGTTGGCCGGAGAGCCGCATCATCTTGTCGCAGACAGTGACCTACCTGGCCTCATCGCCCAAGAGCAACGCCGCTGTGGCGGCCATCGACGCGGCACAGGCCTTGGTGCGCGAGACGGGTGATTTGCCCGTGCCATTGCACCTGCGCAATGCCCCGACGAAACTGATGAAAGACCTTGGTTATCATGATGGTTACAAGTATGCCCATGCATACGAAGGTAACTTTGTGGAGCAAGAATTTTTGCCAAATGAAATTTCTGGCACGGTTTTGTATGTACCTCAAGATAACCCCCGTGAGCGCGAATTGCGGAAGAACCTGAGGGAGAAGTGGAAGGAGAAATATGGGTATTAGTGTATAGTTAGGAGTTGTTCAGTTAGGAGTTAGGAGTTTGATACTGATAGTAGATCAAGCCCCGTAGGGGCGACAGATAATAAGCAGCGGTGTAGCCCTCTGCATAAAAAAGAATAAAAATGAGTGAAACAACCAACGAAAACAACACCCGCCTAACCCTGTGGAACAGGGTGCTGGCCACCAGCGTGAAGATGCCTTTTGTGAAGGTTGACCGTGACGAGTTCCTCAACAAGGAGCTGTCGAAATTCTGCACTCCTTTGGAGGTGATTACAGCCATCAACGAGAGTCCGCTGAATGTACTGACCAAGAAAGAGATTGACAAACTGGCCAACCAATGCATCAGCTATCATCTGACCATGGTGAGCGGCACTTCCGCGCTGATGGGTATCCCGGGCGGTTGGTGGATGGCGGGCACCATCCCCACCGACTTGGCGCAGTTCTACGGCCATATCCTGTCGATGATGCAGAAACTCCTCTATCTCTATGGCTGGCCGGCGTTGACCGATGCCAAGAACCAGTTGGACGACGAGTCGCTCAACATCTTGACCCTGTTTGTAGGTGTGGCGATGGGCAACAAGTTGGCTGTGGAGGCCATCGGCAAGGTCGTAGCGCAGGTCTCTAAGACAGCGAGTCTCAAAATCTCGGAGACCGTCATGGCGAAATATGCCATTAAGATTGCCCAATGGATTGGCATCAACATGACGAAGGAGGGATTTGCCAAAGGCGTGGGCAAGGTGATCCCTTTGGTGGGGGCGCCTATCTCCGCTACCATTACGTACTACACCTTCCGTCCCATGGCGCGCAGGCTCAAGAAGCATCTCGACGAGTTGTATGAAATGCGCCATTTTCCGATCAAGCGTATCGAATAAAGAGGAAACGTCACAATAAAAACAAGAAAAACACGTCCATGGACGTGTTTTTCTTGTTTTGGAGTTGAAAAGATCAATGCTTGAACTCAGAAAGGTACATGTCGTGCACCTGATGGTCGGGCGTCTGCAGGATGGCCTTGTAGTTCAGCTTCTTTTCGGTCATAAGCCACTCAATATATTCATCCACGAAATCCTTGACTTCGGATTGGCCCATCTTGATGTAGATGAGGTTGAGTTTTGCTTTGGCTTCCGTTTCGGAGAGACCGTCATTCTTGATGATGGCCTCGGTGAGTTTGTCCATGAATTTTCCCATAGTATGCGTTTTTTGAATTTTAGGATGCAAAAATAAGAAGAGAAAACCATTTTGTCAAGAGGAAAACGGATAAAAAGAGTAGAATATTCGCATTAGATGCTGTATTTTATGCGCGAAACGTATGGATAGGACAACAAAAGTGGAAAGTTTTTCCAAAACGGGCGTTTTTTTTTCGGTTAAACTTGAAAAAACACAAAAAGTAGTATTTTTGCACCGGTTCTTATCATTAAGACCTGCAGCCGTGAAAGCGGCCGCAAGTAAAAGGTTTCATAAATTTTGGTTTTTGGTTCTTGAAAATCCTGGCTATGGCTGGGATTTTCTTGTTATGGGCCTATAACTTAAATGTCCTCCATACTCAAACCAGCCAAGTCCGACGCGTACTTGTTGAACGCTCCAGTCACTTCCTTAAACCGTTGCACCTTCTCATCCAGTACATTTAGGTCTCTACAATAATGAATTTGGTTGACACGCGGTTGACACGGCGGGGAAAATGAAAAACCCAACTGATTGATTATCAATTGGGTTTGTTTGAATTTTCCGTAGCCCATAGCGGAATCGAACCGCTGTTTTAAGTGTGAGAAACTTACGACCTAACCGCTAGTCGAATGGGCCAAAAAAAGGTTCTTTTTGCGGAACCT
>CACXIM010000057.1 GCA_902767725.1 uncultured Bacteroidia bacterium | reverse complement strand
TGGTCGTTACACCGAGCCGCGTTACATCGTCGACCCGGAGGTCGGTATCCTCACCGGCTTGCGTGGTCACGGCTTCATGCTCGGCCAATACCTCGCCAAGCTGTATGTGGACAAGTACCTCGGCAAGGAGGTGCCTGGCTACATGAAGGATTTGGCTTTGAGTGGCAAGGGGTTGAGCGAGAACGCGTTTAAGTAATTGATAATTGAAAATTTATAATTGATAATTAAGGCTGTCGCGGTTGCGATAGCCTTAATTTATTATATTGTATTTCAATCATTTGCAGTCAAGTGTTCTCTATTCGCGAACAGAGAACACATAAAAAAGTAGGGAGAAAATACAATGGTAGGGAGAAAAGTTGTATCTTTGCGGCAAAAACAACAATATGAGCATCTGGGAAGAAATAGAAAAACTGATACAGACATACGAAACCTTGGGCATTGGGCAACAAGTGGACTACGACAAGTTCTACTTATACTCACTTATCACCCACTCTACCGCCATTGAAGGCTCAACCATCACTGAGGTAGAGAACCAACTCTTGTTTGACGAAGGTTTAACTTCCAAAGGCAAAAACATCAATGAGTATTTGATGAACTTAGACTTGAAGGCGGCTTACGAAGCCAGTATTTCAATGGCAAAAGCAAACACTGAAATAACGACAGGATGGCTGAAAAAGATGGCTTCCTTGGTGATGAAAAGCACGGGTAGCACTTATAAAACCGCTTTGGGTGAATTCTCATCCGCCAACGGAGACCTAAGACTGGTAAATGTTAGTGCTGGCATTGGAGGCGCATCATATATGGATTTCCACAAGGTGCCCAATCGATTACAGAACTTCTGCAATACTCTGAATGACAAGCGAAAAAACATCAGCAAAGAAGACAAAAAAAGCCAATACGAACTCAGTTTTGATGCGCATTATGAATTGGTGACTATCCATCCATGGGTGGACGGCAACGGAAGAATGGCCCGACTGCTCATGAATCATCTTCAATTTGAATACGGCCTAATACCCACAAAAATCCTAAAAGAAGACAAATCCGAATACATTCAAGCGCTTATCGACACTCGAAGAGATGAAAACTTGCAGATTTTCAGAGATTTCATGTTCAAAACGCTGAGAAAAAACCTTCAGCAAGATATCCAATCCTTTGTTGAGTCGCAAAATGAAGTGGGGAGAAAATCCACAAATAGTAGGGAGAAAAATAAAGGAAGTAGGGAGAAAATCCTTGAGCTGCTGCGTGAGAATCCCAAACTCACCACGGCAGGTTTGGCTCAAGCAGTGGGCATCTCATCCAAAGGTGTAGAGAAGCAACTTGCCCATCTAAAGCGAGAAGGGTTGCTTCGCCGCATCGGTCCCGACAAAGGAGGTCATTGGGAGGTCGTTGATTTATAACAAACACGAAAAAAGCCCAAGAATCACTTCTCGGGCTTTGTTTTAGTTTAAAAGGTCGCTATTACCACTCGATGCCGATGCGCAAAGAGATGCCGGAAGGACTGATTTGGCGGGCTTCTTGGGTATGATGATAACCATCATAATAACTCTCATTGATCTTGTCGTAATAGGTACCGGCCACCATCACGTTGATGGCGAAGTCGCGCTTGGAGGCGAAACGCACGCCGAAGGCAAGATCGCCGTAAGCGCCCACTTCATCACCGACGAAGGATCCAAGACGCATACTTACGATGGGACTCACCATTTTTGTGTTGTTGAACTGATAGCGCACATTGGCATAGATAGGCACAAAGGCGTAATCATTATTGAAATCAATGCCGATACCGATACCCGCATAGACGTGACCGTTGAAATAAAAGCCATGAGTGGTCGACAGGTTGATGGTGTTGTGCATGTTCTTGTCGAAATGCCAAGAGTTGCCATATTCGAGGAAGCCTTGGTAGCCGCTGGGGACGCGGACCTGGGCGGGATTGGGAATCTCTTCCTTTTGAGCGAACACACTCGTTGCCATAAGCAGCATGACGAGCGATAAGATTACTTTCTTCATTGTTGGTAGTTTTTTGGTTAATAAAACTTCGTTTTCAATTTCGCTATGATAACGCACATTTAGCAGGATTATTGTACAACGATTTTATGCGTGATGTTTCCAATGCTGATGAAATACATCCCCTGCGGCAAACCCGACACATCAATCTGTTGGGATTCAGCAGTGATGTTGCCCGTGAGGACGGTTTGGCCCATGAGGTTGGTAATTCTGAATGATGAATGAGGAATGTTGAATTCTGAATGGTGGATGGTGAGGACGCCGTCGGTCGGGTTGGGATAGAGGTCGAATTGAGCAACGACATGTTCATAAGTAGGTTCGTCAATGCCATGGATTTCAGAAAAAATGGCATCGCAATCTTTTTCGCCGTTTTTGAACACCAACTTATCCTCAACCCAATAGCAGCGCAGTCCGTCCACACGCAGACCTTTTTCGTTGCGCATCAGTCGTTCAGGGAAGAAGCTAGTCTGATGGCCAATACCGCACACGATATCGCCACTGAAGAGATCGTAGGAATCGCTCACATGCAAGACACGGAATGTCCTTCCATTGTAATCCAAACTATCAACAGCATCCACATGCATGGTAAGGCTTTGCATGCCAACTCTGATCTGCCATGTATCACCCACCTCGGCAACGAGATTGTAAAGTGTAGTGAACTGATGCAGGTCGCGATTCCACCAATAGACAATGCCTTCTTCCTCATAGACATACTCATGCGTCACGACAGTGTTGTCACTCTTGTCGTATAGTGTGTTGGTGCGAATGACAATTTTCACATCTTTGTGATTGATGGTCGTGTCACCGGCATATTCCAGATGCTGGTATGTGACACTTCCATCACCGTTCTGTATTTCATAGTACCACTCCGATCCAAAGAACGGGAATTGAGGAACTTCTTGGAAATCAAAGATAGGCAAACCTCCATTGACGCCATATTCATCTTTTTGCCAGACACATAGATTGGGATAACTCGGCACAGAGTCGAGTACAGCAGGAGCGCCGAAGTTCAATGCGGCCAAGAGATCGTCGGTGCCATATTGCGGGTCATTCAGCACCCAATCGTTGAAGGCCTCACCTTCATTAAAGGCTGACGATCCTAACAAGTCAGGTAGATTGGCATTTCCACAGGCTGGCAGGTCATCTTGCTCCAACCAATAGCAGTTCATATATTTGCCTTCCACAGTGGTGTGACCAATGATGGTGCCATAGCCCACCGTACCGAAATCCGAAGGCAGTTCGGGACCAACAACCGTACCAGCATTATAGACATTATAGATGCTTCCTGTCGAACGTCCCACGATGCCTCCAAGGGCTTCTGTCGCCCTGTTGGGGTCGCCGTACACAGCCGACACCTCGCCACGATTATACGAGTTGGCCACCACTCCTTCCCCATGCCAGCCCACAAGGCCACCGACCTCAGAACCAGATTCCGAAACGGATTTCACGTCGCCCATATTGGCACATTCCATCATGGTGCATCCACTGACTTGACCTCCGATACCGCCTGCCCTAAAGTCGGAGTAGACGTCTCCCCAATTGGAACATTTGGAAACCTCAATATCCCAGCCATAACCTACGATGCCGCCCGCATCGCCTTCAGCGGTAATCTCGCCGTAATTCTTACAGCCTCTGATGATGATGTGGTCGCCGCCACCGCCGAGGATGCCCCCAGCGCGCTCTATTGCTTTCATGTTGGTATAGTTCACGCAATTCTCGATGACCACAACTCCAAGAGTACTATGGGCATAACCCACCACGCCGCCTCCCATACCGAATGCAGCGGTTTCACCCACTTTAACATTACTGCTCACGCAATTGCGGAGATATGCAGTGTCGGCCGTATGGTAGGCGACGAAAGAACCCAGCAGGCCTCCTTGTCCTCCCGAGGCAACCGAATTGACCAGTTCGCAATTGGTGACGCAACAGTTCTCTATTATTGAGTTTGTTGCATGTCCTGCAAGGATGCCCACTCCGTTGCCATCCAGAATCTTTGATCCATCCACCGTGAGGTTCTTGATGACCGCACCATTGGCTCCGGCAAACAATCCACTGTTAACATGATACTGGCTGATATACATCCCTTTGATATGATGATTGTTACCATCAAAGACACCATTGAAGTATCGAGGAGTGCTCTGTGGAACTTCACCTCCAATCATGGGCCATTCTAGTGTGCCACCTTCGTTGTTAAGGCAGATGTCGTCAACGAGGATGTAATAATGTTCGCTCCCCGTGCCATCGATAGTCTGTTGGGCTAGTAAGGCCAACTGCTGGGGCGTGGCAATCTGATAGGGGTTCTCCTCTGTGCCATCGCCACCTTCATAAGCATCTGCAACAGTACCATCCCAACAAGTGGTATTGAAAGGATAAATGGCGTCGCAGGCATAGTTGCCTTGGTGGTAGATCGTTTCACCATTGACGAGATAGCATCGCAGAAAATCGGGATAAGGGCCTTCATAAACAGTCCCCTCGCATATCGAAGGATAGGGGAACAAGCCTTCCACACACCCTAAGCCGTCGATGATGCGTCCTTCATCATAATAGAAATACGCGCCATCCACGGGTGCAACACTTTGTACACGATAGGTGTGCCCTTCGTAGAGAATATCCTCAACGGAACGCACCCTGATTTCGTAAGAGCAATCGCCCACTTCGCAAATCCATGATTCGCCCACTTCGGCATCGAAGTCGTAAAGCGTCGTAAATGCGTCCAAAGTCGGGTTATACCAATACACCTTCCTGTCTTCCTCATAGACATACTGATAGTCAGCATCACCAAGGAATTGCCTTGAGATGACAGTACATTGATGTCCTTGTATAAGGGTATCGCCAATCACCTCCATACGATAATACGATATATCACTTCCCATATAGGAAGAGAGGTTGAAATACCATTCTGCGCCTTGTGGAGCAAACGTGCTAAAATTGGTGTCAATATTGCCAGCCTCATCCACACTCTTCCAATGCGAATTGTTTGCAAAGTAATACAGATGGTTGTCTCGTCCTCTAAAAAGCGTGCCGCCAGTTGCCGTGAGTGGTTCTCCAATTTCATGGAAATGCGCTCCTTGATCATTGGAATAGGCCAACACGGAATGGTTGTCGTGTTGTCTACAGATATAGACAGCACCATTGTCAGCCACTGCCATTGACGCTGCCATAGAGCCAGCCAAATAAAAACCTGGAATCTGCTGGAATCCAATGTATTCACCCGCGTTAGCTACTGCCATCACATTGCCTTCGGCATCAAACTCCATGTCCTTGATGCTGATGTTAGGGAAAGCGGCGAGTTCCCAATCCCAATATTCAGTATCTGTATAAGTGGAACGATAGATACCATCGTTTTGGGCGTTGTTCGACCAGAAGCTGACAAATACATCGCCTTCCTCGTTGGCAATCACATCACCAATGTGGTGAGTTTGGCTCATTGGAGTGATGTCGGCACTGTGCCAGGTGGCTCCACCGTCAAGGGTGAAATGCAGGCTTTCGTAGCCGTAGTCGTTGGCGCCCCAAATGAACAGTGTGTCGTTTGAAACTGCATACATCCCATCCACCAAACAAGTAGGGAACATTGGGGTAATATGCCAAGTATCACCGTTGTTGTCGGAATAATAGACCTGGCTATAGTAAGGAGGTATAAGGAACACCCTGCCTTGTTCGCTAACCGTCATCTGAGTGCCGCTATAAATGGTCTCGTTGGAAAAGACAGGTTCCCAAGTCAAGCCTTCATCCGTTGAGCGACAGAGACAACCCATTTCAAAAGAAGTCGAGTACAGGTAACCGTTGGGGGCAACCGCCAAGACATATCCTGGAGCACCGATAGGCTTCCAAATGTTTTGTGCCGGAAGTGCCATGCTGCATCCGAGACAAATAGCCAATATTGTTATTAGTTTTTTCATTGTAGTATGTATTTAAGTGTTATTTATTCACTACGAATTTTTTTGTTTCACCTGCAAAGGTAATGAAATACATGCCCTGCGGCAAACCTGACACATCAATCTGTTGGGTTTCAGCGGTGAGGCTGCCCGTTTGGACGGTTTGGCCCATGAGGTTGGTGATGTGGTAGGTTTCCGCTGGTAGAGACGGTGTGCACACCGTCTCTACAACGAGGGCGCCATCGGTCGGGTTGGGATAGATGGTGAAGGTCCCTGAGCCCTCGGTTCCTGAGCCTGTCGAAGGAGTCGAAGGGCCGTCTTCCTCGATGCCATTGTGGTATTCCTGATACACCTCGTCGCAGTCCTTGTCGCCATATTTGTATGTCAAGAATCCATTTCTCCAATAACAACGCAAACCTTCAACTTGATAATTCTTATCACGTGTCATTAGACGTTCAGGGAAAAAACTCGTCAAATGGCCGATGCTGCACATAATAGTGCCGCTGAAGAGGTTATTTTGATCGTTTACCAACATTTTTTTGTAGCTTGTGCCTTCATAGACGTAGTATTCTACACCTTCTACATGCATGACAAGGCTTTGAGTTCCCACTTTGATTTCCCATTCTTCGCCGATTTCAGCGCCGAAGTCGTAAAGCACGGTGAACTCTTCCAAGTCCTTGTTCCACCAATATACCTTGCCGTTTTCTTCATAGACATATTCGTGGGTCACTTCGGCCTGCCTGCCCTTATCATAGAGTGTGTTCGTGCGGATGATGATTTTCACGTCCTTATGGTTGACGGTGGTGTCGGAGGCATATTCCAAATGCTGATAGGTAATGCTCCCGTCATCATTGATGATTTCGTAATACATTTCTCTGCCAGAAAGAATATTACCGATTTCTGCCAAGCACCACCAATAACCGGACCAACTTTGGTCATTCAAATAAGTCTCAAGTGTGCCTACAGGAACATAAATATAAGCATCCGCCGGTCTAACTTCCCAAGGATACAAGGGGCTCAAATCGATGACAGGAGGAATGACAGAGTTTATATTGATTTCCATAAGATTGGGACAATTTGAAATAGCATATCCCCTAATTTTTGCCACTGAATTTGGAAAACTGACCGACACCAAGCTGTCACAACCGACAAAAGAGCCACCTATGACTTCCTCAATTCCTTCAGGAATGGAATAAGTTGTCGCATAGTTTTTCGGAAAATGGGCAAAAAAGCGGTCATTAAATTGAGGCTCACTTAAGTTATCGCAATCCCAAAAGCAATTATCTCCAATATCTGTTACTGAGTTAGGTAGATTTATTGTGGTCAAGTGATGGCATTCTTCAAAAGCACCGTATCCGATACTTTCCAATGATTCGGGGAGCAAAACATAGGTCAAGTTTTCACATTTAAGGAAGGCTTGTTGCCCGATGGCTTTCACTGAGTTTGGGAGGGTAATGGAATCGAGATTGGTGCATTCCCAAAACACACGCTCAAGAATGGTTTCCACTCCATCCGGAATGGTGTAGGAAGTAGCGTAATCTTTTGGAAAATAAGCAAAATAATGGCTGTTGTACACAGGCTCCGTAAGCCCGTCGCAGTCCTCAAACACATACGGCCCCATATTCGTCACCGAATTGGGCAATGCAAAGGATGTCAATGATCTGCAATTTGCAAAGGCGTACTCTCCAATGGTTGTAACCGAGTTTGGAATGACGATGGAAGGCAGCCTCCCACAAGAGCGGAAAGCACCTTCCCCAATGCTCTGCAAAGCATTAGGCAACACGATAGCATTCAAAAAAACGCAGCTTTTAAAGGCTTCTTTCTTGATGCTTGTCACCGAATTGGGAAGCGTAATGGTGTGGATTTTCGAACCTGAAAAAGCATTATCTTCAATACTTGTCACGCCCTCTGGAATGACGACAGACTCCAAAAAATCGCAGCTTGAAAATGCGCCTTTCCCAATTCTTGCAACCGAAGTAGGAATAGTAATCGCACTCATGTTACAATGACGAAAAGCAGCACTTGCAATTTCTTCAATCCCTTCTGGAATCACGAATGACGATTGGTCATATCTAGGATGGTATGCAAAAATCTTTTCATTATATACATCATTCATAATATTATCAGTTCCCTCGAAAACATAGTTTCCCATGTTGGTTACTGAATTGGGGAACAAGAAATCCGTCAAACCCATAATATTGCTGAAAGCCTGATTGCCTATTGTAGTAAGGGAATTAGGAAGGATAACAGAGGTTATTCCATGACAGTAGGAAAACACTTCTTCGTCGATACTTGTCACCGTGTAAGCAACGCCTTGGTATTCGACAAACTCGGGAATGATAAGGTTGCCCTCGGGTATGGCATAGCCATTCCATCCAAAATCTGGGTCAGGACGACACACTGCCACTTCGGTATTGCCGCTGGAGAGAATACGATAATACAAAGTCTGCCCCGATTCGCAAACACTTGAAAAATCGTAGGCCAAGGCTTGCATCGCGAAGCCAACCAAGATCGCTATGGTAAAGAATAACTTTTTCATTTTATCTGGTTTTTATTTGTTTATCAATCTGTTTTGTTTTCCGTTTCGGTCTGTAGGGCTGTCACACCGTGGCAGCCGCCTTGGGTTTTCCTAGCGCGGCTGCCGTAATACGACAGCCCTACAGGACCACCTTTTTATTTCACCACAAATTTCCGTGTATTATCTCCAACGCTGATGAAATACATGCCCTGCGGCAAAGCCGACACATCAATCTGCTGAATTTCAGCGTTAAGGCTGCCCGTGAGGATGGTTTGGCCCATGAGGTTAGCAATGCGATAGGTCTGGGTCGGTAGAGACGGTGTGCACAACGTCTGTACAAACAAAACGCCGTTGGTCGGGTTGGGATAGATGGTAAGACCATTTTCCGAAGGATCATCGAGACTGTTGTGCAGATTGACATAGATGGCGTCGCAATTATCACGGTAGATAGCAGTGAAAAGCAGATTGCCATAATTCCAATAACAGCGCAGTCCGTTCACGCCATAGCCTTTGCCGCGTGTCATCAACCGCTCGGGGAAGAAGCTGGAGAGATGACCCACACCGCTCACGATGGTGCCGCTGAAAAGGTCTTGCTCGTCACTCACGTACAACATCTTGAACAACTGCCCTTCGTGGTAGTAATAATCCACTGCATCCACATGCATCGTGAGGGTCTCCGTGCCGACCTTGATGACCCAATTGTCGCCTTCTTGGGCACCAAGGTCATACAGCACGGTAAATTCCTGCAAATCCTTGTTCCACCAATATACCAACTGGTCTTCACGATAAACATACTCCCGTGTCACCTCATTGTGCTCGCCTTTATCGTAAAGCGTGTTGGTGCGGATGATAATCTGTACATCCTTATGGTTGATGGTCGTGTCGGCCACATATTCCAAATGCTGGTAGGTGATGCTGCCGTTCTCGTTTTGGATTTCGTAGTACCATTCGGAGCCATGGAATTCCACCAAACCGCTGCCGCAGTCTTCCTCGATAGTACCGTTCTGCCAATACTCGCCCCAAGCCTCACGATAGGCCTCTCCAGTTTCACACGGAACCATAATAACACCCTGCTGCTCTGCATCTTGCGGGAAAGTGTTATGTTCGCATTGCGCCGGGACTGGATTATGACAGATGAGGCTGAGCCTGACTTCCAAACTATGAATCAAGAACACTGCTTCAGCAAGATACGAAACAGACGAGCCCAACTCAACAAGGCTCAAACTGCTGCAACCCTCAAAGGCAGATCTTCCGATGGATTCCACGCCATTCGGTATCACGATTTCATTCAAACTTTCACAATTACTGAAAGCATACTTATCGATAGAAGTCACTGATTCAGGAATGATAACACTCTCTAATTTACCGCACTGACTAAATAGCGATTCTGAAAGGGTAGTCATTCCGAGAGGAAGCAAGGCCTCCGTTAAATTACCGCAATTGAAAAACGCCATCCGCCCAATTGATATCATAGTTTCAGGGAATGTTATGGAATGCAATTGCGCACATGAACTGAAGGCTTCATTGCGAATGGCAGACACGCTTTCGGGCAACACGATTTCAGTTAATGCCCTACAGCTGCTGAAAGCTCCTTCACCGATTTCTGTGATGGTGGAAGGCAGACTAACCTCGGTCAAAGAGGAACAACCAAAAAACATTTCGGAAGAAACCGCCTCAAGAGAATCGGGCAAATGTATGGATTGGAGATTATCGCAATCATAAAAAGCACGAGAACCTATTTGGGTCACCGTATTGGCTACATCAATAGAGACGATGCTTCTGCAATAGTTAAAGGCACGCTCACCAACCTCCGTCACAACGTAAGTATCCCCTTCGTATTCCACCGTTTCAGGAATGACAATTTCACCTTGGGCATTTTCGCCGTCCACATGACCAATCACGCGCATATAAGGCGGGTTAGTGCTGATGATTGAATACAGCAAGTCGCCCGATTGGATGGTGTCAGGAAGCTCGGGTTCCGAATACAATATGGGGAAGCCTTGGTTGATGTTTGCCAAGTCAGCGCTCCAAGTGGCAAGATAGGGATAACTGGGCACAGAGTCAAGCACGACTTCCGCACCAAAGTTCAATACCTCTAATAGGTCATAGTGGCCATATTGCGGTTCGTTGAGTTCCCATTCGAAGAAATAGCTTGTCGGAATGAAAGACGAAGAGCCAGACAACTCCATATTACCGCAAGCGTGCAGGGAGTCCTGCTCAAGCCAGTAACAGTTCAAGTAATGCTCTGCAACGTCGCCAACACCAAGGATGTGTCCATAGCCCTCCGTTTCAGTACCCGACGGCGTTTCGGGAACAGTGAGCGTACCCGCGTTATAGACGTTAAAGATGCGTCCCGTTGAGCCGCCCACAATACCGCCGACGGCTACGGTGGCATTGGTTGGCGCACTATTAGGTGCTGCGACCATACCAAGATTATAGGAATTGGCTATCACAGACTCGTCATTGTATCCTACCAGGCCGCCGATTTGCGTGCCAAAGTTCGATTCGGATATCACATTGCCTTTGTTGACACATTCCACCATGACACTTTCTCTCAACAAGGCAGCCAGTCCCCCAACAAGTACATTCGAGTTGACATCTCTCGCGACAACCTCTCCCATGTTGAGGCAGTCTATCATCTGAACACCCCAGTTATGCGCGATAATGCCGCCACAAAATGTGGTTGAAGAGATGGTTCCATAGTTTCTGCATCCTTTGATCATCAGAGCCAAACTCTCACCATTGTGCGAATTGTCCGCATTTCCCATGATACCGCCTACATAATGAGAACCTTCCACATCGGAACGGTTCTCGCAGTTCTCGATGACCGCAAAACCGCCATCCGTACTCATTGTCATGCAACGACCCACAATGCCGCCAGCATTGAAAAACCTTTCGGGATTCAAAAACCTTACTTCGCTCACACAATCCTTGATATAAACCGTATCCGAGGCATTGTCCGTCGGATAATAGCCGCCCACAATGCCACCGACATAGTTATTAGAATTGTGCTCATGACTGATGGAGCTATTCTGCACAGTGCAATTGATAATGCTGGTATTGTAGGCTTGTCCCACGATGATACCGACATCGCTGCCCACTTGAATGGAGGCATCCACAACGCGAAGGTTCTTGATGACGGCTCCACGGGTATGGCCAAACAAGCCTGCATCCACATGGTTTTCACGAATAATCATCCTTTCGATGGTATGTCCGTTGCCGTCAAAGACACCCGTGAAATAAATCGGCAGGTTTTGTGAGGTTTCCTTTCCAATCACTGGCCAATCGATGGAGTCGTTCTCCACATTGAGGCAGATGTCGTTCACGAGGATGTAATGCGCGTCGCCGCCCGTGCCGGTGTTGGTCTGCTGGGCAAGCAAAGCCAGTTGCTGAGGCGTGGCAATCTGGTAAGGGTTTCCTTCCGTGCCGTCGCCGCCCTCGTATGCATCGGCCACCGAGCCATCCCAGCAAGGACTACCCGTTTGGGGGACATAATCACAATCATAATCACCTTCGTGATAAAGCATCTCGCCATCAACGAGATAGCATCTCATGTATTCATATTCCGGGCCGTCAATTACCACTTCAGGAAACAGGCCCTTTTCGTATCCGATTCCCTCAATGATGCGTCCATCCATAACAGTCCAATAATCTTCAATAACACCTGTCACATATTGGGTGCGGTAGGTATGGCCGTCCCAAGTAACGCTACCGACACTATCGACCGTAATTAGACACGGATAATAATCTGCAACTGCGCAATACCAAGACTCACCCGCCTCGGCATTGAAATCATACAACACCGTAAACTCTTCATCGGTTGAATTGTACCAATAAACAACACCGTCTTCCTCATAAACATATTCATAACCGTTGATAACGCTGCAGGTGTGTCCTTGCTTTTCTTCTTCTCCTGTCACCATATA
The DNA here is from genome assembly GCA_902767725.1 of uncultured Bacteroidia bacterium. Lineage (GTDB taxonomy): Bacteria > Bacteroidota > Bacteroidia > Bacteroidales > F082 > Limimorpha. The sequence continues at coordinate 1,516 of CACXIM010000057.1, read as the reverse complement.
TTGAATGTAATGGAATGGAGGTTCCGTGATCGGACCTTGAGACAACACATGGAAATACCACTCCGCGCCTTGGGGAGCAAATGACGCAGGTGCTCCATTGCTGTTCATCACGCAATCGTCAAACGCCTCGTTGTCCCAAACCAGGTCGCCGTTCTCGTGGTAGCACAAAAGATGGACAAACGACCCAATCCAGTTTTCATAGCCGCTGTTTAAGAAGCCGTAGGAACTGCCCACGCCTTCAATCCAGTATTCTAGAACTTCACTCGGTGGATATCCATTAGAGTATTCCCCAAGCCCTAATTGCCGCCTCATGACCCCATCCACTTCCACTTGGGATACTTCCATCACCATCAGTTGTTGCCCCATCCAATTCACTGCAACTGTGTCACCTACAGTAAGATTAAAGTTATAAAGTAGAACTTCTGCCTCGTAGTCTTCGCCTGTTTTCTTACGATAATACACCCTTCTGCCCTCTTCACGAACAGCACCTGCAATTCTCTTGGAATCATACACACTTTCCGTCCAAACAAGTTTATAGTCCACTCCATCCAAATTGATATTATCCCTGATACTTTGGATTTCAGTATGGTAATCATCCGGATAGTTATCGTTGGCAAGGATGTAAACCACATTCCATTTTTGGCGGTTGTTAGCTTCCTCAATCAAAGGGTAATAATCATAACTTGGGATATGGTCGGCATCACGTATGCTTTTCCAATACTCTCCGCCACCATCAAAATACAGATGATTGTCAGCTCCTTTGAAAAGACGGGCATTTTCACCACCTGGAGCGATATCAACTAGGGGAATCTCCTCGCCAATTTCAGTAAAATGCTCGCCATGGTCATAAGAAAAAGAATAAGAAAGAATAGCCGAATGACTTGTAAAGTGTGGCGTATACACGACGCCTCCATCGCCAATGGCTAAACTCGTCCCATCAAACAGATAGAAGCCCGGAATATGCTGGAAACCGGCACTACTTCCATCGCCATTATAGCCACAAGCCACCACGTTGCCCTCAGGGTCGAAGGCCATGTCCTTAATGTTAACACCCCCTGCGGCAACAAATTCCCAGTTTTGGATGTCGGATAAGGTGGAATGGGAGATACCGCCATCTCCTCCAAGCGTCGTCAAGCCCAAGTACACATCTCCATTCTCATTGACCAAAAGGTCACTAATTGCTGGGCCATTGTCGGCATTCATAAAATCTGGAATCCAACCCTCCCAGGTCTCACCTCCGTCAATAGAATAATTGATTTCCCCATTCTCAGCCCAAACCACCATAATGTCGTTGGTTGGGACGCAAAGACCTGCTTTATCAGGCATCGCGCATGAGGAAATCGATGTGGTTTGCTGCCACGTGTCGCCGTTGTCGTCGGAATACACTATGGTCTGTTGGTTGTCGTTAAAGACGCAAATTCTTCCTTCAGGGCTAACCGCAAAGCAATGCTGGTTGAAGTAACCACTGAAACCAGTTTCATAGCCCAATACAACTTGCCAAGTTTCGCCCTCATCT
>CACXIM010000056.1 GCA_902767725.1 uncultured Bacteroidia bacterium | reverse complement strand
GCGGGGGCGCACCTCTTCCCATTCCGAACAGAGAAGTTAAGCCCCGCCGCGACGATGATACTGCGGGAGACCGTGGGAAAGTAGTTCGCCGCCCACCCTTAACGGAAACCCCGCACCTTCAGGTGCGGGGTTCTCTGTTTTTATAAAGCCGCTTCGCGTCACTGTGAGGAACGAAGCAGTTTAGACAGATTTCTATGCGATAATTTTTTTTGGCAATAATATACTTTTTGACCCATGTGAAATTCGTGGTTCTCCTTATCTGCGTTCGGAAGGCATTTGTTTTTCGGGTTCCGCATCTCCGATGCTCAGCATGGTATGAATCGAGCGGTTGCGAGATTCAGAACCTGACGAACAAAGGTCTTGTAGGTTTTGAATGTTTTGGTTATAAAAAGGTCAAATTGTATATTGTTGCCATTTTTTTTCTGCTAAAAACAATTGCATTATCCGATTTATTGTTACCTTTGCCAATCCTCACTAAAGGAATTCAATAACAATATAAATCGTTTTAATATGCAAAAACTCATGAAGGCTTTAGCAGCCATAATGCTAACAGTTGCGACACTAGTTGTCGCGGGATGTACGAAAGATCCAAACAACTCTGGCAATAACGATAATGGTGGCGGCGTCGCTACATCCATTCCTGTCGTTGAAACCTCTCCTGTGCGCGAGATTACTGAGACAAAAGCCATTGGTAGTGGTGTCGTTACCTCTGATGGTGGTGGCTCTATTATTGAGAGAGGCGTTTGTTGGAGCACTCGACAGACTCCGATTGTCAGTGGCGACCATTCTATGGCTGGAACTGGTGCAGGGACATTTTCCTGTGAAATCTTTGACCTTGAACCAAACACAACCTATTATGTGCGCGCATACGCTGTCAATAGCATGGGTGTCGGCTATGGAAACCAAGTGAGCTTTACTACGCTTTCGGGAAACGGCGGAGGCGTGGATACGCAAACCTACACTATCACTACATCAGCCAATCCCGCCGACGGTGGCACGGTCACTGGCGGTGGCACCTACAATGAGGGTGTGTCCGTAACCCTCAGGGCCGATGCAAATACCAACTACACCTTCGACCATTGGCAGGACGGCAGCACTTCCAATCCGCGTACCATCACAGTGACGGCCAGCGCGACCTATACCGCCTATTTCACCTACGGCGGAGGCGGGTCGGGCAACGGCAACGCCAACGGCCACGCCTACGTTGACCTCGGCCTGCCGAGCGGCACGTTGTGGGCAACCTGCAATGTGGGCGCGACCACGCCCGAAGAATATGGCAACTACTATGCTTGGGGTGAGACAACCACGAAATCGGCCTACATGTGGAACACCTATAGATACTGTTATGGGAGTTCCACCACGCTGACCAAGTATTGCAGCAGTTCGACCTATGGCAACCACGGCTTCACCGACAATCTGACCACTCTTCAGCTTAGTGATGATGCTGCAAGAGCCAACTGGGGCGGCGATTGGCGTATGCCCACCAGAGCAGAATGGGAGGAACTGAAGAACAATACCACAGTGACTTTGACGATTCAGAACGGCTTTTACGGGAGAAAATTTACCGCTTCTAACGGCAATAGTCTCTTCCTTCCTGCCGCTGGCTACCGCTACTATGGCAGTCTCTACGAAGCAGGTAGCCACGGGGACTACTGGTCGAGTTCGCTCTACACGAGCCGTCCGGACTACGCGTGGAGCCTCTACTTCGATTCGGGCAATTGCTACACGAGCGGCTACGGCCGCTGGTATGGTCACTCAGTCCGAGCCGTGCTCTCTGCTTCGAAGAACTAACCCTTGTTCCGTTACGGGCGTAACGGGCAGGGTGAAAAAGTTGGCGTGCGGGGTGCGCACGGTAGTGCGCTACCCAACCCCGTCCGGCAACTTTTTTGTGGCTGAAATTTTGAATCTATAATAACACTTAATGTCCCAGCTTAAGGAAATACTGGAAAAAGAGAAAGAGCGTGGCACATTGGAAGAATGCGCAGCGATCCATCTGTTCCGCGAGGGTACGTTTTATCGTGCCTACGAGTGGAGCGCGTGGTTGTGCCTGCGCTATTTCACCGAGATGAAGGTCACGCATCGCCTGCTAAAAGGCGGTGGGGACATTGTCTTTGTGGGTTTCCCGCTCACCAGCCTAGAGCGCTACACGCCCGAAGGGGCGGTAGTGTCGCCATCGGGCGACAAGGGCATCGACATGATGCTGCCCGCCAAGACCTTTGCCCCTGATGCAGACATCAAATCATTGAGAATGGGTTTTGAAGATTGGAAGCAATGCCAACCCTTGACGGAAGCATCAAAGAAGAAAGTGGAAGAGGGGAAGTCCCTTTCGGAAAGGAATGCCCATCCTCGTCTCACCGACGTCATGCTCCGCATCCTTGCCTATCCCATTGAGCAACATTCTCCCATGGAGTGTATGGTTTTTCTCTCTGAGATAAAGCAGCAAATATCAGCAATCATTTGAAACTTTAGAACGGAACGACAACAAGGATAAGTTCACAGGCGGTCGGCCCGCAAATTGCTATGCGGGACAACACCGATGGGGCGGTTGGCTTGCACAAAGGCATTCCTTCGGCCTCGAAAACAACATGACCGCTGACGCAAAACGAGTTGTGCTCTTCCTTCCTGCCGCTGGCTACCGCAACGATGGCAGTCTCAACAACGCAGGTAGCAACGGGAACTACTGGTCGGCCTCGTGCTACAATAGCGACCACGCGTGGCTCGTGGGCTTCAGCGACGGCGGCCTCTACTCTGACGGCGCCAACGACCGTTACTACGGTCGGTCCGTCCGCCTTGTTTGCCCCGCCCAGTAATTATTCCTTGTGTATGAAAACGTGATTATCAAGGCAGTCTGACCGTTTGGTTGGGCTGCCTTTTTAATATTGTTGTTGTGGTTAGACGCGATGAATCGCGTCTCTACAAGGTCTTACGTTATTTCAGGATTAATCCCTACAATCAACCAATCTGTTTGTAGAGACGTCGATTTATCGCGTCTCGAAAAAAAACAACATTTCTAAAAGACGCTGATTGACTACGTCGAATACTTTGTGTTTCATCGCGTCTCGAAAATACATTCCTTTATCATGGTCGCAAAAGGAAAATATGTATTTTTGCATTGTTGCCAAAACAATCGATTATGTCTGAAGAGAAATACAAGGACCGTTACAGAATTGCATCGGCGCGAGCCGCATGGCATGATTATCTGGGTGGGGCATATTTTGTCACGATTTGCACCAAGGGTCGCGAATTCTTTTTGGGTAAGATTGAGGATGAACAAATGCATTTGTCGGAAATCGGGAAATATGCCGATGAACAATTTCGTGATGTTTCTTTGTATTATCCTTATGCGGAAATACCTTCTTACGTGGTAATGCCGAATCACATTCACGCCATCGTCATTATCAATGATCGCCATGATACTTGTAGAGACGCGATTCATCGCGTCTCAGAAACAGAAGAGAAAGAAACACCCACCAAAAACAGAGGCGGAATCACCAAGACCGACAACCCAATGTTGTATAAAAGCCTCGGTGCGGTGATACGCGGATTAAAGGCCCGCGTGACACATTATGCCAATGAGAAACACATTGATTTCGCATGGCAATCGCGTTTCCATGACAGAATAATTCGAGATCAAAGGGATATGAATGAGACCTCAATTTATGTTGCGAATAATGTTGCCAAATGGCCTGAGGATGAAATGAATCGTTGAAATTTGGTATACGTTTAAGGTGATCGTAAGGGGTGGAGACGCGATGAATCGCGTCTCTACAAGGTCTCACGATATACATGATTAATTCCCAATATCAACCATCTCGTTTGTAGAGACGCCGATTTATCGCGTCTCGAAAAACAACATTACCAATTTTTTCTTTATCTTTGCCCGTTTTTACGAAGCAAAACACGAATACTATGATAGACATCAAGTTTTTAGTCAAGAACCCCGACGTTGTTAGGGAAAACATCAAGAAGAAATTCCAGGACAATAAGTTGCCTCTCGTCGATGAGGCCATCAACCTGTACACACAATATTGCGACTGCCAGCAGCGCGCCGATGATTTGCGCTCGCAGCGTAACTCCATATCCAAGGAAATCGGCATCCTGTTTAAGAACAAGGAAGTCGAGAAGGCCAACGAGATGAAGAAACTCGTGGAAGCCAACGCTCAAGAGTTGGAACAGCTCGGCAAGCAACAGTCGTCCCTCATGGAACAACTGACCAAGGTGATGTATGCCATCCCGAATATCATTGCTCCCGAAGTGCCGATAGGAAAGGACGATAGTTTCAACGTGGAGAAGGAACGTTTCGGCGAACCCGTGGTGCCCGACTTCGAGGTGCCTTACCATGCCGACATCATGGCCAAGTTCAACGGCTTGGATCTGGATTCTGCCCACCGCGTGGCTGGCAATGGCTTCTATTACCTCATGGGCGACATCGCGCGCCTGCATTCCGCCGTCATCACTTACGCCCGCGATTTCATGATCGAGCGTGGTTTCACCTATTGCATCCCGCCTTTCATGGTGCGTAGCGAGATTGTCTCCGGAGTGATGAGTTTTGCCGAGATGGACGCCATGATGTACAAGATTGAAGGAGAAGACCTTTACCTCATCGGCACCAGCGAACACTCCATGATTGGTAAATTCATCGACCAAATCGTTCCCGAAGAATCTCTGCCTCTCACTTTGACGAGCTACTCACCCTGCTTCCGTAAGGAGAAAGGTGCTCATGGCATCGAGGAACGCGGTGTGTATCGTATCCACCAGTTCGAGAAACAGGAGATGGTGGTGCTGTGTAAACAAGAGGATGCCGACTATTGGTACGAGCAGATGTGGAAGAACACCGTCGACTTGTTCCGCTCAATGGATATTCCCGTCCGTACGCTGGAATGCTGCTCTGGAGACTTGGCTGATTTGAAAGTGAAGTCTTTGGATGTTGAAGCATGGTCGCCGCGCCAGAAGAAATACTTCGAGGTGGGCAGCTGTTCTTACCTCGGTGATGCCCAGGCACGTCGTCTGAAGATTAGAATCAAGGGCAAGAACGGCAACTATTTTGCCCACACCTTGAACAATACCGTTGTCGCCCCGCCACGCATGTTGATTGCCTTCTTGGAGAACAACCTCCGCGCTGACGGCAGCGTGGCCATCCCGAAAGTCCTGCAACCTTATATGGGTGGAAAAACAGAAATCAGATGATTAGGTCACAAAACTTTCAAAACCAGCAAAACTTGTTTTTGTGGTATGGCGGCACCCAACTGGGTTGCCGCCGGAAAGCAGGCCAGTTGGCTGCTTTCCAACTTCTACGGTTGGTTTTGTGAGTTTTGTGGGTTTTGTGATAAAAAAGAAAACTATGGATATATCAGTTGTTGTACCGCTGCTGAATGAAGCCGAGTCGCTGCCCGAGCTGGAATCATGGATTCGTCGTGTGATGGAAGAACATCAATTCTCCTACGAAATCGTCTTCGTCGACGATGGCTCCACCGACAATTCATGGGCCATCATTCAAGGTCTTGCGGAGGCCAACCCCAACGTGAAGGCTCTGCGTTTCAGGCGCAATTATGGCAAGTCGCCAGCGTTGAATGAAGGCTTTAAGGTTGTGGGAGGCGACGTGGTCATCACCATGGACGCCGACCTGCAGGACAGCCCCGACGAAATTCCTGAGCTCTATAAGATGATCAAGGAAGAGGGTTATGACCTTGTATCTGGCTGGAAGAAGGTGCGTTACGACTCCAAACTGATGAAAAATATTCCCTCGAAGTTCTTCAACTGGACCACGCGCGTAATGTCGGGCATCAAGTTGCACGACTTCAACTGTGGCCTGAAGGCTTACCGCAACGAAGTGGTGAAGAGCATCCAGGTCTACGGCGAGATGCACCGTTACATTCCCGTCATCGCCAAAATGAACGGCTTCGGCCACATTGGGGAGAAGGTGGTGCACCATCAGAAGCGGAAATACGGTAGCAGTAAGTTCGGCATGAGCCGTTTCGTCCGTGGCTATCTTGATTTGATCACCATCAACTTCATCTCAAAGTTCAGCAATCGTCCGATGCATTTCTTTGGCATGTTGGGCTCGATTACGTTCCTGGTGGGTTTCGGTATTGCCGTATATCTGGCTTGCACAAGGCTCTTCATGCATGTGTATGGCATGACGCGCCGCCCCTTGTTCTATTTTGCGCTTTTGGCCATTATCATCGGCGTGCAGCTGTTTTCAACAGGCTTCCTCGCCGAGATGATAACTTCGACACAACGCGAGAAAAGGGTGTATTCCATTTCCGAGAAAGTGAATGTGGAATAAGATTGCAAATCCGAACAACACAAGACAAAAAAGCCACCGCAAGGTGGCTTTATTTGTTTAAGATTTGTGGATGATTTGTTTCAAAAAAGAAACGATAAGCATTATTCCTTTCAATATAAATCATCGATTCCACCGTCGAAGCTCTCGTCGAAGCTGTCACCGAACTCATCGTTGAATTCGTCCTCGTCGAATTCATCCTCAAACTCGTCGAACGGCGAGTCATCGGCAAAGTCATTGTTGTCCCAGTCGAAGTCATGCTCAAGCTTTGATTCGTCAAACTCGTCCTCTTCCTCGTGTCCGCTGATGAAACTGTCAATCTCGTCGTCGCTCATCTTGTCGAAATTGACATCCAAAAGGGCGGAGTCGTTGATGGCACGGCCCATCGACTTCAACTCACGCATCACGGAAGGGGAGACATAGAACTCATCAATGTTCTCTTCGCAGTATTTCAGGTATTTGGGGTCTTTCTCATACACCTCGGCAATGGTCATGCCCTCGTATTTGCCGAAGGTGAATACTGAATCAATGTCATAGAATTTCATATTATTTCCTTTCTTTTTTGTCAGTTAATAGTGCCTTTTTCAGTCCGCAAATATCATGCATTTTTATGTTTTTCGCAACAAAAACCTATTTTTTGAACGCAAAAAACACTGCAAGGATGATGAACAGGAATGAAATGATGTGATTCCAACGGAAGGTTTCGGTCTTGAACACCGTGATCACGATAATGGTAAACACGGTCAACGAGACAGCTTCTTGTATGACTTTCAGCTGGATAAGATTGAAGGGGCCTCCGTTTTGCATGGCGCCAATGCGGTTGGCGGGAATCATGAAGGAATACTCGAACAAGGCGACGCCCCATGACATCAGGATGACGAGAAAGAGCGGCCAATCTTTTGAACTGGGGACGATTTCGAGCAATTTGAGCTGGCCATACCAGGCAAAGGTCATGAATACGTTGGAAACAATGAGCAATAGGATAGTGTAAATGCCTTTCATGGTTGATGTTAGTTTTGGGGCGCAAAAATACTGCTTTTTATGCCACGATGATGCGTTTTTATTTGCCTATTTGGTCTTGAAAGGGACGGAAGCACCATAATAATTGCTAATTTTGCAATTTGAAAACCGATTCATCATGAATGCTACCATCATACTCGCCGTTTTTGTTTTGTATACCGTCCTTTTGTTTGTGATTTCGTACTTCACGGCGCGGAAATCCGACAACAATGCGTTCTTCCGTGGAAACAAGAGTTCTCCGTGGTTTGTTGTGGCTTACGGAATGATTGGCGCCTCTTTGTCAGGAGTGACCTTCATGTCGGTGCCAGGAGGAGTTTATACAGGGCAGTTCACCTATATGCCTTTGGTTTTTGGATATGTGCTTGGTTATGCGGTAATTGCGTTGATTCTGTTGCCGCTGTATTATCGGCTTAATCTAACCTCTATCTATTCCTATCTTGAGATGCGATTCGGTTCTAAGTCGGAGAAGACGGGGGCGGCATTTTTCATCCTTTCGCGTCTGTTAGGTTCAGCTTTGAGGATGTATCTCGTTGTCTTTGTGCTATATGAATTCGTTTTCAAGGATTGGGGCGTGCCTTTTTGGGTGCCAGCAGTCATTTTTATTGCCATTATTTTGCTCTACACCTTCAAAGGTGGCATCAAGACGGTGGTTTGGACGGATACCTTGCAGACGACATTCCTTTTGTTGGCAGCCTTCCTGACGGCATGGTTTATCATGAAGAACTTGAACATCTCGTTGGGCGACTTGCTGAAATCGGCTTCACAGAAAGGCTATACTAAAGTCTTTGAGACCGATTGGACGCACAACAAGTTCTGGGTCAAGCAGGTGTTGAGTGGCATGTTCATCACCATCACCATGACGGGTTTGGATCAGGATATGATGCAGAAGAATCTGACTTGCAAGAATTTGCGTGATGCCCAAAAGAATGTGATGACTTCAAGCCTGCTGTTTGTGGTGGTCAATGCGCTCTTTCTTTGCTTAGGCGCTGCCTTGATCTATTACGCCCAGCAGACGGGATTCCAACTGCCTGTGAACGAAGCGGGTGTGGTGGTTAACGACAAGATCTTCCCCTCGGTGGCCTTCTCTTTGAGCAAGTTCACAGCTATCGTGTTCGTCATAGGGCTTGTTGCTGCAGGTTATTCCAGTGCCGATGGCACTTTGACGGCTTTGACAACCACCTTCTGCTTTGATTTCATGCACTTCGACAAGAAACAGTTGACCGAACAGCAAATCACGCAACGTCGCAAGTGGATCCATGTGGCCTTTGCCTTGCTTTACCTGTTGGTTATCATTGCATTCCGTCCCTTCCATAACGAATCGCTGATTGATAAGGTGTTTGATATTGCGGGTTACACCTATGGCCCGTTGTTGGGCTTGTACACCTTTGGTTTGTTTGTCAAAAATAGAAAAGTCATTGACAAGGCTGTGCCTTTCATTGCTGTCGCATCACCTATTATCAGTTATTTATTGAAGATGTATTCCCCTCAACTGTTTGGCGGTTATAAGATTGGATTTGAGATATTGATAATCAATGGCTTGTTGACTTTCTTGGCGTTGCTGCTTTTCAGCCGAAAGGAAAAAACGGCCATCGAATGATGTGATTATTGAAAAAGTTGTATTTTTGAAGTTTGAAACTAAACCTAATAGAAATGAATAAAATTGCTACTAAATTCGCCTTGGTGCTTTTGGCTTTGACCTTCGTGGGCAGCCAACTCCAAGCGCAGTTCACTACAACCTTTGCCAAGAACGTCAATCCCGGGCAGCAGAATGGTGTCTATTATTCTTTGCCTCAAACCATGCTGAAACTGGATTTCATTATTGAAGAGGTAAGGCTTGAGAAAGGCCCGCTCAGTGACTATGCCTCGAACTATTTTGAAATGGAGGACATTGTTGAATATGAAACCACGGAGTATAACCTTTTGGATGTGAAGATGTCGACCGTGTCGAGCCCTGATCCCAATGCGTTGTTTTTTGTCACGATGGCGGGTACGAGAGGCGCTAAGACCCAATTCGACATGCTTCCCAACGGCATCATTCGTAGTGTTGGCATTGGAAATGCCGCTGATGCTGTTGTGGAAATGCCAACCTCCGTTAAGGAGCAGCAACTTGACTCAAATGATGAGGACGAAACCACTGAAGGTTTTATCCCGTTGATGCTGGCAGGAAAAAGCAACGCCCAATTGGCTAAGGAAGTGGCCGACAAGATCGTTGAGATTCGGAAGGCTAAGTATTATCTGATTTCGGGCGATGTTGAAATGGCATACAATCCAGAGACTTTCAACACCATGTATAAAAAGCTGGATGCCATGGAGAAAGAATACACTGGCCTGCTTCTTGGCAAACGTGTGGGCAAGAAGGTGGTGAAGACTGTTTATGTGATCCCTAATAAAGAGGTGCCAACTCAAACTATCGCCAAGTTTTCTGAGATCGACGGCTTAACTTTGGGCACAGGAGGCACGGGCGACATGATTACGGTGCAGACTTTGTCGCTCAACACGACGGCGGCCATCAACGCTCCTAGCCAGTCGGCCATAGAGTCGATGTCGTATGAAAACAAGGTTTTCTACCGCGTTCCTGAGATGGCACAAGTGAAGGTGGCATGTGGTAATTCCACTTTGTTGGAAGAGAGGGTAATCGTCAATCAGTTGGGGGCCATGTTGATTGCCCCGTTGACGAATACGAAGCTGGTGTTTGACACCGAGACGGGTCAAATCGTCAACATGCGGATGCAGTAACCGCTTCCTTGATCCTCACCAACTGTCTCAAAAGAGATTCCGCCAAGTCTAAACGGAGCATGTTTGCACCGTCGGACTTGGCTTTTTTAGGCTCGGGATGCACCTCCATGAAGATGCCGTCGGCACCCGCAGCGATGCCTGCTTTGGCGATAAGACCAATCATTTCTGGTTGTCCCCCAGTGACGCCGCAACTTTGGTTGGGTTGCTGAAGGGAATGGGTGACGTCCAAGATGACAGGCACATCAAACTTCTGCATGACTGCGATGTTACGATAATCTACCACCAAATCCTGATAGCCGAACATGGAGCCGCGCTCGGTCAACATCACCTTGTCGTTGCCCGACTGCCTTACTTTCTCTACGGCAAACCCCATAGCCTCTCCTGAGAGGAACTGTCCTTTCTTGATGTTGACGGTCTTTCCTGTTTTGGCTGCTGCCACAAGCAAGTCGGTCTGGCGACAGAGGAAAGCTGGGATTTGCAAGATGTCGACGTATTCGGCAGCCATGGCGGCTTCTTCGGCAGCGTGAATGTCGGTCACTACGGGGAGTGCGAATTCCTTAGCCACTTTTTGCAATACTTTCAAGGCTTTTTCGTCGCCAATGCCTGTAAAGGAGTCCAATCTGGAACGGTTGGCCTTGCGGTAGGAGCCTTTGAAAACCAATGGTATGTCAAGTTTTTGGCAGATGTTTTTCAAGGTCTCGGCAATGAAGAGAGGCGAGTTCTCGTCCTCGATGACACAAGGGCCAGCCAAGAGGAAGAAACGGTTGGGACGAAGGCCTTTCAGGAAGTTGTATTTCGTGGTATCCATGGCGATTATTTTATGCAAAAGTAGTGTTTTTTTTGAATGTCGGCCCTTCGACTGGCTCAGGGACCTCGGTTTTTTGCTTTTTAGCAGGACTCTGAGTTTGTCAAATGCTGGCTTATTATTGTTTCTTAAAACGTGGATGATAGCTGGTTAGTGTGTCACGGAGCAATTCGTCAGAGATATGCGTGTAGATTTCCGTCGTGCTCACGCTGGCGTGGCCGAGCATCTGCTGTACGGCAAGGAGATTGGCGCCGCCTTCGAGGAGGTGAGTGGCGAAACTATGCCGAAAAGTGTGTGGACTGATGGTTTTGTCGATGCCATTCTTCTCGGCGAGTTCTTTCACGATAAGGAAAACCATTTGGCGTGTGAGGCCTGTGCCTCGGCTGTTGAGGAAGACGGTGTCGGTGAATTTGGGTTTGGGCGTGATGTGCAATCGCGCGCCTTCTATGTATTGATAGAGGATTTTCAGGCTACTGTCGCCAATGGGGACGAGGCGTTCCTTGCTACCTTTGCCAAAGATGCGCAAAAAGCCGTCTTCCTTGTAGATGTTGCTGATTTGCAAGCCGATGAGCTCCGAAACGCGTAGGCCGCAGCCATACATAACCTCAATTATCGCCTTGTTGCGGTGGCCTGTGGGTTGGCTGAGGTCGATGCTGTCGATCATCTTCTGGATTTCCTCATAGCTCAGCACTTCAGGGAGATGTCGTCCCAATGTGGGAGAGGAGATGAGCAGGGTGGGGTCCTTGTCGGCGATTTCCTCTTGGGTCAGGTAACGCCAAAACGACTTCAGTCCCGATAGGATGCGGGCTTGCGAGGTGGCTCCTATGTTGAGGTCGAAGAGATAGGCGAAGAAGTTCTCGATATCGTCTTGCTTGATGTCGTCAATTGCTGTGGAGACGGTGTGCACTCCGTCTCTACATTCTAGATATTGCAAAAACAGATGGACATCATGGCAATAGGCCTCCACACTGTTTTCTGAAAGCGATAGTTCCAACCGAAGGTAATCGGCGAAATGCTTGATGAGATTGGGGCTGATATTGACTGGTGACTTGTCCATAGGTTTGTTTTTGCAAAAGTAGGGATTTTTGTCAGTCGGCTTAGCGTTATGGAAAAAAATGTATTTTTGCAGGCTGAAAAAACCAAATTAAAGTTGCGCCCGACACGGAATTAGGGTATAAATCAATGAAGAACAAATGGAAAAGAAACTTTTTATGGTTGGTGGCCATCGTCGCTATGACTACATTGACGGGATGCCCCGGTGGCAAACCGGAGCCTCAGCCTGAAACGAAACCTGAACCGAAGGATTTGGTGGTGGTGACTCAGACCGACAGCATCTCTGGAATTCACGAAGAGAACAGCACCTCCTCGGCAACGATCACACTTGATGCACCAGTGGAAGGCCCTCAAGCGCTTGTTGAATCAGTCATGGAGTTGGCCAACAATGAGCTTTATGCTTTCTGTGAGTTTTGCGCCCATTTTGACGAAGACATCACTTCTTTCAGCAAGGAAGAGATGTATACTAAAGACGGAGCACAGTTGCTCAATCACTATATGGAAAAGTACAAGCCATTGATTCAAGACAGCGTGTGGAATGTGTTTGACCGCACTCTTGCCATGGAAGCTCAAACGGATTTGTTTGTGACTTATGGAGTGGAGCATTTCCATTGCGGTGCCTCATGTGGCTCAGAGAAATATTACTACACCTTCGACAAGAAGGATGGACATCAGATTGGTGAGATCATTAGCCACGAAAACCTTGTTCGCTTCTTTGAGGAGCATCCCGAATGTGCTACCATTGAGGAAACTGAAGAAAACCCCGGTTGGACGTTCGATCCAGAGGATGAATTTGAGAATACCCAATTTGGATTGTTGGCCGACAACTTCATGCTGGTTATCGAGGGTATTGGCAATCATTACTATGTCTCAAAGATCCCGTACGACATGATTTCCTCCTATCTCTCGCCTGAAGCCCAAGCTTTGGTTAAATAAGTTACATCCTTTATTAATAATTGTATAAAAGAAACACGGAGCAGGCTTGGCCTTGCCCCGTGTTTTTTCATTAGGTTATCCATTCAGCGTGTGAATGACAGTCATTTGAACTTGGTGGGTGAGCGCAACAAGCAGAACATTGTTGGCGCTCCCGTGCTGATTGTCTCCACTTACGAGAAAGGCAAGTCGGGCTTCTTCCGTGGCGAGCAGACCAACGAGGTGGGTGATGGCTGGGGTGCCTACGACAACGGCCTCAGCAATGCCTATTTCATCCTGAAAGCCCGTGCCAAAGGCTTCGACACACTCATCATGGGTATGCGCGACTCCGATGCGCTCCGTACCCTGTTCAACATCCCTGAAAGCGAAGCGATTATGGCGGTCATTTCGTTGGGCTATAGGTCGGGTGAGCCTCGCCAGCCTGAACATCGTCCTTTGGAAGAGGTCGTCCAATTCTTCTAATTGACAGAACGCATAAAAACAGAACGGGACGCGAGGTTCAAATCTCGCGTCCCGTTTAAATTTGAGCTTAGATTTACTCCTAACTCATCACTGTCTACTCCACATTAATCCAAGGTGTGGATGACGAGGCCAGAGCGCAGTTTGGGCTCAAACCAAGTGGTCTTGGGAGGCATGATGTTGCCGGTGTCGGCGATGTCGATAATCTGCTTCATGCTCACGGGATAGAGCGCGAAAGCGACCTTCATCTCACCGCTGTCGACGCGACGCTTCAGCTCACCGAGGCCACGGATACCACCAACGAAGTCGATGCGCTTGTCGGTGCGGAGGTCTTTAATGCCCAGAATCTTGTCGAGGACAAGGTTGCTGAGGATAGTGACGTCCAACACGCCGATGGGATCGTTGTCGTCGTAGGTGCCAGGTTTGGCAGTCAGGCTGTACCACACACCCTCGATGTACATCGAGAAGTTGTGGAGCTTGTTGGGCTTGTACTCGGTGTCGCACTCGCAGTGGCAGGGGAACTCGCAGTTGCACTTGCCACCGTCCTTGGTG
>CACXIM010000055.1 GCA_902767725.1 uncultured Bacteroidia bacterium | reverse complement strand
GAAGTTAAGGCTGAGGTTTTCCTTCAAGTCGAGGGAACGGCTTTGTTGGGTGTAACCCACATACGACACTTGCAGCTCTACTTGGCCTTGGTCCAAGGTTAGAGTGTAGAATCCGTAGCTATTTGTTGCACAGCCTTTCCCCGTGTTTTTGTCAATGATGGTTGCCCCGATGAGGGTTTCCTTGCTGGCCGCGTCCATCACATAGCCGCTGAGGGTGCGCTTTTGGGCAAGGACTGGCATACAGGCCATAAAAAAGCCGATGGCGATCAACCATCGGCTCAAGTAGTGTTGTTTCATACTGCGTTTGATGGTTTATACAACCGCTTTAACGCAAAGTTTCCCTTATTATTGCATTGCCGTCGTCTGCGTCTCGCAGACGGAAAAAGTTTATTTCGTATGCGGGACGCAGGCAATGACAAAGTTATTGCATAATCCAGTCCGCAGCGGCCTCAATCACGTTGTCGATGCCTTGGGCAGTGCAGGCGGGGTCGAGGATGACGCGCACATCGGGCGGAACGCCGTTTTCGTAGTTTTGTCCGTCGGGGGCGATGGTGCGGCTTGTGCTGAAACGATAAGTCCAACCGTTGGGCAAGATGCCGCCATTAGGCAGGCCCAAACCGCCACCGGTGTAGTCACCAAAGAGTTGGATGTTGTCGTAGCTTTGCGTACACACCGAGAAGAACGAAGTGGCGCTATATGAACCACGGTCGATGAGCACGGCCACTGGCTTGGTGTAGGCATTGTCCTTCCCCAAGATGCAGCTGTCGGCGGCATACACCTCAAGATCATCGGTAAATTCGTCATGACCAGGCCCCTTCTTCACTTGGGTTTTGTAGAGCAGTTGCTTGTGGTTGTCGAAGATGCTGAGCAGGTTGGCCACGTTGTTGATGGAACCGCCGCCGTTTTGGCGCATGTCGATGATCATGCCATTGCAATCCTTGTAACGATCCACCAAAAACTTCAAGGTTGTTTCATCGACATCGTTCGAGAATGAAGTATAGCGGAGATAGGCCACCTTGCCGTCACGGATGGCGTTGTGAGAGAAACTGCCAGTGACGTGGTGGTTCACCGTCAGGTAGTTAAGGACGACGACGTCTGTGTTGATGTTTTTCTCAGCGTACATCTTGTAATACACAGAGTCATTTATGGAACGGTCGAAGTCGGAGAACAGATTGGTGTGACCGTCACGCAAGGTGTTGAGCATGGCCGCGCAAACTTGGAACAGCTCTTCATCGCTCAGTTGACCATCGGGCGATACACTTCGCGCACCGAATCCCAGTCGATGCCTTTGATGTCGAAGAAAGAGTAGTTTTGATCCACTTGGTTCCAGAGGTAGTCGAACACGTTGACAGGGTTCGAGGGCTCGTCTTTTTCCATAAGGGCACGCTCGCATGAGGCGAAGGCGAAAACCGATGCCAAAAGGCTAATAATGATGATATGATGTTTCTTCATAGCTATAATCAATTGATTCTGAACATAAAGGAGAGATTAAAGGAATGGATGGCATTGTCGTAGCGATAGGTGCCTTTTTTGCCTGTGGTGAGGTAATCCCAGCGGTAGGTGAGGCCAATGCGGTTGCCGTTAAGCAGGTTGAGGTAAAGTCCCAAGTCTGTATTGACACCCGGGAAGAATTTGCCGAAGGTTTCTTTCCAACCAAACAAAGCCTCTGTGAGCTGTTGGTTGATGGTAGGGTTGCCCACGTATGCAAAGTTTGGGCGGTTGGCAAAACCATACAAAGGCAGATTCAACTTAAAATAGGTGGTCAGCCAAGGGTGGTTCTTGCTTTTGTTGAAGGCAAAATCGTATTGCAACAAGCCTGTTGCGCCAAGGTCTCCGAAAAGGGAAATACAAGAGGATGCATTTTGCAACGACGGTATGCTCTTTATGTCGGCGAAACCATTCAAAGTGGCGCCAGCCCAAAGGTGCAGGCGGTTGCTTTTGTTATCGAACACACGGTAAAGGAACTCCGTTGAGAGATCGTAATCCTGTGCGACGCCAGCTGGGTTTTTCAATGTGTTGTTGAATGTGCGGAAAGACGGACGTAGATGACATCTGCCCCATTCAATGTTAACGCCCATGTCGACGTTGTTGCCAACTCCGGTGTACTTGAATGGGACGGTGCTGGCATCGTAGCAGTCAACATAATTCGCTCCGACCGAAAGGTCGATCCAAATAGGTGCTTTAGACTGATGAGGGCTGTAGGTCAGCGGCACCATCGGTTTGTCGCCGTTGTTTGAGGGTGTCTGGGCCATGCCATGAGCAGCCAATAATAATGCACCAACAAAAAGTAAAGATTTGAATTTCATAAAATTAAAGTTGTTAGAATTGGGTTTTTATTGTTCGGCAAAGATACGATTTATTTGGCGGTTTTCCCCGCATTGCAAAATGTTTTGTATTTTTGCACCCGTTTTTCAAAAATAACTACACTATGGAATCAACGAACAAGCCCTCAATCCGTGAAAACGGATTCAAGCGTTACACGGTAACCACGGCCTTGCCTTATGCCAATGGCCCTGTCCACATCGGTCACCTTGCCGGCGTCTATATCCCTGCCGACACATACGTTCGCTATCTGCGAATGCGTGGCGAGGACGTCTTGTTTGTCGGTGGTTCCGATGAGCACGGCGTGCCAATTACCATCAAAGCCGAAAAGGAAGGCTGCACGCCTCAAGACATAGTGGATCGTTACCACGAGATCATCAAGAAGTCGTTCGAGGAGCTGGGCATCAGCTATGATATCTACTCGCGCACCTCTTCGAAGATGCACCGTGCCACGGCCCAAGAGTTCTTCAAGAAACTCTACGATGAAGGAAAGTTCATCGAGAAGGAGACGGAACAATATTTCGACCCCGAAAGGCAGAAATTCCTTTCCGACAGATATATAGTGGGCACATGCCCAAAATGTGGTGCCGAAGGTGCCTATGGCGATCAATGCGAGAAATGCGGCTCTTCTTTGAGCCCCGATGAACTCATCAATCCGCACTCCCAGCTCAGCGGCGCGGCCTTGGTGAAGAAGCCGACCAAGCACTGGTACCTGCCTTTGGATCAATATGAGGGCTGGCTCCGTGAATGGATTCTCGAAGGTCACAAAGAGTGGAAATCCAATGTTTATGGTCAGGTGAAGAGCTGGCTCGATGGCGGCTTGCAACCTCGCGCCGTCACCCGCGACCTTGACTGGGGTGTGCCTGTCCCAATTGAGGGTGCCGAAGGTAAGGTACTTTATGTTTGGTTTGACGCCCCCATTGGCTACATCTCCAACACCAAGGAGATTTGCGAGCAACGTGGTGAAGACTGGGAAAAATGGTGGAAAGACCCTGAGACCAAGCTGGTGCATTTCATTGGCAAGGACAACATCGTGTTCCATTGCATCATCTTCCCCTGCATGATGAAAGCCTACGGCGACTATATTATGCCCGACAACGTGCCTGCCAACGAGTTCCTCAACCTTGAAAACGACAAGATTTCGACCTCGCGCAACTGGGCCGTGTGGCTGCACGAATACCTGCAGGAATTCCCTGGCAAGCAGGATGTGCTGCGCTATGTCTTGACCGCCAACGCCCCTGAGACCAAGGACAATAATTTCACTTGGAAAGACTACCAAGACCGCAATAACAACGAACTTTTGGCCATATTTGGCAACTTTGTCAACCGCACCTTGGTCTTGACGCATAAATACTATGAAGGTGCCGTGCCCGCTTTGGGCAACCTCAACGACACCGACAAGGCTGTCATCGAAGAGATGAACGTTTATCCCGCTAAGATTGGTCATTTGTTGGATACCTACAAGTTCCGCGAGGCCCTCTCCGAACTGATGAATTTAGCCCGTCTCGGCAACAAATACCTCACCGACAACGAGCCTTGGAAGCAAATCAAGACCGACCCCGAGCGGGTGAAGACCGTGATGGCTTTGTCGTTGCAGATTGTGGCCCATCTCGCTATTTTGAGCGAGCCTTTCTTGCCCTTCAGTGCAAAGAAATTGCAGCAGATGATTGGACTGGAAGTGAAGGGTTGGAACGATGCCGAGAACACTGTTCTGCTGCCTGAAGGCCATGTCATCAATCAACCTGAACTTTTGTTCGAGAAGGTCGAGGACAGCGTGGTGGCTGCCCAACTGCAAAAGTTGGAGGACACCAAGAAGGCCAATCAACTGAATGCTTGGAAGCCTGCCGAGGTGAAGCCCGTGGTCAGCTTCGACGACTACATGAAGGTGGATGTCCGTGTGGGCACCATTCTCGAGTGCCAGAAGGTGCCGAAAGCCGACAAGCTGTTGCAGTTCCTCATCGACGACGGCATGCAGAAGCGCACCATAGTGAGTGGTATTGCGAAATACTATACCGAGCCAGAGAAGCTGGTGGGCAAACAGGTCTGTTTCGTCGCCAACTTCGAGCCTCGCAAGCTAAAGGGCGTGGTCAGTGAAGGTATGATCCTGTCCGCTGAGGATAAGGACGGTCGTCTCGTGCTGCTGACGCCGAGCGATTTGGTGGCGCCGGGATGCAGTGTCGGCTAAGGAACGGCTCGATTTCTTTCAACGGCGAATTATTCGAATTAAGCAAATTGCATTCATCGCAGAATCGAATTTGCAAAATTTGGATAATTCGCCGTTGTTACATAATTTGCCGTTCTGTTACCATTTTTGGGTGCAAGGGATTCGCTTATATTCCAAGGACTTTTTGCCGAAGTTGATAAGCAGACCTAAGTCCATTTGGCAGGCTTTCAAGTAATTGTAAACTTGGGCGTAATGCTCATCAGTAAAATCCGAAACCGCTTTCAATTCAACGATGATTTCATCGAAACAAACAAAATCGGGCCGAAATCCTTTCTCCAAAATCTGCCCTTTATAAGTTATTTGGAAATTCTTTTCGCGCACATACGGGATATCACGCAATTGGAATTCAAGTTCCAAAGCCTCTTGATATACAGGCTCTGTAAAACCAGTACCGAGCACTTTATGTACCTCCATTGCTGCTCCGATAATTTTATACGACTCTTCCTTGAATAGTATTCTGTCTTCCATAGGTTTTTATTTTTGTCGGCGAGTTATCCGAATAAAACGAATTACATTTGTCGAAAAATCAAATTCGCAGAATTTGTCTAATTCGCCGTTGTATATCTTCGCCGTATACGCTAATGCGCCTCCAGCCAGTTCGCCCCCGTGTTCATCTCCACGATGACCGGCACCGACAGCGGCAAGGCATTCACCATCTTATTCTGAACGATGGCCTTTAGGGCTTCAAGTTCGTCGAGATGTGCATCGAAGACCAGTTCATCGTGCACCTGAAGGATCATTTTCGACTGCATCTTTAGGTGTTCCAACTCCTGATGGATGCCAATCATGGCGATTTTGATCATGTCGGCGGAGCTACCCTGGATGGGTGCGTTGATGGCATTGCGTTCGGCGAAACCGCGCACCACGCTGTTGGAGCCGTTGATGTCGCGTAGATAACGGCGTCGGCCTAAGATGGTCTCGGCATAGCCGCGTTCACGCGCCAAGGCAATGCTGCGATTCATGTATTCCTTGATTCCAGCATATTCCTCAAAGTACTTTTTGATGATGTCGGCGGCCTCGCTGCGCGAGAGCTCCATGCGCTCGGCCAGACCAAAGGCCGACATGCCGTAGATGATGCCGAAGTTGACTGCCTTGGCGCGGCTGCGCTGCTCCTTGGTGACGTGGTCCATAGGCACATGGAACACCTTGGCTGCCGTAGCAGCATGGATGTCATGACCAAGGTTGAAGTCGTTGACCATGGCGGGGTCTTGGCTCAAATGAGCGATAATGCGCAGCTCGATTTGGCTGTAATCGGCGGCCAAAAGGGTGTATTCTGGACTGCGAGGTACGAAGGCGCGACGGATTTCGCGGCCTTTCTCGGTTCGCACAGGAATGTTCTGCAGGTTGGGATTGTTGGAACTCAAGCGTCCCGTGGCCGTCACGGCTTGGTTGTAGGAAGTGTGAATCAAACCATCTTTCGGGTTGACCAAAGCAGGAAGGGCATCCAGATAAGTGGACTTCAGCTTGGTCAATGAGCGGTAATCCAAAATCATTTGGATGATGGGATGCTTGTGCGATAGTTTTTGCAAGACATCCTCGCCCGTGGCATATTGTCCTGTCTTGGTTTTCTTGGTCTTCTCGTCGATACGGAGTTTCTCGAAGAGGACTTCGCCCAATTGCTTCGGCGAGGCGATGTTGAAGGGCATGCCAGCGGCTTTGTAGATATCTTCTTCAATCTTATGAATCTCGATGCCAAAAGCTTCACTGATTTGCTGCAGATTTTCCGTGTCGATACGCACGCCGTTGGCCTCCATGCGGCTGAGCACGGGTACCAGTGGCATCTCAATCTCATAGAATAACTTCTCCACACCGTTTTCTTTCAACAAGGGCATTAGTTTCTCGTAGAGTTGCAGTGTGATGTCAGCATCCTCGGCGGCGTATTCCTTGACTAGTTCCACGGACACCTCGCGCATGGTCTTTTGCTGACGGCCTTTGCCAATCAAGTCTTCAATGGGGATGGTGATGTAATTGAGGTAGACTTCGGCGAGGTAGTCCATGTTGTGGCGTTGCTCGGGTTCGAGGAGGTAATGTGCCAGCATGGTGTCGAAGAGCTTGCCTTTTACGCTGATGCCATATTGCGTCAGCATGGAAATGTCGTATTTCAGGTTTTGCCCTATCTTCATGATGCTATCGTCTTCAAACAAAGGCCGCAGCAGCTCCAGTTTCTTCTGGCATTCTTCGCGTTCGGCGGGCATGGACAGATACCACGCCTCATGCGCCTTGATGGCGAAGGAAAGCCCCACCAACTCGGCGGAGTAGACGTCGATGTTGGTGGTCTCGGTGTCGAAGACGAATTGTGTTTGCTTCGATAAGTGTTCGACCAAAGCCTTAATGTCAGCATCAGTTTCAACAAGTTTGTAGTCATGTGGCACCGTCTTGGCCGAGTCCTTGTCGGAGAACTCCAGCAGACCGCTGTTGTTGCCTTGATTGAAAAGGTCGAAAGTTTCGTTAGAAGAGAACAGGTCTGGTTGTTGACTCCCTCCTGATGCCCCTGTGGGTTGGCTTGTCCCCCTCTGAGAGGGGGGCAGGGGGGAGTCAACCCCGTGCTTCCCCTTATAATCCTCCAAAAATCGCTTGGCGAAAGTCCTAAACTCCAGTTCCTCAAAAAGAGCCATCAGCGCTGGCACATCGGGCTCCTTGGCACGTAGTTCTTCCTCATCGAAGTCGACGGGCACCTCCAAGTTGATGGTGGCCAGACTCTTCGACATCAGTCCTTGCTCAGCAAAGTTGACGACATTCTCCTTTTGTTTGCCTTTCAGCTCATCGGCATGGGCGATGAGGTTTTCCACGCTACCGTATTTTCCAACCAGTTGTGCTGCAGTCTTCTCGCCGATGCCCGGGATGCCTGGAATGTTGTCGGCGGCATCGCCCCATAGACCAAGGATGTCGATGAGTTGCTTAGGCTCTTGAATGCCATAGCGTTCGCAGACTTCTTTTGGCCCCCATACTTGTGCCGGCTCGCCGAACTTGGCGGGTTTGTAAAGCAAAATCTTGTCCGTCACCAGTTGCCCGAAGTCCTTGTCGGGGGTCATCATATAGGTGACAAAGCCTTGTTGTTCGGCTTTTTTTGAGAGTGTTCCAATGACATCGTCGGCTTCGTAGCCTTCCACGCCGTAGACGGGGATGTTGAAGGCCTCGATAAGTCTTATAATATAAGGTATGGCATCGCGGAGATCGTCAGGCATCTTCTCGCGATTGGCTTTGTATTCGCTGTATTCGGCCTGTCGTTGTGCGGTGCCGGCCACGTCGAAGGCCACGCCGATATGAGTAGGTTTCTCTTTCTGCAGGATCTCGTAAAGTGAGTTCAAGAAGCCCATTACTGCAGAAGTGTTGAGGCCTTTTGAGTTCATCCTCGGGTTCTTGCTCATGGCGAAAAAAGCCCTGTAAATCAGCGCGTAGGCATCCAATAGGAAGAGTTTTTTCTCTGTGGTTTCCATAGGGTTTTGTTTGAGGGGGTAAAAATACGAAGAATAACTTGAATTGGGCTATTTTTGTTGCCAAATCGCCAAAAAACCGAAAAAAGATGCGATTTTCAAAAAAAGTCGTACCTTTGCACCCGAAAACGAGTAATTACTGGTCACGAGGTAGACCGAAATTCTATTTTAAACAACTGATTATCAATTTATTGGTAAAAAGTGTGCTTTTGAATTGGAAATAAGTGTTATCTTTGCGGCCTATTTATCAACTAAAAATTGAGAACTATGCAAGAAATTTTGAATGAAATCGTTCCGATCATTGCTGGACACCGTCGAACTGATGATGGAATTTGAAAAGAGCTTCAACCTCTCCATCCCGGACGACCAACAGGAAAACATCCAGACTGTGGGTGATGTTGTGAAGCTCATCGAAAAGATGCGTGCTGAAAACAACTAATTTCTAAGCAAATAAAGTTATTTATGGAATCGAAACGTGTAGTCGTCACAGGCCTCGGTGCCATCACCCCCATAGGGAAGACCATTCCTGAGTTTTGGGAAGGTTTGGTGAATGGTAAAAACGGTGTCGGTGAGATTACCCGTTTCGATTCTACTTTATTCAAGACGCGTTTCGCCTGCGAGGTGAAGGACTACAACCCTGAGGACTATTTTGAGAAGAAGAACGTGCGTAAGTACGACCACTTCGCCCAGTTTGCTCTCATCGCCGCCGACGAGGCTGTTGCTGATTCGGGCCTCAACGCCGAAAACTGCGACTTGGATGAGGTGGGCGTCATGATGACTTCGGGCATCGGTGGCGTCAACCACCTTTATCAAGAAACGATGGAGTATGCGCAGACCGATGGTACGCCGCGTTTCGGGCCCTTCCTCATCACCAAGATGATTGTCAACATGCCGGGTGGCGTTATCTCCATCAAATATGGCTTCCGTGGCCCCAACTTCGCCACCGTTTCGGCTTGTGCCTCATCGACGCATGCTATTGTTGAAGCCTTCAACTATATCCGTTTGGGCAAATGTCAAGCCGTCGTTGCAGGCGGTGCTGGAGCAGCCATCGGCCAACTCGGCATTGGTGGTTTCAACGCCATGAAAGCCCTATCGACCCGTAATGATGACCCGCTGACGGCTTCACGTCCTTTCGACCTCAACCGCGACGGATTTGTCTTGGGCGAAGGTGCGGGCAGCCTCGTTTTCGAGGAGTATGAACACGCCATCGCACGTGGCGCCAAGATCTATGGCGAAGTGGTTGGCGGCGGCGAATCGGCCGATGCATACCACATCACCGCTCCCGACCCGGAAGGCGCTGGTGGCGCCCTCAGCATGCTACGTGCCCTACGCGATGCTGGACTGTCACCAGAGGCCATCGACCACATCAACGCACATGGCACTTCGACACCCATGGGTGATGTCGCTGAAACCCTTGCCATTAAGAAGGTGTTTGGCGAACATGCCTACAACATCAGTATCAACTCCACTAAGTCGATGATTGGTCACCTCCTCGGTGGCGCTGGCGCCGTCGAAGCCATTGCCACCATCCTTGCCCTCAAGAACGGCATCATTCCTCCCACCATCAACCATTTTGACGACGACCCGCAGATCGACCCGCGTCTCGACATCGTCTTCAATCAACAAAGCCCGTCAGCGCGACATCCACTACGGACTTTCCAACTCATTTGGATTCGGCGGACAAAACGCCACCGTAATCTTCAAAAAGTTTGAGTGATAATGGCACTCTTCCACACTTCCCCAAAAGACCCTGCCGACAAGGCCCTTTACGACTATATTCACAACATCTTTGGTTTTTATCCGAAGAATATCGCATTGTATCGTGTGGCCTTCACCCATAAGTCGGTGGCCGCTGAGACTGTGGGCAACTATCACGTCAGCAACGAACGCATGGAATACCTTGGCGACGCCGTGCTGAGCACCGCCGTGGCCGACTACCTCTTCCACACCTACCCCACACAGCCCGAAGGCTTCCTTACCGAGATGCGCTCGCGCATCGTCAGCCGTGCCTCCCTTAACAAGCTTTCGGAGAAGCTCGGCTTTGGTGACTATATCCGCCACACCCCCGACGTGGGCAACAACGCCCATTCGATGGGCGGCAATGCTTTTGAGGCTCTCATGGGTGCCATCTACCTTGACCGCGGCTTCGACTTCGCCAAACACATCATCATCGACCGCATCGTCAACATCCATATCGACGTGGAGCAGCTGCAACAGACCGATGTCAACTTCAAGAGCAAGCTCCTTGAATGGTCGCAGAAGAACAAGAAAAACACTGCTTTTAAGATGCTGGAGGAAATCGGAGAAGGACACAAGAAACAGTTCCACGTGCAGATTGTCATCGACGGGCAGCCATACGCCGATGCCATCGACCGCTCCATTCGTGGCGCCGAGCAGCTTGCCGCTGAAAAAACGTGGAAACAATTGTTTGGCGAAAATTAATGTTGCTTAAACAAGCTACCAATGTTATTTCCGCGAGCCTTCTATGTCATTCCAACGTAGGCAAGTGGGTAGGCAGGGAATCTATAGAAGGCGATTCATAAGGCAGCAACCTTTCTAGACGGCTTCAGAAAACATAGATTCCAAGCCCTCCCTCATGGCCTCGTAGGAATGACATGCTTTCTGAAGCCTGCAAAATCATTTTAATTGAAAATTAGTTTTATCTTTGCGGCATGAAACCCAAAAGCAACAAGATACAGATCGCTTCGTTCGACGACACCACCGTCGTCGGCATCAACACGACTTTGGTCGACTATAAGCTGGCTTGGGGTATCAACAACAAACTTGCGCTCGACCTGGCCCGTTATGACGACCTCGTCTTCGAGGGTGCGCCGTTTTCCTTCTTCTATTACACGGCGGGCGAGAACTACAACGTCTACAACCTCGTGTCGCTCGTGTGCAAGGAAAAGGTGTTGTTCCCCTTTAAGCCGCGTTTGGACTATCTCTTTCTCATCCAGAATACCCTTACTGCCGAGCGGCAGATTAACATCATGCGCAGCTTGCGTGAGATAGAGGGCGTCGTGCATGCCTTCGTCTTGGAGAAAGACAAGAATTTGCGCCAGGTGCTGGAAACCATCGCCGACTGTGAGCAACAGATGGTGACCAAGAAAAAGAAGCAGAACGATCTCAACGCTGTGAGGGAAAAGATGCGCCGACAAGAAGCGGAATTGGCTGCGCTTAGGGCTCAATCCTGATTTTCACGCCACTTTTCTCGGTGACGAAAGATGCGATGCGGTCGCCAATCCCGAGGTTGAATCGGTATTCACCGATGCTAACTTCCTCGTTGACAATGGTGTAGAGCTGTCCTTGATATGTGGCTTGAGGATCAATTTCAATGATTTTCTTATAGAAACAATAGCTGAAGGCATCGCTAGGCAGGTAATGTGCCTTGATGACCATACCAAAGTCCTTGTGGTGGAAATCGATTGGTGCTTCGCAAGGATTGTGGATAGAGAATTCAATGCGGAGAGTGTCGCCTTGATGGAACACGGGCGTTTTGTCACTTTTCGCGTTGATGATGTTGAACGTGGTCACCAAACGGTTGGCAGAGGAGAAATCATCGCTGAGGAAGCCTTCGACTTCCACACCTCCAACATAGTATGTCTCTGAGCGCCCATTGACAGGACCACAGATGAACACGGGTTTACCAATCCAAGTCTTGTCGAACTGCCAGAGGTCGTATTGCGTCATGCGATCGTAATAGCATTGCAGTGTTGAACTCTCCTTGCCTGTGAAATAATGGTAGAGGGCAGGCTCTTGGAACGAGCCTCGGAATACCACGGGACGGTCGCCCGCCACCTGCTCGATAGCCTTGTAATAAGGCTCCTTGCCGTGATAGCCAAAACGGTCGGCCAGAGGCGTCAACAAGAGGATTCTGAAGGCCAAAACCAAGAGGAGGGAGGGAAGGATGAAGAACTTAGCGTATTTCCTCAGCTTCTCATCAATCAATGCTTTGCGGTAAACCAAAACCACTACTGGGATGACGCAAACGATGGTCCAGTGTGGCTCCACATGTCCGCGAAAAGCCATCAGCCAGAAGAAGAAAAAGAAACCAACCAGGATAAACCGCATGCCACGTTCGAATGCATTGTTACTGCGGTACTTAATCAATACATACACCACCGCCCCAAACGTAAACGGATTGAAAATGAGCAGTTGATTGGGCAGATACTCCAAGAAATAGCTCCAGCGGAACGATTCGTTGCGCCCAGCTAGATGGTACTTGAAGCTCGGAAAGTCATTGTTGACCTGCCAAAGGATATGTGGCATCAGCAAGGCCAAAGCCAAAAGGCAGGCCACCCAAAACTTGCCGTCTTTCAACAACTTGAGGTTGGATAGCACGATTAGGCCAAAAAGCAAGAAAGCGTGATACTTGCTGTAGACCATCAAAGCCATGAATAGGCCCATCAATAAGGCATTTTTCCATGACTTGTTTTCCAGATAGCGCTGATAGACAAGCAAAAACAGTGCGGAAAACAGAATCAAGCTCGCATCAGGTGTGGTGACAAAGCCGTAGATGTTGAACATCACGATGGAGTATGCTAGGACTAAGAATAATAAGGGGCTCTTTTTCATGGGGTCATTGCGGACTTGATCCGCAATCTCCCACATCACCCACATCGACAAACAAGACGCAATAATCGTGAAAAACCTCACGCCCAAAGTGCCCGAAAAGAAAATGCTGCTCAAAAAGGTCATTAGCCCCACCATGGGCGGATGGTCGAAATAGCCCCAAGCGAGATGCTCTCCATAAAGGACATAATAAGCCTCGTCTTCCTGAATTTCGGTGAAGATGCCCTGTAGGAGGTTGATGATAAACCAAATGAAAATGCCACAACAAAGGCAAAATCTCCAATTGAATATCTTGTCCTTTGTCATGGCATTGTTATTATCGGTCGGTTTGTAGAGACGTAGCGCGCTACGTCTCTACCAGACAAACCGTTGAATTATCCGACGTGAATGTTGTCCTTCACCAATTTCAGGATCTTCTTCGTGTCGTTGCCCAAATCCTTGCGCAAATGGGCATCGTTGAAGTCGGTGAGGAACTTGATCATGTAGTCGATGATGGCGTCGGAGAACACGCCTTTGGCGGTGTAAATCTCGCGGTCTTTCTCCAATTCCTTGGCGGCGGCCACGCAGCTGTCGGGCAGTTGCTCGAGGCTCTCTTGCAGTTGCTTGTTCTTGTCGTCGTGGATGTTCACGCCGAGGCCGACGTAGGTCTTCTCAGCCACTTCGAGGGCGTTGGGCATCTCGAATCCGTGACGAGCGGCAGCGCAGAGGGCAGCCATCAGCAGGTACATGTCGGCGCAACCGTCGGAGGCACGCCATTCGAAGGTCTGTTTCTCGCTGAAGTCTTTGTTCGACTTCTTTTCCAGCGGGTTGGCGTTGGCAGCCATGTCCTTGCCGTTGTTGATCCAGCCCAGCGGCACGCGCACCAAGGCGCTGCGGTTGGAGTAAGACCAGCACAGTGAGGTCGGGGCTTCCTGATGGGGCACCAGACGGAGGAACGACAGCGGGTTGGGGTTGCCGAAGGCAGGCAGCGAGGTACCGGCGTCCATGTAGCCGGCGATGGCTTTCTTGCCATAGTCGCTGAGTTCGCCCTTGGTGACCATCACGCTCTTGCCGTCCTTCGTGAACTTGCAGTGCACGTGCATGCCCGA
The DNA here is from genome assembly GCA_902767725.1 of uncultured Bacteroidia bacterium. GTDB lineage: Bacteria > Bacteroidota > Bacteroidia > Bacteroidales > F082 > Limimorpha. The sequence goes on along the minus strand of CACXIM010000055.1, from coordinate 19,045 downwards.
GCCGGCTTTACCCACAGTGATTTTCGGGGCGAAGGTCAGGGTGACGCCATATTCGTAGGCCAGTTGGCGCATGATCCACTTGGCGACCACGAGTTGGTCGGCTGCATCTTCGATGTTGGTGGGCAGGAACTCGATTTCGTTCTGCTCGTAGATCTTACCGTCGAGGGTGAAGTTACCCACTTCGGAGTGACCGTACTTGATCAAGCCGCCAGCTTGGGCGATGAGACGCATGGCCTCGACGCGGTATTCGGTGAACTTGTTGAATGGGGCGCTCTCGTGGTAGCCACGTTGGTCGGGCACTTCGTAGATTTCCTCGTCGTCGGCGATGATATAGTATTCCAACTCGCCCATGGTCTCCATTTGCAAGCCCGTGGTCTTCTTGAACACTTCGTGTGCTTTGTGGAGGATATGCTCTGGTGAGCTTTCGAAAGGTTCGCCGTCACGGTTGTAGAACGAACAGAGGATGTCCAAGGTCGGGATCTCTGAGAAGGGGTTGAGGAAGGCGGTCTTGTACTTCGGCACCACATAGAGGTCGCTCTTACCGGCCTCGATGAAGGGGAAGAGGCTTGAACCGTCGACGCGCTCACCGGCGGTGAGGATGCTTTCGAGGTGTTCGAGGCTGTGGATCACGAAGTTGAGGGTCTTCAGCTTACCGTCCCAGCCACAATAGTGGAAGTTGACGAATTCGATTTGGTTTTCCTCGCAATAACGGATGATGTCGGCGCGAGTGAATTCTGCTGCAGGCTTTTGAAGGTACTGCACCAGACGATTGGGGTTCATGGCAATTCTTTGGTCCATTACGATTTGCTATTTAAAGTTTAAAAACTCAAAATTTGAAGATTCGTTTGACGCGGGACTGCGAGACACGGGACGCGGGACTTTCTGCCGCTTTGCGTCACTGCGAAGCACGAAGCAGTCCACAGATTGTGCGCAAAGATAGGGAATATTCCGTCATAAAAAGTTTAAAAGACAAAAATTTCCGTTTTTTCCTTTGCTTATAAAATAAATTACTACTTTTGCAACGATAAAACGACAAAATAGCGATTTGAACTATGAAAAAATCAATTTTATTTGTACTGATATTTTGCTCGACTTGGGTAAATGCACAAACACTTCTTGAAAGAATCGTGGATTCTGTTTCGATAAAGGAACGTCATGAATTCATCTTGTCGAAATTGGATTCGGCTTTTATCTTTGACAATGACAAGTTGGAGTTTGTCCGCCCTTTTGAGCCAGAAAATTGTGTCGTTTATGATACCTATAACTGCCATAAGGGTCCGGGGGGAAATTATTTCTACTATGAAGAATCCCTTGTTGACACTAACTTGTTCACCAAGAATTATTTTGTGAGCGGAAAGTTTTTGGCTGACTGGGTCAAACTAGTAGAACAAGGGAAGGCTGGAATAAGAGTAAATGATTCATTTGTTTTTGATACTGTAAATGACAAGGCGTATTCTTGTGTTAAGAGATATCCTCGACTTTCCAAGATTCACCATGTTTCCCATGATTTAGACACGATTCTCCATATTTCTCATGATTTAGACACGTTTTTTTGCAAGTTTGGATACCCGATACGTGAGCTTGATCATAATTATGAAGAAATTCTCGGTAAATTATTTAAAGCCGATGTGATAGATTTTGTGTTTTGTTTTCCTACTTTTTTTGGAAAGGCAGATTGGGACTTTTCAAAAGACTATGTTTTTTGGAGTCCTGGCTATTATTTTGCCATGAAAGGAGACAAATTCTTTTACATTGATACCCAAGAGAAAAAGATATATCCCATGGAAGAGGTCGTGGAAAACCATTGGGATTGGATAACGAACGTGATTGAAAAACAAGAATAAAACCAAGCATTATGGCACTAAAAGACTGGATGATTGCCTTCAACAACGCCAAGACGATGGAAGCCAACGGCGAGGAAGGCCCTGAACTGATAGCGGAATACGAGCGCGTGTTGTCCAAATTGGGCGAAGGGCCGCTCACCGAGGCACAGGAAAATGTCCGCAAAGAAGTCTGCCGCAACCTATATGAGCTGTATATGCTTAATGGGGAGGAGGCAAAAGCCAAGGAATACCAACAACAGGCGGAATAATTATTCCCTCTTCAGCATATTAAAATAAGCATCCAACAGTTTCTGCGCCCCAATATAAGCGCTCATGCGCTGGCCGCGCACATCGGCTTCGACTAGAGGAAGCAAGTCGGAAACCAGTTGGTTTTGGTAGAAATCATTTTTCAAGGCGCTGTCCATCGAGTCGTACATCATCTGCACGTCTTGTTGGGCGCGTTTCTTATAAAGGTAGCCGTTGTCGCGGATGGCCTGCACGTGGTCGGCGACCATCTGCCACACCTCGTCGATTTGGAATCCCGTCAGGGCGGAGCAGGTCAGTACATTGGTCTCCTGTCCCGATTCGGGCAAGGGGAAGAGGTGCAGCGCATTGCGACATTCCGCGGCGGCGCGGTTTGCACGCATCACGTTGTCGCCGTCGGCCTTGTTCACTGCGATGCCGTCGGCCATCTCCATGATGCCGCGCTTGATGCCTTGCAGCTCATCGCCGGCGCCGCTGATTAATATGAGCAGGAAGAAATCCACCATGGAATGCACCGCCGTCTCGGATTGACCTACGCCCACGGTCTCCACAAAAATGGTATCATATCCCGCTGCTTCACAAAGGATAATCGTTTCCCTGGTTTTTCTTGCCACGCCGCCTAAGGTGCCTGCTGAGGCCGAGGGACGGATATAGGCATTGGGATGCACGGAAAGGCTTTCCATACGGGTCTTGTCGCCCAAGATGCTGCCCTTGGAGCGTTGACTCGACGGGTCGATGGCCAACACGGCCAGCTTCTGTCCTTTGTTGCACAGATGCACGCCCAAAGCCTCGATGAAAGTGCTCTTGCCCGCGCCCGGCACACCCGTAATGCCCAAACGAAGAGCCTTTCCCGCATGGGGCAGGCAAGACGCTATGATCTGTTGCGCCAAGTCCTGATGCTTGGGCAGGGCACTCTCCACCAAGGTGATGGCCTTGCTCAATGCCACACGGTCGCCTTTGAGGATGCCGTCGACATAGTATTCTAAAGGCATGAGCTGCTGGTGATGGCGCTTCATACGCTCCAAAGCGTTCGGGTTGACTTGGATGGGTCCCTCCACTCCTTCGGTGACTTTGAGGTTCGATTCCCATTCATGTTCCTGATTTTCAAAGTGTTCGTACTCCATAGCGGGCTGTGGTGTTATGCGGTTTGAGTTTGCAAAGATATGGATTATTGTTGATTGTTGGGTGTTGAAATGATAATTCGACGTAGTCAATTGTTGAATTGTTGGGACTATGACTAATGACTATGACAATGACCGCATTCCTATTGAGATAGAGTGGTCATAGTCATTGTCACAAGTCATAGTCAAGAAATTGTAAATCAGTAATTTTGAATTTTTTCTTGCGTTATTCCAAAAAAAATGCGTAATTTTGTAGTTTCTAAGCAAACTAACGCCCATGACTAGCAAGACAAGAGTACTATTCGTCCACCAGGAAATTGCACCCTATCTGCCGGAGACCCCGATGAGTCTCATCGGTCGCTACCTTCCACAAGCCACTCAAGAAAGCGGTAAAGAAATCCGCATCTTCATGCCGCGCTATGGTGTCATCAACGAGCGCCGCAACCAGCTCCACGAGGTGATTCGCCTCTCGGGTATGAACCTTATCATCAACGACACGGACCACCCGCTCATCATCAAGGTGGCTTCCATCCAGAAGGCAAGGATGCAGATTTATTTCATCGATAACGACGACTTCTTTACGAAGAAGAAGTACTTGATGTATGACGAAAAGGGCGTGTTTAGCGACGATAATGACTATCGCTGCGTGTTCTTCACGCGTGGCGTCATCGAGACGGTGAAGAAACTCAACTGGTCGCCCGATGTCATCCATTGTCACGGGTGGATCTCGGCTTTGATGCCGGTCTACATCAAACGCGCCATGAACGTCCGCGACAACCCGCTCTTCAACGAGACGAAGATTGTGTACTCCATTTACGACGACGGTTTCAAGGAAGATTTCAAGCCTGGGTTCGACAAGATGATGAAACTGCCAGGCATGACGGCCAAAGACCTTAAATATTTCAAGGAAGGCAACTATGTCAACCTGACGAAGGCAGCCATTGATTATTCCGATGGCATCGTGGTTTGTACAGAGAATCTTAACCCTGAGATTGCAGCCTATCTGCAAACCGTCAAGAAGCCAGTACTCTCGTATCAGGAGCAGGTGCATTATGCCCAGGCTTGCAATGATTTCTATGACCTTCTCCTTCAGAAACAATAAGGACAACGTTTTTGAGTTATCTCACACGAAGAACCTCAATTAATTTTCGACCTGATGAAAACACATCATTCAACCGCTCTGATTGGCTTGGCGTTAATGATTGGCATGATGGCTTTTGCCTCGTGCAAGAAATCGCCCGAGACGATTGGAAACAATCTTATTTCCGACGATAGCTATATTAGCATTTATCATACCGACACCACTGAAATTGTTTGCCATTCCTACCTCGACTCTGTGGCGACTGACAATTCATCCAACGCCTTGCTGGGTGCCATGAAAGACCCTGTTTTCGGCAATACCGAAGCAGGCTTCTATACCCAGTTTCGTCCTTCGGTAGCTGGACAGAGCTTTGGAAGCAACCCGGTGGTCGATTCGTTGGTGCTACAGCTTTGTCTTGTGGACTACTATGGCGACACCACGGTGATGCAGACAGTGCATGCCTATGAGTTGACAGACTCGCTTTCGTTTGAAAACAATTATTATAGTCATTCGACGGTGGCCACAGGTAGCATTGACCATGCCAATGGGTGCCAATTTAGCCCTCGACCTAAGACTAAGGTAAACATCATAGGTAACGACACTATACCCCAGCCTGTAATTCGGATCCCGTTGAGTCAAGAGTTGGGCAACCAGTTGGTTAATCTGGACACCACGGCTTTCTCACGTCCCGACCTCTTTAAGCAATACTTCAAGGGACTTTATGTGACTTGCGCTCCTGTAAGCCTCGATGGCGCCATCAGTTCCATCAACCTGACGAACAACACGTATACCTTGTTGCAGCTTTACTATCACAATGCGGCTACGCCTGATAAGCCCATGCGCTATAATTTCTATGTGACGTCTTCCGATACCTATTTCAATCATTTCGATCACGACTATTCGCAAGGTAGTCCTGAGTTTGTGAGCCAGCTGCTGGATGGTCAGGAGGCCTTGGGTCAGTCGGACATTTACCTGCAGACCATGGGTGGAGTGAGGGCCAAGGTGTTGTTCCCCAACCTGAGTCATTGGACGGATACCTTGGAAGGTTGTCGTCTGGTGGTCAACGAAGCCAAACTTATCCTACCTGCCAATGCTGCATTGACGGATTCCATTTTTAAAACTCCGAAAAACTTCCTGTTGGTAGGTTTCGGCTCCGATACGACTACCTATCTCTTGCCTGATTATCTTGAAGGCAGCGCTTTCTTTGACGGTACCTACAGCTCAAGCAAGCAGGCAGTGAGTTTCCGCATCACGGAATATCTGCAACAAATGATCGATGGCAAGAAAGATAACCTTGGGCTGAGTTTGGGTATCAATGGTGCGGCCTACAACGCGACACGTTACATCATCAATGGTCCTGAGGCACCAGTAGATGAGAAGATGAGGTTGGAAGTGACGTATTCCATTGTGAATGAATGAGGAATGTTGAAATACGAAGTATTCGACGAAGTCAATGCTGAATGTTGAATTTTAAATATTTAGAAATATGAAAAAACTGATTATCGCTGCTTTGGTTTTGGTTGGATTGACCTGCCAAGCACAGAAAGCAAATGAAAAGGAAACTGTGGTCGTCATCAAGACTAGCATGGGAACCATAAAGGCCAAACTGTATAACGACACGCCGCAGCATCGCGACAACTTCATCAAGTTGGTGAACGAGGGTTGGTACAATGGCTCGCCCTTCCATCGCGTCATCAAGGACTTCATGATCCAAGGTGGACAGAACAAGGACGGTCGTCTCGACCCAGGCTATAGAGTCCCCGCCGAGTTCAAGGACAACCACTTCCACAAGAAAGGAGCCCTTTGTGCCGCCCGTCAGCCTGATCAGGTTAATCCCCAGAAGGCCTCCAGTGGTTCGCAGTTCTACATCGTGCAAGGCAAGGTGTATGATGACAAGACTTTAGACATGTTTGAGAGCCGCATGGGCAAGGTATTCAGTGCCCGTCAGCGTCAGGCCTATAGGACCGTGGGTGGCACCCCGCATCTCGATGGCGACTATACCGTTTTTGGCGAAGTTACCGAAGGTTTGGAGATAGTTGACAAGATTGCTGCCGTGAAAACTGGCCGCATGGACGTCCCTGTTGATCCTGTGACTATCATTTCCGTTACGATTGAAAAATAAAAAGCCATAAGCTCTAAGCCATAAGCAGTAAGCATTTGAATTGCTGCTGCTTACGGCTTGCTGCTTACGGCTTAAAGCTGATATACGATGAAAGACAAAATCGAAGAAATACTATCCCAAGTGCGTGATTTCCAGGCCGACAGCAAAGAGGCTTTGGAGAACTTCCGCATCACTTATTTGAGCAAGAAAGGCATTATTCCCGCTTTGTTTGCTGACTTCAAGAACGTGGCCCCTGAGCTCCGCAAAGAGATGGGCATGAAGCTCAACGAGTTGAAGAACGTCGTGCAAGACAAGGTGGAAGAACAGCTTCAAAAGTTTGAGAACCAGCACAGCAACGATGCCGGTTTCGACATGAGTATGCCTGCCGCCGACATGAAGGGTGCGCGTCACCCGCTGTCGATTGTGCGTCGCGACATCAACGAGATCTTCTCACATCTCGGCTTCACCATCGCCGAAGGTCCCGAGATTGAGGACGACTATCACGTGTTCTCCGCCTTGAACTTCCCGCTCGACCATCCTGCACGCGACATGCAGGACACCTTCTTTATCAGCAAGGAGCCCAATGTCAACAAGGCCTCGGATGTGCTGTTGCGTACCCACACCTCGAGCGTGCAGGTCCGCGTGATGGAGACCCACCAGCCGCCCATCCGCATCATCGCCCCTGGCCGTGTGTTCCGCAACGAGGCCATCTCTGCCCGTGCCCATTGTATCTTCCACCAGATCGAGGGCTTGTATATCGATGAAAACGTATCGTTTGCCGACCTGAAGCAGACTTTGTACCACTTTGTACAGGAGTTCTTTGGCGAGGGCACCAAGGTGCGTTTCCGTCCCTCGTATTTCCCCTTCACCGAGACTTCGGCGGAGATGGACATTTCGTGCAACATCTGTGGCGGCAAGGGCTGCAACATCTGCAAGCACACAGGATGGGTTGAGATCTTGGGTTGTGGCATGTGCGACCCCAACATCCTCATCGCCAGCGGCATCGACCCGGAGAAATACACGGGTTTCGCCTTCGGCATGGGCGTGGAACGCATTGCCATGCTGAAATACGGCATCAATGACCTGCGACTGTTCTTCGAAAACGACTTAAAGTTCCTCGAGCAGTTTGAACTGGCGTAAGGATTACAGAAATATGGATTTTTATTTGTAGAGACGGTGCTTGCATCGTCTCTACCGTTTTATTCTCCTCGAACGGTTCTATTCAGCCACTGGCAGAAGTCCTTGGTTTTCTCGAATTCACTCAGCACCCAATCGATGAGGTGTGGGTCGGAGAGGCGTTTGTCGGGGAGGTCCTGCACCAGAAGCCAGTCACGCTGCTTAAAGAGCTCGGCTTGAGGATGATCTTTGGGATAGCCATTGGGTATACGCTTCATGGCGTGGCTGATGTCAAGGTCGAAACCTTTGGCTTTGGAGATGGCCTCCTTCAAAGGCTCGCCGTTGAAGAGGATTTCATCGCGGATAGTCTTCAACATGGCCGTGTCGGGCATATACATCCCCGTGCAGAGCATGTTGTGGCCGAGATATTCCGACTCCTTGGCCTCCAAGTGAAAATAGTAGCCGCTCAGCATTGACTTCTTGCCTTCGGGGCAAACGAACACGCCAAAATGGGTCTTGTAAGGTCGCTTGTCGGGCGAAAAACGCGTGTCGCGATAGAAGCGGTAGGTGCAGTCTTTTAGAGTTAAGCCTTTGCAGTTGTCGTCAAACTTCTGCACGCCGGCGATGATCTGCTCGGCCAAGGCATTGAAGTTGGCTTGTGCCGTTTGGTATTGTTTCTTGTGCTCCTGAAACCAAGGACGGTTGTTATTGTGGAGGACGTCATCGAGAAATGTTAGGATCTCTTCCATAGGAGTTTCATATTTAGTGCAAAGATAGGAAAAAAACGCGGATTACAAATCCGCGGGTTCTTTGCAGGTGGATTGTAAATCCGCCCGAAACATTATGCTCCGAACACGGCCTTTTTTGCCATTAAAGTCATGCTCAGGCCGCGGGCGACCATAAACAATAGGAAAGCTATCCAAAGACCATGGTTGCCGAAACGGGGCGTTAATAATAAGGTGGCAGGCAAAAACACGCCGACGGCCGAAATGAGCATTGTGTTGCGGATGGCACGTGCCGCAGTGGCACCGATGTAAACACCGTCCCAAAGGAAGGCGGCAAAGGTGATGAGCGGGATGGCAGCAAGGTAGATATGATAAGGCTTTGCCATCGGGATGATGCCTGGCTGGTCGCTGACAAGACGGATGAACCAGTCGGGGAAGAGGGCATAAAGCACGGTGAAAGGCAAGGCGATGAAGAAACCCCAAAGGAACAGTAGCTTGACAGTTTGTCGGAGTTGCTTGGGGTCATGCGCCCCCGTGAAACGGCCCACCAAGGCCTCGCCTGCGTAAGCAAATCCATCGGTGAAGTAAGAGAAGATGTAGAAGAACTGCATCAAAATCATGTTGACGGCCAGCATGTCGTCGCCGAGTTTGGCTGACTGGTTGTTGAAGAAGGCAATGCTTAATACTAAAAGGATGCTGCGAATCATAAAGTCGGCATTCACCTTGAAGAAACGCTTCAGTTTGTCTTTCTCGAACAAAAGGATGCTTCGGATAGGGATGAGGTGGTAGCGGAATTTGGCGAAGAGGAAGATGATGGCAGTCAGCAAGCCGCAGTATTGGGCGATGACCGTACCCAAGGCTACGCCCGTGACGCCCATGCCCATGGCATTGACGAAAATGACACTCAAAACGATGTTCACCACGTTGGTCAAAATAGCGATGATCATGGGGATGGTGGTATTTTGCATGCCGATGTACCAACCATTGAAGGCATAGAGGCAGAGCACCGCCGGCGCTGCCCAGATGCGCACGCGGAAATAGGTGGAAGTATAGGCCAACACCTCTTGGCTGCCGTTAAGCAGTTTCATGCTGAGCCATTCTACTGGTCCTTGCAGCGTAAGCACCAGCACAGTTGCTATCATTGCGATGCAGAGTGAGCGATAGAGCGAATAGGCGATCTCGGCGCGGTCGTTGGCACCGTAGGCCTGTGCAGTGAAACCCGTCGTGCCCGCTCGCATGAAGCTGAAGATGGAGTACATCACGCTGAAGATGGTGCCGCCCAAGCCGATGGCTCCGATGTAGGCCACAGAATCCTGATGTCCCATCAGCATCATGTCGACGAAGCCCAGCAGCGGCACAGTGATGTTGCTGATGATGTTGGGGATGGCCAAACGCAAGATGGAACGGTTAAGTGAGTCTTTGGGCATGAAGTAATTCGTTTCGGCTTGCAAAAGTACGATATTCTGTTTATCTTTGCCGCATCAAACACAAGAACTTATGTTATTCTATTTCTCTGGTTGTGGCAACAGCAAACATGTGGCGGAAACAATCGCCGCAGGTCTCAACGACCATTTGATCTTCATTCCTGAAGCCGCACGTGAAGGCCGCTATGAATACGAATTGGCCGAAGGCGAAAGGCTTGGCTTCGTGTTCCCCATCTATGCTTGGGGTCCTCCGAAGTTAGTAATGAATTTTGTTAAGAAGTTATCTGTTAAAGTCGGCCCTTCGACAGGCTCAGGTACCTTGTCTTACGTATATTTTGCCTGCACCTGTGGCGACGAATGTGGTCTAGCCGAAGACATCTTCCGTAAGGCGTTGGAACAAAAGGGCATGAAGCTCGATGCTTGTATCAGCCTTCAAATGCCTGAGACCTTTATCGGCATGCCTGGTTTCAAACTCGACACCGACGAGAATGCCCAACGCAAAATTGCAGCTACTGATACTGTCTTGGCCGAATATATTCCAAGAATACAAAACAAAGAACGTTTTTCCAAAATGACAAAAGGCGGCGCGGCTTGGTTCAAGAGCCGTGTGATCAACCCAGGCTTCAGCAAGATGGCTACCAATGACAAGAAGTATATTACTACTGATGCCTGCATCCATTGCGGCAAGTGTGTGGAAGCCTGTCCTCTGAAGAACGTTATCCTTGAAGACGGTCGCCCGAAATGGAACGGCAACTGCACGATGTGCATGTCGTGTTATCACCAATGCCATCCAATACGGCAATGCTACGGTAGGGAAGGGACAGTATTACTTTGGGAGAAGATAATAAGCTATCAGCTATCAGCCGTCAGCTTTCAGCTTGGTCATTACAATGCTGATAGCTGAAAGCTAATAGGCTCAATTCAACAAATCGAAGATTGGCTAACGCCGAATTAAAATTTCAACGTAGTTAATTAAACAATCAACACTTAAACATAAATACATATCTTTGCCTGTAAATCATTCAATATCAAAAATAAAAGCGCTATGAAAAACAAACACTACTTTGCGAAAGCACTATTTGCCACTGTAATGGCTCTCTTCTTTAACGCTGCTACTGCAGTTGCACAATGTACCATTCCCATCGCTCCTGGACAGTCTTACATCGAAGACTTCCAATCAGGTGAGATGGAATGTTGGACGGTGGAGACGACAAGCTCTGCCACTTGGGCAGTGATGCAAGGTACGGAATCCAACGTGGTAGCCTTCCAAAATGCTTCCTCTGGCGATGAGGCACGTCTGGTGTCGCCCACCTTTGATTTGACGGGTAGCAACAGTGCTACCTTCAGCTTTGCCTACGCCATGATGGCTCTGTTTCCTCCCTACGATGAGCTCACGGTGAGTTACCGCACCTCTCCTTCCGATAGCTGGCATCAACTGGACATTTTTAGCATCAGTGACTGGGCTAACACGTATGATGCATCGTTTACGTTGGACGACTTGAGTGCTACCTTCCAGGTGTCGTTCTTGGGTCACTGCAATGGAGGTTACTACGTTTTCATCGATGATATTGAGATTGCCTCGGCTGGAGGCTGTGCTCGTCCTGTAGGCCTGACTGTCAATGAAATCACAACGAATTCAGCTCTTCTTGGATGGTCGACGACAGGCAACGAAGAGAACTGGACCATTGACATAAACGGACACCAAACCACGGCGACTTCGCAACCCTATCTGATGGAGCGATTGGAGCCTAATACAGAGTATACTTTCCGTGTGAAATCCAATTGTGGTGGAGGAATGGAATCAGAGTGGTCGCAACCCACGACGTTCAAGACACTATGCGACGTGATTGTTGTCACCGATGATCTGCCTTATTTCGACGACTTTGAGGCCTCGGAGGACTTTGTTTGCTGGCAAAACCAAATCGAGGCAGGCGAGGATGGCTGGGTGATTGATCCTGGCTATCTCATTCTCAACAATACAGCTTTCTTCATTTGGCTTGGCGATGTGGCTTGGCTTGTTTCTGCGCCTTTGGACATTACTGCTGTCACCGACCCCTACCTTACCTTCAAGCATCGTCAGCGTAGTCTGGAGATTAATGTCGATGAGCTTTCCGTTTACTATGCCACCTCTCCTGATGATTCATGGCATCTGCTCGACAACTTCACCTCTGCTTGCGAGGACTGGGAGGAAGTATCGTATGCGCTACCCGCAGCCTCCGACACCTATCTTATCGCCTTCAGGGCAAAGTCTAACCATGCCGATGGCGTGTATGTTGACGATGTGAGGGTGGGCAATTATGTCGATGATGGTGTAGAAGAGGATGCTTCCCTTGCCGTGAATGTCAGCCCTAATCCTACTTTGGGTCGTGTCAGCATTGAGACTAATGCTGCCTCTGGCGATATTACCGTCTTTGATTTGTTTGGCAGAAAGATTACATCTACTATGTTGAATGAAGGTCGTGCCGAGATTGACCTTAGCGGTTGTGCAAAAGGTGTTTATATGGCCCGCATCTCAAGTGAGGTGGGTACGAGCACGATTAAATTGGTGAAAGAATAACAACTATGACAAAAAACAAAGTTTTTTTGGCAGCAATTCTGTTGCTGCCCTTCTTCCTCTGCGCCCAAAGCACTAACGACTACACGCAATTTGTAAACCCTTTTATCGGCACACAGACCGATGAGACAGGGGCCCTCAGTGGAAGCACATTCCCGGGCGCCACGATGCCACAAGGCATGGTACAACTGAGTCCTGAGACTGAGCTGATGGTGACATGGGATCCATGTTCGGGCTACGACTACAACAAAGACATCATCTATGGCTTCACCCATACCCACCTCAGTGGCACGGGCTGCACCGACCTCATCGATGTGAGTCTCATGCCCTTGTGCACAGCAGTGACACCCGAGCAGTTGAAAGCTGCCGACTTCGGACAGCATTATAGCCATGACAAAGAGTCCGCTTGCCCAGGGTATTATCAGGTATTGTTACAGGAGAGTAATGTCAATGTGGAGCTTTCAGCCACTACGCGCACGGGCATCCATCGTTATACTTTTCCCGAGGGACAGCCTCAGACCGTGGTGCTCGATCTTGACCGTGGCACCTTCCGTGGCGAGGCCTATTACTCCAAACGCCGCACTTACGATGTGATCCAAGCACAGATTCGCCTCGTCGATGACCACACTATTGAAGGCTACCGCGTCGTCACGGGCTGGGCCAAGATGCGCAAAGTGTATTTCCGCGCTGAGTTTTCAAGGCCGTTCAACCAGCATCTGTTGATGAATGGCGGGTTGAGTGTCGGAAATAGTGATATTGTCAATGGTCGCACCTTGCGCGCAGCTTTGAGTTTTGACTCCAAAGAAGGAAACGAACTGATTATTAAAGTCGCCATCTCGCCCGTTGACAACGAAGGCGCAAGGAAAAACATGCTGGCCGAAGCCCAAAGTTGGGATTTTGACGGCTATGTCAAAGCTGCCCACGACATTTGGCAACGTGAACTCAGCCGCATCGACATCGAAGGCACCGAAGAGCAAAAGACCATATTCTACACGGGTCTATACCACTTATTGATGCAACCCAATACTATGAGCGACGTGGATGGCCGTTATATGGATACCAATTTCGAGATCAAGCAGATGCCTGAGGGACAGACGTATCACAGCACGTTCAGCCTTTGGGACACCTTCCGCGCTGCACATCCGCTGTATACGCTCATAGCGCCCGACATTGCCGCGCAGTTTGTCCGCGACATGGTGCTGCACCACAAAACCTATGGTTACCTGCCCATTTGGGATCTCTGGGGACAAGACAACTATTGCATGATTGGCAACCATGCCATCCCTGTGCTTGCCGATGCTATCCTCGCTGAGATTCCCGGCATCGATGTGGAGGAGGCCTATCAAGCTATGGTCGAGAGTAGCACACGGAGCCACTTCAACTCACCGTTTGAGATTTGGGAACAATACGGCTACATGCCACAAACCTTGCAAGACGAGAGCGTCAGTATTACCATGGAGCAGGCTTTTGATGATGCTTGCGTGGCTTTGGTGGCAAAGAAACTCGGCAAAACCGAAGACTATGAACGTTTCTATCGTCGTAGTATGTTCTATAAAAACCTCTTCGACCCAGAAACGGGCTTCTTTCGTCCCAAGGACGAAAAAGGCAACTGGATGGAAGGCTTCGATCCGTTGTCGTACGAACAGCCTTGCTTCGTGGAAGGCAATGCTTGGCAGTATATGTGGTTTGTGCCGCAAGACCCGCAAGGCCTCATCGACCTTTTCGGCGGCACAAAAGGCTTCTTAAAGAAACTCGACGAGAACTTCAGTCTCACTGCCACCAGCGGTGAAGTCAACGGCAACGCCAGCGGATTCATCGGACAATATGCCCATGGCAACGAGCCTAGCCACCACACCGTTTATCTCTATAACTTCGCTGGCAAGCCTGAGCGCACGCAGGAGTTGGTGGAGCAGGTGAGGAGCGAGTTCTATCGCGCCACGCCTTGCGGCTATGCCGGCAACGACGATTGCGGCCAAATGTCGGCTTGGTACATCTTCTCAAGCCTCGGTTTCTATCCCTTCCATGCGGGGTCGGCAGAATACGTCATTGGCACGCCATTGTTCAACAAGGCAACCTTGCATCTTGCGAATGGAATGGACTTTGTGATTTCCGCACCGAACAAGACTCCTGAACGCATCCATGTGAAGAGCGTGAAGCTCAATGGCAAGGCGATAAAGGATTACAATATTACACACCAGGAAATCATGGCTGGCGGAACATTGGAGTTTATTTTGAAATGATTGGAACATGAAGAATCAAACCAAAACAGTTAGTATTGTTATCGTCAGTATTATCTATCTGATAGCCATTTTATTAGGTTATTTTGTTTTCATGACGCTAAACAAGGGACTGCACGAGCTTGTGGCCTTGTTTTTGGCTGATGTAGTGGCTACGGTTGTCGTGTGGGGATTTGGCCTCTTCTATAAAAACGTGTCAGTTTACGATCCCTATTGGAGTGTGGCACCTCCAGTCATGTTCACCGTTTGGGCTTTTTACAAGTCGACCTTTACCTTGCCAGTCGTTTTGTTGCTCATCGCCGTTTGGTATTGGGGCATTCGTTTGACGGGCAATTGGGCTTATACTTTTAAGGGTCTCGCCCATGAGGATTGGCGCTATACCCGTTATCGCGAGACACAGTCGCCTTTCATTTTCCAAGTCATCAATTTCTTTGGCTTGAACATGATGCCGACCGTCTTGGTGTTCGCAGCCATGCTTCCTGGATTCGGTTTGTTTGAGTCTACGGAAACGGCCAACATGTTGACTTGGCTCGGCTTTGCAATTTGCATTTCAGCCGCCACTTTACAGTTGGTTTCTGACACCCAGATCCATCGTTTTCGAGAAGAACACCCCGGTCAATATTGCGATGTAGGCTTTTGGAAACACGGTCGCCATCCCAACTACCTCGGTGAGATCTCGATGTGGTGGGGCGTTTGGACGATGTATGCTTCAATCTATGGCTTGGATTGGCTGATCCTTGCTCCTGTGGCCATGACCGCACTCTTTCTCTTCATCAGCATCCCCATGATGGAACGGCGCCAGCTTCAAAACAAGCCAGGCTATGATGAGTATAGGAAAAAGACGCGGATGCTGATTTGATGTTTATTTCTTTACGAACTCCACTCGGCGGTTCTTGGCGCGTCCTTCGGCTGTGTCGTTAGAGGCGATGGGAGAATGCGAACCTTTGCCCACGGGTGTGAGGCGTGATTGTGCGATACCTTGCTTCACGAGGGCGTTCACGATGGCCTCGGCCCTCTGTTGGCTCAGCGGGTCGTTCACGGCATCGGTACCGGTATTGTCACAATGGCCTTGTACCTCGAATTCAAGCTCGGGATGCTCTTGCATCAGTTTGGCCACACGGTTGATTTCGATGACGGATTCCGGCTTCAAATCGGCCTTGCCAGTCTCGAAAGTGATGGCGTAGGAGACGATTTTGCCGTCGGTGGTGAGGCGGTCGTAGAGCGGCACGGCACCTTGCGCGATGCGCACATTGCTCAACCCTGTGTAGCGATAGAACGCTCCGCTGGCAAAGAAGAGGTAGCCAGGAGCCTTCATAGCCGGCACGTTGATCATACGCACGCCGTTCACATAGCCCTTGAATGCCCGCTGGTTGAACGAGAAAGCGAAGTGGTTCCACTCTCCGGGAACCACTGGGTTGTCTTTTTCCAGATAATCACTGTTGCCCGAGTTCAGGCCCAGCATCTTCTCTCCACTCGACTGGTTGTCTCCGTCCGGTTTCAGCAGGCTCCATGTCAGATTGCAGGAGCCATCTTCCCTGTACCAGAATTTCACATAGCTAGATGCATTGTAATAGCTGTCGTCGCCGCGTTCACCAAAATAAATACTCATGTCGAGTGATGAATCCTCCGCGTCTCCCGTATTCATAGGAGCCACGTAGAGGTCGAACTCCACCGTGAACACCTCCGGCAGCCAATCCCATTTCTGTTTCATCAGCGGCATCACTTGTCCCAGTCCGTTGTCGGTGAACGCAATCACATTACGTCCCTGCTGCTGCGCCGTCTCCGCATAGCCATCCAGTAAATCCCACCTCAGCGGAAACTCGCCAAGCTTCTCCCCTTCAAAGTTGTCGTCAAAAATAATCTCGTCACCGGGGACGAAGTCGCTTTTGGCGTAGTTGGTTTCTTGAGCCATAGCAGCCATTCCGGCAAACAAAAGCATCGCTATTATGGTAATAATCTTCTTCATTTTAATGTGTTTTAATTGGTTTGAGACTGCAAAGATAGAAAGATATTTTAATTCTCACCTCTTTCCGTAATTCTCTTCTTCCGCTGCAATAGAAATAGGCGTCTCCTGAACATCGTAGGGTATCACCTTCGGCTGGTGCAAAGCCAAGAAATGTTCGTTGAGCAGCAACTCCACGCGTAGCATGGTCTCCTCGATGCGCTTGGGCGTGAGTTGGCATTCCCAGATGACGATGACCTGCCAACCGTTGTCGTGCAGCAACTGATAATTCTTTTGGTCGCGCTCTTGGTTTCTTTTGATTTTGTTCACCCAAAACTCCCTGTTCGTCTGCGGAATTTTGCAGCATTTTGAATTAACCATCTGTAGAGACGTTTCCTGAAACGTCTCTACATGGTGCCCATGCCAAAAACACCCATTCACAAAAATCGCCGTGCGATACCGCCGCATGACGATGTCGGGTTTACCAGGCACGCTCTTCACGTTGAGGCGATAACGATAACCATGTCGCCACAGCCATTGCCTGACCTTCAGCTCGGGTTTGGTGCCTTTGCCGTAGATGCGCGACATCACGCGGTGGCGTTGTTCGGGTGTGAGACGGTCGGTCATGACAACTCTAGTTTAGCAGGAAATCAAATATGCTCATTATCAAAATACCATCATCGTTATAATTCGATCTAAAGCGGTCGCCCGATATGATTATTTTCTTAAATCCATCGGATACTTTAAGTAGAGAGGCTTGCTCTTGTTCCACTTTTTCCTTGTCGGGCAATGTGAAGGCAGACTGAATGTATAAGCGTTCATCATGACGATTCACAACGAAGTCGATTTCCAGTTTTTTTCTCACGCTCTTTCCTTCGGCATCATGCAAGATGATTTCAACGAGTCCAACGTCGACACTGAATCCCTGCCTGCGCAGTTCGTTATAGATAACGTTCTCCATGGTGTGATTAAACTCTATCTGACGGAAATCGAGAATGGCATTGCGAATGCCCAAGTCTTCAAAATAGTATTTTGTTTCGGTGCCAATGTATTTGCGTCCTTTCACATCATAGCGCAATGCTTCGTTGATAATGAATGAATCTTGCAAATGATCGAGATAACGCGTAATGGTATTGGGTCCAATCTCCATATTGGCAACCGATTTGAAAGTGTTGGCTATACGTCGCACATTTGTACTTGAGCCGATGCCTGAAGCCAATATGCGTATAAGTTCTCTCATGCCATCGGCGTTCTGAAGGTGGTGGCGTTCCAATACATCCTTGAGATATACCGTTTCGAACACCTCTCGTAAATAGTTCTGTTTCTCGGCCGATGATTCGAACTGCATCACACCTGGTAGTCCTCCGTACAAGTAATATGACTCAAGAGCGGCCGCTTTTTCGCCTCCTATGGCCTCGTAGTATTCATCAAAACTCAAAGGATGCACCCTTATTTCCCAACCACGTCCCCTAAACTCAGTAATGACATCTTTTGACAAAAACTTAGCATTTGATCCTGTCACATAAACCTCAGCATTTTTAACGTGTAAATAGGAATTCAGCACATCTTCGAACTCGGGTACTAGTTGTATCTCATCCAATAGAATGTAATACACGTTTTCGTCAATCATCTGTTGGTCAATGTGGTTCAGTAGTTCGTCAGGGTCTCTTAAGCGTTTGTTTCTTCTATCCTCTAAATTTACTTGGATGATATGGTCATCTTGGATTCCTTTTGTTTTCAGGTAATCGCGAAAGATGTTAAACAGCAAGAATGACTTTCCGCATCGTCTAATGCCGGTAATCACTTTTATCATGCCGTTTCCTTCTGCCGATATGAGTTGTTGCAGATATGTTTTTCGCTCAAAAAACATCATTTCATGGAATATATTTGTAGCAATCTACGGATTTATGCCGCAAAAATACATATTTTTTCTTTTTTGATAAAAAACTTCAAAGAATTATAAAAACAACTTTTGTAGTTCTTCAGCAGTGTCTACCACCGTAAAGAGTTCGGCCCCTGAGCCCTGAGCTCGTCGAAGGGTCGAAGGGCCGATTATCAAATTGTTTATGTCTCTCATATTCCGATACCCCCAATTCACAGCAACGCCCATGATGCCGCCGTTGGCCGCAGTCTCCATGTCGGTGTCGGAGTCGCCGATCATGACGGCATCTTCCTTCTTGACACCTGCCTTGAGTAATACTTCGTTAACGATTTCAGGGTTTGGCTTGAGCGGAAAGTCTGGACGACCACCCAAGACCGCCACAAAGGGAATCTCAGGGAAGAACTCCTTAATGAGGTGTTCGGTGCCTTCTTGGAACTTGTTGGAGGCCACGGCAAGCATCACGCCTTCTTGGTGTAGCTTGGCCAAGAGGTCTTGTATTCCAGCAAAAGGCTTTGTGTGTATGTCGATATGGGTGATGTAGTATGCCCTGAAGTCGTTATAGGCGGCATCCACCATGTTGTCATCCTTACGGTCGATGGGTAAGGCCTTTCGCATCAGGTTGCGGGCGCCGTGGCCGACCATGGCCATGACTTCGTCGCGCGTATAAGTCGGGAAACCTCTCAAGCTCATGGCGTGGTTGACGGCCTCCTTGAGGTCGTCGATGGTGTCGAGCAGCGTGCCGTCGAGGTCGAAGATGACGAGTTTGGGTTTCATA